>CAYGQG010000264.1:0-1001 GCA_964351955.1 uncultured Micavibrio sp. | reverse complement strand
AATACAAACCGGATATTATGAAGTTTCAGGTCGTTTTAGAAGCGCTTGCTGATCCAACTAGAAGACAAATTTTAGACCTTCTCAAAGATAAGCAGCTGAAAGTAGGGGACATAGCCGAGCACTTTGATATCACCGGTGCGTCATTGTCCTACCATTTGAACAAATTAAAAGCTGCTGATCTCGTGATTAAGAAGAGAGATGGACAGCATATTTATTACTCGATCCATACGAGTGTTTTTGAGGATGCAGCCGCCGCAGTGGCAGAGCTTTTTGAGCTAGGAGGAAACAAGCATGACTAGACATTTTAGACAGTATCTCGTTGCTTATATTGTGTTGGCTTTAAGCTGCATGATGTCTCTGTATTCATTTCTTGTTTTGCCCGAGATCCTGATTGTGCAGTGGGGGATCGATAATCAGCCATCTAATACAATGCCAAACGATATGTTTGCGATTGGTTATCCACCTTTTGCATTCTTTATGACCTGGCTGATGATCTTTGTGATGAAAAAATCCCTGAACGCACATGATGATAGACAAAGTGAGAGTGTCATTACTTATGTAGCGACCATTACCGGGTTTATATCTATCGCGACGCAATTATGGATTATCCTAGCCAATGCTACGGATATTCAGATTACTCCCAGCCTCTTTGTCAGCTATCTGTTTGCCGGTATCTTGATATTGCTCGGCAATATCATGGGCAAGGTCAGGCCAAACAAATATGTTGGCTTCCGTATAAGCTGGACCATGAACTCAGATGAAAACTGGCTTGCAACGCATCGTTTCGGAGGAAAAGTTATGATGATTGCAGGCCTTATGATGCTTATTGGAACGTTTGTTTCTGATGATAATGTATGGGTGATCATCAATATTGTGCTTTGGTGGCTGTTGGGTTTGTTTGCGCCATTCGTTTACTCTTACTCTATGCACAAGAAACAGAACGATAAAAATTAGTATGGAAAAGGATGATAATCTCTAATCTACGTGCGGGGCGTGCTCAA
>CAYGQG010000263.1:0-1004 GCA_964351955.1 uncultured Micavibrio sp. | reverse complement strand
GATGTTTTAAGCGTCGTCGAAACGCAAGTTACAACTGCGCAAGGTGTGACTGTTGATCTCGCATCGACCGGAGAGTTCACCTATACAGCCCCTACAGGCTTCTCCGGCGCAGACAGCTTTAGCTATACAGTTGATGACGGCAATGGCGGCCAGGATACTGCCACAGTCACCATTAATGTAGAGCCGGACATTACGGTGAACCAGCCACCGGTCGCCAATGCTGATACGGCCATTACGGACGAAGATATGGCTGTTATTATCGATGTCTTGGCCAATGACACGGATGCGGATACTGATCCGCTCGATGTAACGGCTGTTACACAAGGTGCTAACGGTTCTGTAGTCATCAATGGTGACGGTACTGTCACCTATACACCGAATGCCGACTTTAACGGCGTTGATAGCTTCAGCTACGATGTTACTGACGGTACAGAAACTGTCAGCTCTACCGTTGATGTAACCGTGAACGCTGTGAATGACGCGCCAAGCGTGGCCAATAACGGTACATCTTTGGATGAGGATACGAGCATTACGCTAACAGCCACTATGTTAGAGGCGCTTGATGTCGATAACACTCCTGCAGAGCTTGTGTTCACGCTGAACGCTATCCCTGTAAACAGCGATCTACAGCTCAATGGTGTAAATCTGGCTGTCTCTGACAGCTTTACCATGCAAGACATTCTTGATGGTGCCGTCACATTCACGCCGGATGCGGATAGAAACGGCTCCTTTGCTTTTGACTTTACGTTAAGCGATGGCGAAGCAGTGCTAACGAGCCAGATGTTTATGATTGATGTGAACCCGATCAATGATAACCCTGTTGCGAACGACGATGCTTTCTCAGGGGATCGTGATCAGGATATTGCCGGCAATGTACTGGGCGATAACGGTAGCGGGGTAGATTCAGATATTGATCTGGATACTTTAAGCGTTGTTCCTCAAACTTTCACAACCGCGCAGGGCGGTATTGTGACATTGCTGGCCAATGGTGATTTCACTTACGC
>CAYGQG010000262.1:0-1012 GCA_964351955.1 uncultured Micavibrio sp. | reverse complement strand
TATTCAGATCGATCGGCGATCCTATGAGGATCAGGGTATCGATGCCATTCCCCAAACCCATATCGGGCCACAAGCGTGGCAGGCTTCTAAGGAAGCGGATGCAGAGCATAGATCTTCAGATCAGCCCGATGACAAAGAAGGAGAGGAAGATAAGGGCAAATCTTCCTCCAGTGGCGGAGGAGGGGGTTCAGTTCCCTCCGCTAAGTCTGAAAAGGCCGACAGATCATCAAAATCCGATGATGACAGTGAAGAGGATGGCAAGCAGGGTTCCGGCAGTGCTAGCGGCGATGCCGTAGCCCTCAAACTGGAAAGTAAGGTCAAACGTGAGCCGCATAGAACAATCGATTACCCGAAGATTGATCGCGGGACGCGTCAGGATTTTGTAAACCAGATTAAAGCGCTGAACGCGCGGCGCGAGCAGCTCCCCGATAAACCGCTCAAGGAACAAATCATCGAGGTGCATCAACTGATCGAGAAGCTCGATACTCGTCTGGATCGGCTAAAAGAGCTAGAGCAGGGGACTTCATTCCCTGCGCTGATACAAAATGCGCTAACCAAAGCCCTGGAATTTACCGCTCGGCTGGTCATGCAGTGCTTTAACCAGTCCGATGCGATTAAAGCCGATGAGCTCAAACAGCAGGGCAGGGCGGAACGCCAACGAATAAGATACGGCAAAGCTTATCGTGAGGGCCTACATGATCGGATCGAGCGTCTCACACGCGAAATTGAGACCTTACAAAAACTGGAGCGCCAGTATCAGGCCTTTGATCGTTTCATCGGCAAGTTAGAGACCGAGATTAAACGTGTGAGGATTCAACAAGCGACCACGCAGTTTAAAAAAGGGGCATTCACACAACCCTCTATTACCCCTGTAACAGAGCAGAGTAGGGAAGCTCCTCGATCTATGCCACGCATCTGCGCGGTCACGTCTACAGAGCTTCGGGTTAAATCACAGCTCAAAGCTGCGATGATTAGAGAACAGATTCCGGCGCAACATCAGCCGCAAATCAGT
>CAYGQG010000261.1:0-1019 GCA_964351955.1 uncultured Micavibrio sp. | reverse complement strand
TAAGAATGGAGCGTTCGGGGGGAAACGATACACTTTCTTATATCATCATTGGCCTTTTGGTCGCTGTTTTGTTTGTTCAGTTGACTGACTTTGATTTGGAAGCGAATAAAGGCAAGGCCAAGTTCGGCGATGTTGAATATTCCGGTGAATGTCAGAATAAATATTTCGCGACAACACAGGACGGTAAGATTATTCCTATGGCCCCCTTGGATGAGACGGGTGTGTCGACAGCGGTTTTGTTGAATTGGTCGTCCGAAGCCATTGCTGAAACTATGACGTTCGGGTTTAACGATTACAGACGTCGTCTACAAGACAGTTCACGCTTCTTCTCTCCCAAGGGCTGGGAGAGTTTTACCTCTGCCTTAAAACGATCGAGAATTATCGAGATGGTTGAGGCAAACCAGCAAGTTTTAACTGCGGCAGCGCAAGGTGCGCCTGTTCTTGTAAGCGAAGGTGTTAAAGATGGTGTCTACACATGGGAGGTACAGGTTCCCGTTGTTTTGACTTATCAGGCCGGAGCGCGTACCCGCACAGACAGGCTTTTGGTAACGCTCGTTATTAAACGTTCTACATTACTAGAAAATGATAAAGGGCTTGCCATTGAACAATGGATTGCAACGCCGCGTTAAGCTTTAAGCGGATTTTTTACTCGATTTACCGTCATTCACATCCAGCTTTTCCTGCAATGAGGAGCTGGATGTTGTGTATTCGAATTTCAGTTTTTGGTCCGGGTGGATATAGCGGAAGGCTTGGCGTGACATCAGGGCGGCTTCGTGGAAACCGCTGAGGATCAGTTTGAGCTTTCCGGGGTAGTGATTGATGTCGCCTACCGCGAAGATACCGGGTTCGGAGGTTTCGAATTTTTCCGTGTCCACGGGGATTAAGTTTTCATGCAGGTTCAGGCCAAAGTCGGCAATCGGGCCGAGCTTCATAGTCAGGCCGAAAAACGGAAGAAGAATATCACATTCGATTTTCTGACTGTTTTTGTTTTGGTTTTCGATGATGACCGCACTGAGTTG
>CAYGQG010000260.1:0-1025 GCA_964351955.1 uncultured Micavibrio sp. | reverse complement strand
TCCGCCGTTTCGCCCATGGAGATATAGGCTTGCGGATATTTCTCATACAGAGCCGGGTTCGGCATCGGGTTAAAGCCGCCCATCGGAATGCGCGACATGCTTTCCACACCTGCGCAGATAAAGGCATCACCAGCGCCCATTTGAATAGCACCGGCAGCGATATGGATAGAGGTCATGGATGAACCACAGAAACGGTTTACGGTCGCACCGGCGATAGAAACAGGAAGCTCCGCATGCTGAACCACCAATTTGGCGATGTTAAAGCCTTGCTCGGCTTCGGGGAATGCGCAACCCATCAAGAGGTCTTCGATGTCTTCGGCATTTACACCCGTTTCGGCAACGAGCGCTTTGACGACTTCCGCCGCCATATCATCGGGACGAACCTTGGCCAGCTCGCCCTTATTTGCGAAATGCATCGGGGAGCGTTTGAAGCCGCAAATAACGACAGGTTTGTGCATGTGAGTACCTCCAATTAGAACTTCGAAATCTTAGTGACTTTACAATGATATAGGTCACGGGTCGAGGCTTTTCGAGGGGGTGGTACGGCTGTGTTTTTTGTTTATTCAGATTTATATTTGACTTGGGCCGCGGAATCGGGCAGATCAAGCGATAGAACAAGTTTCTCTACCAGAGAATAATTAAACAAGGAGATGTCCTGTGGGTGCAGCTTTAGATGCCAAAGGCTTAAAAAGAATTTGCTTAAACTGCGGTGTGCGTTTTTTCGATATGAATAAACGTCCGATCGTATGTCCGTCATGCGAGACCGAATTTACCGGTGAGATCAAGGTTAAAAGCCGCCGCGCACGTGGTGCTGCTGCTGTAGAGGAAGCCGAAGCCGAAGTCGCCAAGCAAAAAGCCAAAGAGGCTAAAGCCGCAGCTGAGGAAGAAGATGATGAGGATGAAGACGAGGTTGAAGATGCCGAAGTCG
Source organism: uncultured Micavibrio sp. (assembly GCA_964351955.1). Taxonomy (GTDB): domain Bacteria; phylum Pseudomonadota; class Alphaproteobacteria; order Micavibrionales; family Micavibrionaceae; genus TMED27. The sequence continues at coordinate 97 of CAYGQG010000260.1, read as the reverse complement.
TGAGCCTTGAAGATCTTGATGAAGCCGGCGCGGATGACGATGATGACGATGAAGTCGAAGGAGATCTTGACCTAGATGATGACGATCATGATGAAAT
>CAYGQG010000259.1:0-1025 GCA_964351955.1 uncultured Micavibrio sp. | reverse complement strand
CCGCCTTTAGGCTGTGATCTCCAGTCAATGATCTTCTTAGAAGCAATACCTGTTGCTTCATCAACATCATCAGTAACAGAGATGCCTTCAACCAAGTCGAAGTAATGCGCCACACCGTCTTTTTCGGTGATAACAGGCAATGTGTACGGGTCCCACTCGGCCAGTTTATCACCGGCTTTGACTTTGCCCGCGTCTTCGACCATCAGCTTCGCGCCATATGGAATACGGTGTGTGGCTTTCTCGGCACCTTTTTTGTCCAACAAGACAATCTCGGTGTTACGACCCATGACGATGTTTACGCCTTCGGAGTTCTTAACAACGTTCTGGTTACGGATTTCGATCGTTGCATCCATGTTGGCATCAACATGAGAGCGTTCCGCACCTTTCTGCGCCGCACCACCAATGTGGAATGTACGCATAGTCAGCTGTGTACCCGGCTCACCAATAGATTGGGCAGCCATCACACCGATCGCTTCGCCGAGGTTAACATTCGTACCGCGTGCAAGGTCACGACCGTAACATGCGCCACAAATGCCGTTGTTTTCGGCTTCACAAGTCAGAACAGAACGGACAAGAACTTCGTCGATACCCGCTGTTTCGATCTCTTCGGATGTTTCCTCGTTGATCAATTCACCTGCTTTGACAATCATGTCGCCGCTTAGCGGGTCTTTGATGTCGACAGAAGAACAACGACCAAGGATACGTTCAGCCAGAGATACAACAACATCAGCACCGTTCATAACCGCGCGCATTGAGATACCGTCTTTCGTACCACAATCATGCTCGGTGACGATCGCATCCTGTGCAACGTCAACCAGACGACGTGTCAGGTAACCGGAGTTCGCAGTTTTCAGAGCCGTATCGGCAAGACCTTTACGTGCACCGTGTGTGGAGTTGAAGTATTCCAACACGGTCAGACCTTCTTTAAAGTTAGAGATAATCGGCGTTTCGATAATCTCACCGGAAGGTTTAGCCATCAGACCACGCATACCGGCAAGCTGACGGATCTGCGCCGCAGAACCACG
>CAYGQG010000258.1:0-1041 GCA_964351955.1 uncultured Micavibrio sp. | reverse complement strand
TCTGAAATCTATGCGCTAATTTGAGGTTATGGTCAACATTTTCACAAAATTCCTCGATCGAGGACGAAAAACCTATGAAGAACAAAGGGATGCCCTAGAGTCAGCCAATGTTCAGGAACGTCTGGATATGGCGAAAAGTACCTGGACGAACAAGGAAATTTTGTACTATCTGGCAGAAAAGGACCCCGAACCGAGTGTTCGGAAGGCGGTTTTGCAAAATAAATCACTTCCCGTGCAGGCTTCGACTGTGTTGGCGAAAGATGTCGATCAGGATGTTCGGTTGATGCTCGCGGGGCGTTTGGTCGAGTTGTTGCCCGAAGCATCGAAAGATGAGCAGAGCCAGCTTTATGCCTTTGTGGTGCAATCGCTGGGGACGCTCGCGCTGGATGAAGTTTTGAAGATCCGCGTTGCGCTGTCGAGTACTCTCAAAGACCATGCCCATACACCGCCGAAAATCGCAGGGCAGCTCGCCCGTGATGTCGAACAGCAGGTTTCCGAGCCTATATTACGTTTTTGCGCCGCGCTGTCCGATACGGATTTGCTGGGTATCCTGAAAAGCCATCCGGCGAGTTGGGTGATTGAATCCATCGCTAGTCGTGAAAAGGTCAGCTCGTCTATTTCGAAAGCCGTGATCGATACGCGGGATAAATATGGCGGTAAAGAATTAATCAGCAATGATGGCGCAGAGTTGGCGGAAGAGTTGTTGCATCAGATTGTAGAGATTGCCCGTACTATGCCCGAATGGCAAAAGCCAATGGCTGCGCGCAAGTCGTTGCCGACATCTGTGGCGAAAGAATTAGCAGAATTCGTTGATGCATCGGTGCGGGAATTGTTGCTGAAACGCGGAGATTTCGATGAGCAAACGACCGAGGAGATCGCGGCGATATTCCGTCGGCGTGTTGATTTTGCCGATGAGTCTTCGGAAGAGACACCGGATCAACGTTTGGCGCGGTTGATTAAAAATAACGAGTTGGATGAGTCGATTATATCGGATGCGCTGGCGATGCGGGATCGTGATTTCGCCGCGATGGCTGTTGCGTA
>CAYGQG010000257.1:0-1072 GCA_964351955.1 uncultured Micavibrio sp. | reverse complement strand
TGATGAAGGTATTCGCGAGGAATTATCTTCATTGTTTCTGGAATGGGAAAATCGTCTGGTCGGGCATTTGCGGGAAACGGCCCGCGAGGGCCAGTTGCTTATGGAGGCGCGACAATTTGCGCGCATCCTGATCGCGGCTCAACAGGGAATTACGATGACCATTAAAGTTCACAAAGATAAAAACCGCGCCGGACGCGAGTTTTTAGCGTTGAGTGAGCTGATTGAACGGTTAATCAGGGACTAAAGCCCTACCATTTTTCAATTCGGGCATCCGGCTCTGCGCCTGTTGCGATGCCGTCTTTATTCCATGTTTTTTGCGCGTATGTGCTGCCGCCTGAAGGGTCTTTCATTTTGGCTGCGCGTGCTTGTTTGTCTTTCAAGCGCTCTTGCGCTTTCTGTTGTTTTTCGCGTTTACGACGTCCTGATGACATGACATTATCCTCATACTTAGTTACTCAGTGCGCGTTATGCATAATGATATATTTTTCATAAGTCAACTTTTTTGAGGTTTTTGTGTCTAAAGGTTTGATTACGGATGGTGATGGTTGTTCTCGGTGTTGGTGGTGCGGCGATGATCCGCTGTACGTGTCCTATCATGATGATGAATGGGGCCAGCCTGTCACGGATGATGTTCGATTGTTTGAGAAAATGTGTCTGGAGGGGTTTCAGGCGGGGTTAAGCTGGATCACGATTTTGCGCAAACGCGAAAATTTCAGAGCTGCGTTTGACGGGTTTGATTTCCGCAAAGTGTCTAAATACACCGAAAAAGACGTTGAGCGTTTATTGCAGGATGCAGGGATTATTCGCCATCGTGGCAAGATCGAGGCGACGATCAATAATGCGCAACGGGCGTTGGAGCTGATTGAAGAAAAGGGCTCATTAGCGGCGTATTTCTGGAGTTTCGAGCCACAGCAAAGTGTGGCGGTACGTTCTATCAAGGATGTGCCCGGCAAGACGGACGATTCAAAAGCGTTGTCGAAGGATTTAAAAAAGCGCGGGTTTAAGTTTGTTGGTGAAACGACGATGTACGCATTGATGCAGGCGATGGGTATGGTGAATGATCATCTTGAGG
>CAYGQG010000256.1:0-1089 GCA_964351955.1 uncultured Micavibrio sp. | reverse complement strand
ATACTGCGCCAGAATGTTAATTTGGCTGCCTGCCGCTTGCGGGGTGTCTTGGGTTTGGTCGCTCATTGTTAATCCGAATCCTTTTGTGTTCTTAATGATTTAGCATGTTTGAAAAAGACCATCAATCTAAAGCAAGAGGATCATCCTGATCTTTCCCCTGATCCCCTTGCGGGTCGTTTTCATCTACACGTTCATATTCGCCTTCTATAACGGTCGGATCAACTTCAAATCTGCTGGAATATTGCGCGCCTTGCGCTCCGCCGACCGCCCATTGGGTGTGGTTCTTAATGAAGTGCCGTAAAGCCGACCGAAATGGCGGAATAAGCAACGCAAAGCCGATCGTATCGGTGATAAAGCCAGGTGTGATCAGCAATGCTCCCGCCGCGACAAGACAAAACCCGTCAAAAATCTCGTTTAACGGCATTTGTCCGCGATCCATAGAGTTTCGCATCGCCATGATGGTCTGAAACCCCTGATGTTTAACTATGCCGCCACCGATGATCGCAGTCAGCAATGCTAACAGCAATGTCGTGAATAATCCGATACGCTCACCAACTGCGGCAAAAACGAACAATTCCATCAAGGGGATAATTACAAAAATAAAGAAAAATGGCATAAGCCTCTAATATTCCTTGGTTTATTTTAGCGTGTACGATTTTACAAGCGTGTTCTATAGCCGCTTTTATAAAGCTTTTGTTGGACAAAGTATGATAAAATGAACATATTGCACTATATATGAGCAAAGAAAAAAAAGGTTCAAGATTTTGCCTGCAGATTTAATTGTTTACGCGTTGGTAGCCGCAGGGTTGGTGTTTTGGCTCAGAACTATTCTGGGAACAAGCCATGAGGAGGAGCGTGATCGCTCTAAGCCTTATGTGTCAGCTGAACAAAGCGATGCTAAAAAGCCCGATCTCGAGCGTTCCGAGCGCCCTGAAAACGCAGAGCAGCAAATCATTGCCCTCGTGGATAATCCAAAAACCAGTGCCTATGTAGACAATAAAACCGCTGAAAACGGTTTGATTGAAATCGCCAAGGCTGATCGTGACTTTGACATCGAGTTTTTCATACAAGGCGCGCAAGATGCATTTG
>CAYGQG010000255.1:0-1094 GCA_964351955.1 uncultured Micavibrio sp. | reverse complement strand
CTTCAGCGGCATGGAATGCGCCGCGTTCCTGACGATCTAGGACGTGTTTGATTTTGTCCTGATTTTTGAAAATCTCATCATAGATCGGCAGTACAGCGCCACCCGGATAGCCGAAAATGACTTCCACGCCCTGTTCGATAAGGGCTTTGATGACCATTTCCGCACCCGTCATTTGTTTCGGGGCTGCGGCCGCTGTTTTTGGCGCGTCTTTTTTCGCTTCTTGAGTGCTCATTTCAATATCCGTTTCATTCGCTCGTACTGTTTTTACGTTTCTGTTATGCGCAGTGCAATAAAAAACGCCCTCGATCTGTTCGTAGGGCGCTTGGTTAAAGATTATGTTCTGACAACCTTAAGCGCGCCGCACCTCCACAAGAAGCACCACGACTAGTTCGACAAGGTTGTTGATCAAAATCTTCATAATTCCTTTTAACCAAACTCTTAAGTGTTTTGCAAACAATAAAAGCGTTTTGGGGAATATCGCGGGCCATGGCTGTGTTTGGAGGACCAAGGCGCGCATTTCCTTAAAACGCTTTAAAATAATAATCCGTAGACCTGTCGTTTATCGACAGCAGTTTCTTTTCTTTGAGCAGGCGGTTTTTTATACCCTGAGTTTACACTCTTTACCGCTTTATGCGTTTGTCCGATCTGCTCTGTTAATCCAAATAGAGCATTATTTGGTCGTTTGGTCAATATAAAAAGTAATAAAAATACGCACAAATGCTATAAAAGTAATAATATTACAATTTTGTTATGTGTCTTTGTCGCATCTCATCACAGAATAACTGTTCATTTGCAGGCATATAGCCATGTCGGTCCTGCTTTCGGGCAAGGCACGGTCAGTGTCGAGGCGTTGGAAATCTGTGTCGCATAGAGTAAACGACTTGGCTTTTAGGTCTTGGTGAATGTCGTATGTAGATTTTCCACCGCAATAGTTGTGATACAGGTCTATGGCTTTATCAACGCAGAGCACTCCGTCTTGCGCCACCATGTCTGTGAGATGCGAAAACAATTTTTCGATCAGTGCGGGGCTGAGATATTGGATCAAGTTTGAGCATATAACTGCGTCGTATGGTTGCTCAGCTTGAAAATCAAAA
>CAYGQG010000254.1:0-1099 GCA_964351955.1 uncultured Micavibrio sp. | reverse complement strand
GGCATATACACGTGCCGGCAGGGGGGTGGTGTTGGAAATTTCCAACGTAACGTGCCCTTCCCATCCCGGCTCTAGCGGTGTGACGTTTACAATCAAGCCGCATCGAGCATAGGTGCTTTTCCCGAGACAGATTACCAAGACATCTTTGGGGATGCGGAAATACTCTACTGTATGGGTTAGCACAAAGCTATTAGGCGGAATTATGCAAATATCGGTTTCCCTGTCAACAAAACTCTGCGATGAAAAGTCTTTAGGGTCGACAATTGCGCTGTCTACGTTGGTGAAAATTTTGAAATCTGGTGCGCATCTTGCGTCATAACCATAGGAAGATAGTCCGAAAGAGATGTTGCCCTCTCGCTTTTGCTTTTCTTCAAACGGTTCGATCATGCCCTGATTTTTCGCAAGATCGCGAATCTGGTGATCGGCGAGGATGCCGGGAAACATGGCCATGTCCTCAAAACTTTCGGGTGTTTGTGCGTCGTCTTTATCTTTCAGCGCTACCATTCTTACTTATCCTTGTCGTCTTCAGGGTTATCTGCGGAGCTGTCTTTACCTTTTGCGAGCGCTTTGCGTTTTTTCAAGTTTTCACGCAAAGCGGCTGCGCGCTTGTCGATTTTGTCCTGTTTCTGCTGGTTTGACATCTTGTTATACTAGGCAAAAAGAAACGTGACACGCTAGTGATTTTGCGTTAATTTCGCGAGGTTTTGGGGACAACTCCCAGACGGGCCGCGGTAGCTCAGTGGTAGAGCGCACCCTTGGTAAGGGTGAGGCCGAGAGTTCAATTCTCTCTCGTGGCACCATTCTTCCTGTTATCTCATATCTTTAGTAGTTGTCGGTAGGCGCGATAAGGTGAACTCTCGTCTTTTTCATGGAAAAGGTTTGAAAGTTGATTAGAATGCGGGCAGAGGTGCCTGATGCTACATCTAACACGTATCGTAGAAACATTTCCTTCCGTAAAGATTCCGAACACCGCAGGTGGTGTTCCCATTGAAGTTTCTGTTATTGCCCAGCTGGGGCACGGGGCGGGAAACCATATGTTCTCGCATGTGGTGTCACGGCAAAAGGGGCATGCGGAGTTTGTTGACGAGTTGGATGAACC
>CAYGQG010000253.1:0-1183 GCA_964351955.1 uncultured Micavibrio sp. | reverse complement strand
CTATCAAACCGCATAAACTTTTCAAACGTGATGGCGCAAACCTGTTCTGCCGTGTCCCGATTACCGTGACCAAAGCCGCACTGGGCGGTGACCTGCAAGTCCCGACAATCGAAGGCAAAGCAACAAAAGTTAAAATCCCGCCAGGCACACAAACCGGACAGCAATTCCGATTAAAAGCCAAGGGAATGACCGTGCTCGGCAACGATTCCCGCGGCGATCTTTATATCGAAACATTTGTGGAAACACCTGTGAATCTGAACAAAAAACAGCTCTCCATGATGAAACAACTCGACAAAGATTTCACCGGCGACAAATCAGGAAAATACTCACCCGAAGCCAGCGGCTTTTTAACAAAGGTGAAGGAATTCTGGGACGACCTGAAAGATTAACTCTTCCTCTTTAATTTGAGGGCAATTTTGCTTATAAGGCTTTATGGCCGAAGATACTCTGCTCACACCACTCAACTTTAACGCCAATATTATTGGTAAGACGCTCAATGACCGTAAAATAGGCCTGGACATCATTTTCGGCTATATCAGCGGCATGCCGCCGGACCTTGCGGAAATAAGTGAAAAATTCGGTGATCTGGCCGTAGCCCTTATGGATCGCGGCATAGGACAGCAAGAACTCGACCATGCCTGCCAACACCTTGCCGGACAAACCATTACCGCAGACTTCGAAATCCTGATCACTAAAAGCGACCTACCCTTTGATGCCCGCTGGTATCTGATCGGCGATCTTCAAGCCTTGATCGAAGCCGCACAAAACGACCGTGTCACCCTCCCTTTCAGTGATGTCACAGCCAGAGACGTGGCTGCCCATCTCGGCACTTACGGCTCATAACGACAAAATCGATAAAGAGATCGACCTTTTTTAAAATATTGATTATTCTATGTTTTTAACCTTTGGACATAAAAGACTTTAGGACAATACAGTGAAAATCGGCGTTACAGGATATACAGGCCGCGTTGGCCAGATTTTAGTGCAGGAATTACAATCCGGCGCTTGGAACGGTCTCGAATTTGCCGGTGGCACCGCGCCGGACGCTACTGATGCTGAATATTTCACAACCACCGAACCCGCAGAACTATTCGCACGCGCAGATGCCGTCATCGACTTCACACGCCCCGAAGCCACGGTTAAACACGCCCAACTCGCGGCAGAAACAGACACCGCCATGATC
>CAYGQG010000252.1:0-1209 GCA_964351955.1 uncultured Micavibrio sp. | reverse complement strand
AAGACAAACTCAAAGACCACATGGGCGATAACATCTTCTTCCTCCCCAAACCCTTTACCCTCAAACAGCTTGCAGCCAAGATCAAAGATGTTTTAGGGGAGTGATGTTCTTTTAATGTTCTTTTTGTTTGACAAGAGAACATTTGTGGTACATCCTGATTGTAGATTTTAAGACGAAACCCCGCCATTCATTGCAAGCGCAGCGAATCTATGACAGAAAAGAGGAGACCTCCATGTCCGTAACCGCTATTAAAAAAGATAAAGATATGTCCCAGAATTCCAAAGAAAAACAACAAGCCCTAGATGCCGCATTGTCGCAAATCGAACGTGCTTTCGGTAAAGGCTCTATTATGAAGCTGAACGGCGAACATTCTCCGGCGCAGGTCGAGGCCGTATCAACAGGGTCTTTAGGGTTGGATATTGGTTTGGGTATCGGCGGTTTACCGCGTGGTCGTATCATCGAAGTCTACGGCCCTGAAAGTTCTGGTAAAACGACACTGGCCCTGCACGTGATTGCCGAAGCACAAAAGCTCGGCGGTACATGCGCTATTGTTGATGCGGAACATGCACTCGATCCTTCTTACGCGAAAAAACTCGGTGTTAATGTTGATGAGCTGTTGATCTCTCAACCCGATGCTGGTGAGCAAGCTCTGGAAATTACCGATACCTTGGTGCGGTCTGGTGCTCTGGATGTTCTTGTTGTTGACTCTGTCGCGGCTCTCGTGCCACGCGCTGAGCTTGAAGGCGAAATGGGTGACCATCATGTTGGCTTGCAGGCTCGCTTGATGTCACAGGCTTTGCGTAAGCTGACAGGTTCGATTTCACGTTCCCGCACAATTGTGATTTTCATCAACCAGATTCGTATGAAAATCGGTGTGATGTTCGGCTCTCCTGAAACAACAACAGGCGGTAACGCATTAAAATTCTATTCCTCCGTTCGTCTCGATATTCGCCGCATCGGCGCAATCAAGGACAAGGACGAAGTGGTCGGTAACCAGACCCGCGTTAAGGTCGTGAAGAATAAGATGGCACCGCCATTCCGCCAAATCGAATTCGACATCATGTATGGTGAAGGCATCTCTAAAATGGGTGAATTGCTCGATCTTGGTGTCGCTGCCAATTTGGTTGAAAAATCCGGCGCATGGTTCTCTTATGACGGACAACGTATCGGGCAGGGGCGAGAAAATTCGAAAACCTTCCTGCGGGAAAA
>CAYGQG010000251.1:0-1220 GCA_964351955.1 uncultured Micavibrio sp. | reverse complement strand
TTCCGGCGGTGCCGGTGATGACAATATCGATCTTGGCGGTGGCAATGATATCGCTCAGGGCGATGACGGCAATGATACGATCCTTGGAGGAGCCGGGGGTGACACCATATCCGGCGGAGCTGGAGACGATACGCTTGATGGCGGTATAGGCTCAGACCAAATCAACGGTGATGACGGAAACGACACCATTATAGGAGATGGGGGATTAGACACCGTCGATGGTGGAGCTGGAGACGATAATATCGACCTTGGCAGCGGTAATGACATTGGACGTGGTGGTGATGGCAACGACACCATTAATGGCGGAGTTGGTGGCGATACCCTCTATGGCGGCGATGGTCTGGACATCCTGATTGGAGACCTTGGCGCTGATACGTTTGTGTTTGAAGCGATATCAGCATTCAACGATGTTGATGTCATTCAGGATTTCGCAAACAATGACGCGCTCGATCTGGCTGATCTGCTAGTGGGTTATGATCCTCTGGTAGATGCCATTAGTGACTTTGTTCAAATCACAGATAACGGAACAGATAGCTCTGTAGCTGTTGATGCGGATGGCGGAGCTGACAACTTTGTTCAGATTGCTACCCTGCAGAATGCAACCGGCCTTAATGATGAAGCTGCTCTTGAAAGCAACGGCCAGCTGATAACGGTTTAAACCTCAAACGATCAAAGCCCGTTCCAAACGGGCTTTTTTCATGAGATAACTAGCAGTATGAAAAAGGGAAATGAGTATCGCTTGATCGATAGTGTCATAGCCGCAGTAATGATGGCTGCGACTTTGAGCTCTTTGGCCCTAATTGTCGCTTTTTGGATTATACCGTGGGGGTGTTACACACGAGCAGATGCTATGTCATCTCTCTGGGGTTGTGTTGTTCCCGGAGTAACTATTATCTCATCGATCTTCCTTGTAATCACGCTCCCCATTGGTTTCTTAATCAGTCGAAGAGTGAATGTTTCTATTTTGAAACGTTGGTACACACTACTCTTGGGTTCCGCGGTTGCGACACAAATAGCGATCTCATCTGCAGGTATAATTGCAGCTACGCCAATGCATGCGGGACTCAGGTATAGTGACGTTGTGTTTGTGCCTCACGGATTTGCTGTTGGTTTTGTATGCGCAGCCTTATACTGGCTTATACGTGTTCAAGTTCAAAAAACAAGAAGCGATAAGAATTAGTATGACAAAACTCCAGAACACCGCACAAGAAGGCAGTAAC
>CAYGQG010000250.1:0-1285 GCA_964351955.1 uncultured Micavibrio sp. | reverse complement strand
CCGTTACCGAATGAACTGACCGAACGCAACAATAGCGTAGCGATTGATTTCCAAGGCGTGCGCGATCGTCTACGCGTGTTGCTGGTTTCGGGTAAGCCGCATGCGGGTGGGCGAACATGGCGGGACTTGTTGAAAGCCGATCCGAGTGTTGATTTGGTCCACTTTACCATTTTGCGCGAGCCCGACAAAATTGATGCGACACCTCAGCGAGAGATGTCTTTGATCGCGTTCCCGTTCCGTGAATTGTTTGAATTAAAGCTGTATGATTTCGACCTGATCATTTTTGATCGTTACCGTGTGAACCGTATTCTTCCCGATCACTATTTTCAAAATATTGCGCGTTATGTCGATGAGGGCGGTGCGTTTTTGGAAGCAAGCGGGCCCGCTTTCGCAGGAGAAGACTCCATATTCTACACCGGTCTTCGCGGCATATTGCCCGCGCAACCTACGGGCGAGGTCCTAGACCAGAGCTTTACCCCCGCCGTCAGCGAGCGCGGGTTGGGCCATCCCGTAACCCGCGCGTTAAGCTGGACACCGCAAGGATCGAGCATTGCCTCACAAAGCTGGGGGGCGTGGAACCGCTTGATCGGGTTAAGCAGTGTTCAGGGCGATACGTTGATGACCGGTGCACGCGAACAACCTCTGCTTATTCTCAACCGTGTCGGCGAAGGCCGTGTCGCGCAGATCGCGAGTGACCACATCTGGCTCTGGGCACGCGGGTATGATGGTGGTGGCCCGCATGCCGAATTATTACGACGCACGGTTCACTGGTTGATGAAAGAACCGGAGCTGGATGAGCAAGCACTGGATGTAAAAGTCGACGGACAAACCTTGATCATTCAACGCGCAGCGTATGAGCGAGAGGAAGATATCGTCACGATGACCAAACCATCGGGCGAGACAGAAGAGCTTACACTTGCGCCCAATAACAATGGCGTTCTAGAGAAACTCCACCGTGCGCGCGAAACAGGAATTTATAAATTTGAAACAGAGGATGGGAAGCTGCGCTATGTCGTTGTCGGCGAAGTCGACCCACCCGAGTTTCGTAACGTACTGACCTCCGACGAAATTTTAGAGCCCTTGGTTGAGCTGTCCAAAGGCGGTGCGCTCTGGCTGGCGGATAACGCCACACCCGATATTCGCCTACGCACCAACGGGCCGTTTGCGGGGCGGGATTGGTTAGCCGTGGAGAATACCAATGCCTTCACCGTCACAGGTGCGAGTGAAAAGCCGTTCTTGCCCTTATGGACATCGCTGCTGAATTTATTCTCGCTGACGGTTGCAA
>CAYGQG010000249.1:0-1304 GCA_964351955.1 uncultured Micavibrio sp. | reverse complement strand
TAATGTCTCTTTGATTACGTGTTGAATTTTTTCTAAATCATCCAGCTTCAACAACGTGAGAATCATCACCGTCTTTATTCACCCGCACAATCTCGCGACCCGCGTCCCCAATACCGATATAACGTATTTGCGTATAGTCCGGTTTGTTCTTGATCGTCGCGGTAAAAATATTCCCCAAACGCGCCCGCCACAGCTCCGTAGTCGATCCATCCTTCGGGTCAACACCGCCATTTTTCGTACTACGGATAATCCCTTGAATAGGGGGCGTGCCGGAAATAACCGATAAGTCAGTTTTCATTTCCTTAAACGCAAACACAAATAACGGCGATACAATACGCACCTCGGACGACAACTGATCAACCTGAAGCTGTGTGAGTGCGCTTGAAATTTTATTAAAGAAATACCCGCCACAAATCAGCAAACTTGCCGACACGCATAACGTCACAAAGAACATCAATTTAAATTTTATAGATGAAAAAAGAGATGCGTTCATAAAGACTTATGTATATTTACAGGGATACGCATTAAAGCAGAGTGCGGCTAAAGCATATAGTATTGTGCGCGCCAGAGCCATAAGCGAACACTAAAAAACATGCGCCGCTGCCAAAAATTTTACACGGTGCCGCAAACAACGCCCGTATTAATGACTGCATCAGTATGGTTGCACCCGCATACAGCTCTTCCACCTCTTTTATACGCGCAAAATAGCCAAACCTTGTACGCACAGATAAGCCACGATATAAGATGGCTAATGAGCAAAACAAACACCCCCTTAAAAGTAAATCTATACCGTGGCGACACGATCGAAAGCAGCCACACCGTGCACTGCATGGTCATGGACCGTGACGGTCAAACAATCGGAAGCTGGGGAAACGAAGACCTCCTCATCTCGCCGCGCTCCTCCCTCAAATCTTTGCAGGCCATCCCTTTCGTCGAAAGCGGCGCGATTGAAGCCTTTGGTCTGGGTGATGAGGAAATCGCGCTGGCCTGCGCATCGCATAACGCCGAAAGCATTCATATGGACGGCGTTAAATCATGGCTCGGCAAAATCAATCTGAACATCGAAGACTTACAATGTGGCGGACATCTATCTCTGGGACGCGAGCGCCGTCACGAAATGATCCGCAACGGCGAAACCATGACCGCCCTGCACAGCGATTGTTCCGGCAAACATATGGGCATGCTCTCCACGGCCGTTCATATGGGGTACCCGACCGATAATTACCTCGCGCTCGATAACCCGGTGCAGATCGAAATTTTCAAAACCATTTCCGAAATGGCCGATTATGACCTCAGCGCAGGAT
>CAYGQG010000248.1:0-1345 GCA_964351955.1 uncultured Micavibrio sp. | reverse complement strand
CAGATATCTTCAAAAATGCCAGTATAAATTAAGGCTGCGCGTTGAAGTGCCTGAAGAAGGCTCTGTGTAGATGCGTAACCTGCAGTTTTTCAGTACTTTCATCAGGTTTAAGTAACCTAAAAAATTCTGATTTTTTCGAACGATCTTGTGATTTTTAGACATTTCTTAAGACCCATCATCGTACAATTATGGTAATTAACTTGTGGTGGTGGGGTAGATATAGTGTCGGCAGATAAACCTGAAAATTATGGCCAAGATGCTCTTGATCAAGAGTATTTCCTGATGCAAAACCAGCACGGTGACTATGAGGGACTGGCGAAAGTCTACAATGTTCATCGAGGAATTCAAGAACCCGAAACAAACGATTTTCCAACATTGCGCTCAGCTGACGCTGCTGCTCGCCTACAAAACCGAATAGCAGAGCTGGCCGCGGAAGGCCGTCTTACAAACGCTCAAGGCGAACCTGTTGATCCTTCTAAAGTTTTTGTTACTCGCATAATAGGCGCAGAAGAGTATAGCAGCGATATGCGTAGATCGTTGTCTGAACATGGCCTGTCTTTCGATGACACAAAAGATTTAAGCGCGCGTGATTTGGAAGTTTTAGCGGATAATGCCCGTGACGGCGTTTTAAGTAATGCAGAATTGCAATCTCTGTATGCGGATATGACCAATGCTGATGGAATCACCCCGGTTGAGTATAATTCCAATGACCCTGTTACCGGACTAAATGCTGCTACTCTTGGCGGTGGGACTGATGAATATTCATGGACCATACACGAAGGGGAGATGGCGGGTCTTGGTGATAGGCATGCTCGGCTTTCTATGGATGATACTGAGCGTCTGATAGGTATCCGTGATGGATTAAACAGCGCCGGTATGACGGTGCTGGAAGGGCAAAATGCAGATACGGAAAGACCGTTGCTTTTGATTCCTGGCGATGAGCTTGATAATCCCGATGTTGAGCTTGGTTATGCCAAGGCACATATAAATAGTATGGAAGTCGAGGCACCTGAAGTTGTGCCTGCCTCTAATGATCCTGCTGTAGACATAGCTCCGATCGTGCCACAAATCTAATTAAGAACACCAGACTTCACGATATGCCGTAGGTATCGTAGTTTTGTCCATTCTGACCGTGGTGCAAGTTTTGATCGGCAGCTACTTGGATACCTGCCTCAATTCTCTCACGGGATTCATTCAGTGCCACGACTGCGGATAGATTTTCTTTGATCGTCGTATAGGCTTCCGACCCTTCCAGATCGGCATGCAACCGTAAAATAATATCTAATTGACCCGGGTTGTCTTTTAGAAAGTCCGTAATAGGCTGACCGTTGATTTCTGTTGTCAT
>CAYGQG010000247.1:0-1372 GCA_964351955.1 uncultured Micavibrio sp. | reverse complement strand
CACAAGGTTATGACCTAACATCTTATCATACAGGTTCAAAACCGTTGCCTGGCAACGGTAATCACGTTGTGACGCATGAGGGGGTAAATTACCTGTTTGTTAGCGATGCCAATAAAAAGGCGTTTGAGAAAAACCCCAATAAATATCTTCCAGCTTACGGCGGGTATTGTGCTTATGGTGTTTCGGTTGGCAAAAAATTTATTGCCGATCCAAATGTGTACGAAGTTGTTGATGGTCAGCTATATTTAAACCTTGATAACAAAATCAAGGGTATATGGGCTAAAGATATATCAGGGAACATCAAAAAATCCGATGTGAACTGGGCCCAAATTAAAAACAAAAAACCCTCTGAACTATAATTCCTCGATAAGGCCTGCAGAAATGTTTGCAGGCCTTAATTGCCCAAACTCAGAATATTTGGCAAAGGCATTAATAGCCAAAGGTTACACTAACGTACGAAAATACAGCGGCGGCAAAAAAGATTGGTCTGACGCTAACAACAAATTGGAGACTTAAAATGAATGTTAGATTTATCAGTAAAGACATACACGCGTTTTTGGATTATCCGGTAGCACTTGTGCTAATGACTGTTCCGTTTGCTTTGGAACTTGGTGCTTCAAACCCCGCTGCCAAGTGGTTAAGTGTTACAGTGGGTGTAGCCGCCCTAATTTTAACAATCTTTACAAACCACAAGCTTGGCATAGTGCGGATACTTTCCTATAGGTTTCATGTGTTGGTAGACGCTTTAGTCGGGGCTACCTTCTTGGGCGCACCGTTTATTTTGGGTTTTTCAGGAATTGATGCCTATTACTATTGGGGTCTTGGATCCGCGGTTGCTGTTGTAATAACCCTAAGCGACCCTAAGTCGTTGGCAATAGAATAGAGACGCAAAGTGTCACTCTATGAGCAATGAGCGTTACAACAGCATAATTAACAAAGTTAAGGGGTGCGAAGAATGCACCCCTCATTTACCTTTAGGTTCAAGACCTGTCTTTCAAATCCACCCAGAAGCACAAATTTTGATCGCAGGGCAAGCACCTGGTAGAAAAGTACATGAAACAGGTGTGCCTTTTGATGATCAAAGCGGGGACCGTCTTCGCGAATGGATGGGCATCTCAAAAACAACATTTTATGATGAAAAACAAATTGCAATCTTGCCGATGGGATTTTGCTACCCTGGAACAGGAAAGTCAGGTGACTTAGCGCCCCGCAAGGAATGCGCACCTCTGTGGAGGTCGAAGCTCGTATCACTTATGTCGAATATTGAGCTGACACTAGTAATTGGTCAGTACGCTATAAATTGGCATATGGGATCGTCAAAGAAGAAAAACCTCACGGAAACTGTCAAAGCTTGGGCTGAATATTGGCCAAA
>CAYGQG010000246.1:0-1393 GCA_964351955.1 uncultured Micavibrio sp. | reverse complement strand
GGGGAAAATGTCGGCATCTTCGGCGGTTTGGAATACTTCACACCTCTGGACGGCCTATCCTTAAAAGCCGATTACGGCGCGGACCGATACATCGCTGAAAGCAACGCGTTTGGCTACGATGCCGCCGCACCCTGGTCTGTCGGCCTTAACTACACACCCGACATTCGCGGTTATCGCGGCATGGACATCGCACTCGCCGCACAAGGCACGGACAAACTCATGGCCCGTCTATCCTTTGACGGCAATTTAAAAAACTGGCCCGCCCCTTCATATGAACGCAGAAACACCAGCCCTTTCCGCGCATACCGAACGGGCCTGAACCTGCCCAAAGAAATGGAGCTAAAAGCGGGTAATGAAAACATCCAGCTTTACAACACCCACACGGACACACACACCGCCACCGCAAACCTCACACTACAAAACCGCGCACCGCTGCCGCTGCAAATAAGCCACGCGGCAAAACACATGGCGAACCATGCGGGCAAACATGTCGAAGAGCTGGTGATCCGTCCGGTGCGCATGGGCTTAAGCGGCCCCGAGATTCGCCTCAACCGTAAATCATTGGAAAAATCACACGCCCATAATAGCGGCAGCGCATCCGAAATCTGGCACACCAGCGAAATCCGCACACTCGATAAACCTACACTAAAACGCAGCCACCGGCCCGCCATCCATGATTACGGCCTGTCCGACCTTACACTCACCCTTGATGCGCAAGGCAGCTTATCGGAAGAAGACAGCACAGGCCTCTACCGCACATCACTCATCGTCGGTACGCAAGCCCCGCAACTATTCGGCATATTGGACAGCTTCTTCAGCCTGCGCATCAACACCGCCGATAACCTCAGCCGCCTGAATACCATTCGCCCTATTTCACCCCTGCCCGTTCGCTCGGACATCGACCAATTCGCCGACCGCACCTTCGCCGTCGACACGGCCTTTTCCTCATTCACACATAGCTTCCGTTCCGACCTGCACCTCTCTATGCTCGGCGGTTATCTGGAGGAACAATATGCGGGCTTCGGCGGTGAAATTCTCTACCGCCCGTATGATGCGCGTTGGGCCGTTGGCGCGGAAAGCTTCCTTGCCTTGAAACGCGATCCCGATGCTTCGCTCAATCTCGGCCTGAATGGTGACAGGCTCATCAGCGGCCATCTGCAGGGCTGGTACGACCTTCCCGTCTGGGACACAACATTAAACGCCCGTGTCGGTCGCTACCTCGCTGAAGATGTCGGCGGGACACTCACGCTGCAAAAACGTTTCCGCAACGGTACAATGCTCGAAGGCTACGTCACCGTCACAGACCAGCGTGACTTTGATCTTTTCGGCGGCACAACCAGCGCCGACCACGGCCTGCGTTTAAGCATTCCGCTGGGCGGATTTAAATATGTAC
>CAYGQG010000245.1:0-1398 GCA_964351955.1 uncultured Micavibrio sp. | reverse complement strand
TCTCCAGACCGATCACACCGCCGCCAATAACAACCATGCTTTCGGGCACTTTCGGCAATTTCAACGCACCTTCGGAAGACACGATCTTGTCTTCATCAATCTCGATACCGGGCAAGCTCACCACATCCGAACCTGTTGCGATAACAATGCTGTCGGCTTCGTACTCGTCTTTACCAACCTTGATCTTGCCGGATTCAACAATCTCTGCCGCACCTTCGATACGAGTAATCTTGTTTTTCTTGAACAGGAACTCAACGCCCTTGGTATTGGCATCAACAACGCTGTCCTTAAAACCCATCATCTTTTCAAGGTTCAACTTCGGCTTCACATCAATACCGATACCTTCGAAATGATGCTCGGCTTCTTCAAATTTTTCAGAAGAGGACAACAAAGCTTTGGAAGGAATACAGCCGATATTCAAACACGTACCGCCGAGCGTCTTGCGCTTCTCTACACAGGCGGTTTTCAACCCGAGCTGCGCACAACGAATTGCACAGACATAACCACCAGGGCCGGCACCAATCACTATCACATCAAACTTATCAGCCATTCTTCGTCCTTCACGATTTTATCGGATTTAAATTTTGTACAGAGAATATACTCTTATATCGGGAGTTCAAGCCTTTAAGACACCGATATTCACCCCTTGTTTTACCATAAAACTTCCATTCATCGTTTTTTCATGCTACATGGCGTATATTAGGAATATACAGGGAAACATATGTCTATTTCACCATACAGACTGATGCAGCAGGCCGTTGATATTGTTAAGGAAAGCCAGCATCCCACGCACCCCATCGCCGCCACGCTCTATGGGCGTGATGAAAATGATGAGCCATATGTCATTTCAAAAACAAATACATGGCCGCGCGCAATCGATGATGCACTGGGCCGCGATGTGAAAATCGGCGGCTCCAGCCCGACAATCCATGCCGAAGTCGCTGCAATCCTCGCCGCCCCCGGTAAAACAGACGGCGCACATATCTTTGTCACCGACCCGCCCTGCCCGAACTGTGCCAAGAACATCATCGAAGCCGGTATTGCCGAGGTGTATATCGACCATAAAGGCTTCGGAAAGCGCTTTGCCGAAGAGCGTGAAAAAGACATCGAACTTTCCTACGCGCTCTTCAAAGATGCTGGAATTCCTGTCTTTAAAGTTTTCCGCAAAAAAGAAAATCTCGTACCGCTGGTAACAATAGATGATGACTTCATCAAACTGGATTACGAGAATGCCCCGATTATCGAACAATTAGGCGGCGAACCTAAACTGGCTGAATTTTTACGCGATGCCGTGAGCTTCCGTCAAACTTACAACGTTGAAAGCTGCGCCGCTATCATTGCCCATGCGCCAAACGGACAACCACAATTTATCGGCTGCGAAGGCGGTCACGTCATTGG
>CAYGQG010000244.1:0-1404 GCA_964351955.1 uncultured Micavibrio sp. | reverse complement strand
ATTATGTTCGGGGCGGGGTGGGGCGCGACATTTTCCGACCCTGCTGTCGCCGATATTCGGGTGAATTTCACGCATGGGCTTATATCCTCGATGTTGCTGAAAATGGGTGTGTTCGGATGCTTGCTCGCTGGCGCATATGTTTTTGCATTGCTGTATGCGGCTTTAAAACATTTAAAAACAGAGACCGTGATGGTTTTGGCGCTGGCTGCGCCGATCCTGATTGATGTGTTTTTATATACCAGTTTTAAGTCATTAGATTTCGGTCTGGTTCTTGCCCTGATCCCCGCGCTGTTGTATGCAAAAGGTAAGAACAGCATCCACTCATAAACCTGAAAGAGGGCTCTCAACCGACCATGCGCCGGCCAACTGTCTTATTCCTTAATCGAGTGTATCCTCCGTCGCGTGGCGCGTCGGGGCGGGTGCTGCGTGATCTTGCACGAAGCATGGCGCGTGAAGGCTGGCAGGTGACGGTGATCACCACGGGAGCGAAAACAACGTCCGAGCGCGATGGAGCTGTGCGTGTGATGCGTGTGAAGAGCAGCGCAAAACCGCGCGGGGGTTTGGGGTATATTCTGATTTGGATGAAGCTGTTCATGGCGGCTGCCAAGCTGCCTAAGACCCATCTGCTGGTGACGATGACCGATCCACCATTTTTGGTTATTGCGGGGCGGTTACTGTCTAAAATCAAAGGGAACAAACATATTCATTGGTGTCAGGATTTGTATCCCGATTTATTTGAGGCATTGGGTGTGCGCACGCCCGGCTTCATCGATTCTTTGCTTAAATCCGCGTCACGTAGCGCGATGAAGGCGGCTGATAAAGTCATTGTTATCGGGCGCTGTATGGCCCGTCATTTAAGCTTTGACGGGTTTGACCCCAAACAGATCACCGTGATCCCTAACTGGCCCGATCAGGAGCTTATCCGTCCCGCCAATGATAAAGCGCTATCGCCCAAGCAAGTGCGGGCGGTAGAGGGCGCACGTGAATTCGAGGAACAGCATAAGCACGGGCCACGTTTCCGCGTGTTGTATGCGGGGAATATCGGACGGGCGCACCCGGTGGAGACGATTTTGCAGGTTGCGGCCAATCTGAACGAGACTAATCCCGATATTGAATTTGTGTTTGTTGGTGACGGGCCGCGTCACGAGATGATCAATCGTGAGCGTGTGAAACGCCATCTGGATAATGTTCGCCTGTTGCCGTATCAGCCGTCCAGCCGTCTTAAAGCCTTGATGGAAAGCGGGGATATCCATCTGGTGTCGATGGATGAAAATGCGGCGGGAATGCTTGTCCCTGTGAAGTTTTATTCATCGCTTTCGGCGCATAGACCGTGCGTCTTTGTCGGCCCTGCGCAATCGGAGACAGCGAAGGTGATTGCAGATTTTAATGCGGGGAGCGTTATCG
>CAYGQG010000243.1:0-1432 GCA_964351955.1 uncultured Micavibrio sp. | reverse complement strand
GTTTTGACATCATTCATATTCGGATCTTCGTGCATTTTCGGGTCAACATAGAACAAAACAGGCATCGACACTTCCTGATTTGCCGCGAGAGTTTGTTCATCAAAGCAAAAGCATTGAATTTTGTGGAAATATTTACCCGCTTTTAGCGGTGTGACGTTGTAAATGGCGGTTCCGGTGAGGGGTTTATCGGTTTTGTTGCGCGCAGTGAAGGCCGTTATGCCCTTTTGCCCCAGTTTAACGTTGATAGAGCGTTGTTCAGGCGCGAAATACCACGGTAAGCCTCTGTCTATATCTGCGTTGAAATTGATTGTGACGACACGGTCTATAATTTCATCAGGCAGGCTTTGCGCTGTTTGTGTGGTTCCCGCGAAGCCGGTTACGCGGCAGAACACATCATATAGCGGGACCGAGGCGAATGATAATGCGGTCATGGCTAATATCACCCCAAGGACGGTTAATCCTGTACGGGCGTTCTTGCGGGCCATTTCGGTGTGTTTATCGCTGTGTTTGCTCATAGCTTATATGTAGAGCGTTTTAAGCGTTTGCGAAGCTTTTGAAAAGGGGGATTTTGTAAGGTTTATTCCGACTCGGACATTTCATCAAGGTCGTCAAAGGCCTCGTCCATGTCTTCTTCCGCCGTCATATATGAATCCGATGATGATTCATCGCCACGTTGGGCGTTCAGAGCTTTTAGCTGCTCTCTATACTGTGCCTCGATTTTGCTGCGTGGGGCGGCGTAATTATGCTGGCGTTGTTTTATCAGCTCTTGCAACTTGAGGGCTTCTTCGCGGTATGCGAAGCGCCTGACGTGAAAGTCGCAACGTCCGCCTGTCTCTGTTGGCATGCGGGCATCTATATCCTCGCCCGTGATTATCGGAACGCCACAAGTATATGGCTCACCAGCTTGGGCTTGGCTTAAGAAAGGAACGATAATGAAGACTGAGAGAAGAAGAAATATGCGCATGTGAATCCTTAGATACTACCTTTGTTAAGTGTAGCGTATTCTGAAGATGAGAGCAAAGCTTCTGATGTGCTAACGCGCTTATGCGCCTGCGATTTTAATCATCGTTATGGCCCAGATAATGGCAATAAAGCCAACAATCATGCCCAAAACAGCCAGATTTTTCTTCAGCTTTTTTTTGTGGATGTCTGATTTGTGAAAGGATTTGCTCATAAGGATAACCCGAAAATAACGGCTAGAAAGAGAGCGAAGAGATAAAACACGGATTAAACGAACATAATGCGGGCGTATTTCAGATCATCACTGTTGAAGACTTTGATGGCGGAGAGGATGAACCCTGCGCCGAGAACTGCGGCTGATATTCCGTATAGGGCACTGGCGTAACCCAAAAATGTAGGGAGGAGCGTTAACGGCACCAGTAGCAATGTGTAGATCAGCATTTGAATTTTTGTTGAGCGTGCGCCGGCGCTG
>CAYGQG010000242.1:0-1438 GCA_964351955.1 uncultured Micavibrio sp. | reverse complement strand
ATTCTGGATATGGGCACGGGCAGCGGTATTCTGGCCGTTGCGGCGTGGATGATCTGGAAAGCGCCTGTATTCGCCGTTGATAACGACCCCGAAAGTGTGCGCGTGACCGAACGCCATGTTGAAGATAACGGATTACAGGTCGGTAAAGGCAAAATAGAAACTTTGGTTAATGAAGGCTTTGCGGGCGAGATAGTTCAGAAAAAAGGCCCGTATGAGCTGGTGATTGCCAACATCCTGCCCGGTCCGTTGAAAGCGATGGCCAAAGAGCTTGAGGCCGTTGTTGATGATAACGGATATGTCATTTTATCGGGCATTTTGAACGAGCAGGTTCAAGGTGTTTTGGATGTTTACCTGTCTGATAATTTACGCCTAGTGGATGAGAAAAAGATCGACGGCTGGTCAACTCTTTTGCTGCATAAACACTAATTACTCCACAGTGACAGATTTGGCGAGGTTGCGCGGTTGGTCGACATCCGTGCCTTTCGTGACAGCAACGTGATAGGCCAGCAATTGCGCAGGCACGGCGTAGAGAATAGGCGCGGCAAAAGGATCAACATCGGGTAATTGAATCGACCATTTCACAAATTGTTGCAGATCCTTCAAACCCTTTTCATCCGAAATCATCAAAACCTTTGCGCCGCGTGCGACATTTTCCTGCAAATTACTGGACGTTTTTTCGAAAAGCGGGTCATTACCCGGCGCAAACACAACAATCGGCATTTGTTCATCAATCAACGCAATCGGGCCGTGTTTCAACTCACCCGCGGCATAACCTTCGGCATGAATATAGGAGACTTCCTTCATTTTCAGCGCGCCTTCCATGGCGAGTGGGAACAGAAGGTTGCGACCAAGATAAAGCATGTGTGCGGTTTCGAAAATATCGCGGGCAATGCCTTGAATATTTTTGCTGCTTTCTTCGGCGTGGAGAATGTCGGTAATTTGCTGCGGTATGTGACGCAGCGCATCTGTCATTGTCTTTTCCTGTACGGCATCAATTGTATCGTTTTCACGCGCCACACAGAGCGCCATACAGGCCAGCGTTGTGAGCTGCGTTGTCAACGCTTTGGTCGATGCAACACCGATTTCAGGTCCCGCAAGTGTATGCAGAACGAGATCACTTTCACGCTCAATCGTGCTTTCGATGGTGTTAACGATAGAAAGGATCGTCTGCCCTTGGGTTTTGCAGAAACGCAAAGCCTCCAGCGTATCCAGCGTTTCGCCGCTTTGGGATACAAACAGGGCCAGCCCGTCTTTGGGCAATGGCGGTTCGCGGTAACGAAATTCGGATGCGATGTCGATGTCGCAAGGGATTCCGGCGATTTGCTCAAACCAGTATTTGGCCGTCGCGCAAGCATAATAAGCCGTTCCGCACGCAACCATGGTAATACGCGGGGTTTTTTGTAGCGCTGAGAGCACATCGGCAGGGATAGAGATTTTA
>CAYGQG010000241.1:0-1439 GCA_964351955.1 uncultured Micavibrio sp. | reverse complement strand
GGCCCCCTTGCGGTAAACGTCGAACCGATCAATCACCTGCGCATCTTTACAATACAGCAACGGTCTGTCGCTGATTAAAACATCGGCCCAGCCGCATTCTTGTTCAATAATTTCGGGCGTATAAACAACGCTGAGCTTCTGCCCTTTCACCTCGGCACGACACGCATATTCATCACAACGCAACGTGCCTTCCTGGCCCTCTTTCCAGCCCTGTACCTGTTCGGGTTTTAACGCCAATGCTTCGCTCCACTGTGTCCTTACAAACTTATTCTTACGAAGGCTGGAAAACACATACGCGCCTTCATCCGTTCTTATCGCAATCAAGGAAGCATCATCAGAAACAATCAGATCGGGCTTTTTCACACCGGAAACCAAAAGCGCAAAACACACAACGATCAAAACCCCGACATAGCGTAACCGTCCGGCAGCCAATAACGTGACAACAAAACCCAGAGCGTATACAGCCAAATGCGCACCTGACCATGCCTTAAATTTCATCGTTGCAAGATCAGATGATGAAACAAAATGCGCAGCATCGAGAATAAACCCGATACCCACCATCATAATCGGCAAAACCAGCCCTTCTAAACCGAACGGCATCAAAACAAAGAACAAAACAGCAAACGGCATAACCAAAAACGCCAATACCGGCATAGCCAGCAAATTCGCCACAATGCCCAGAACCGCAAATTGATGGAAATGATAAAGCGCGAACGGCGCAGTCGATAAAGACGCTACCATAGTCGTCATCATCACACCCAAAACATACAACCCGCCACGTCGTACAATACCCGCCCCGCTATACCAACCCGACCAATACGGCTTAATCATCTGAAAAAACGCAACCAATCCGGCAACAGCAGCAAACGACATCTGAAAACTAGGATAAATAAGGCTTTCCGGCGCTATCAACAAGACAACACAGGCCGCAAACGCAACCAACCGCATCGACAATGGTGTACGGTTCATCAGGATCGCGACAAAAACAAGCGCCATCATCATCATTGCCCGCTGCGTGGGGATCGTTGCACCAGCAATCAGCATATAAAACCCAGCAGCCGTAATCGCAGCCACAGCTGCATAATTCTTAATTGGTCGTCTCAACGCCAAACTCGGAACCCCTGCGAGCAATAACCGCACACAGAAAAACACCACCCCGAAAAACAAACCGATATGCAGCCCCGATATAGCCAACATATGCGCCAGCCCTGCATTCCGTAGGGCTTCGTTATCATCTTCATGGATTGCTCTCCGCTGCCCGACCAGCAACGCTGCGGCGACTGCGCCATAGCGATCATCTACGGAGATTATCCGTTCAGCTATACGGTTGCGCAGCTGCTCAATAAACTGCCCCGCGGATGATGTCCCGCCACCTGTAAGAACTTTGGGCGCGCCATAAGAAAACCCGACCGCCCCGACACCTTGGAAGTACATATATC
>CAYGQG010000240.1:0-1470 GCA_964351955.1 uncultured Micavibrio sp. | reverse complement strand
CAACAGTCACACCTTGCGCAGTTGTAACTTGCGTTTCGACGACGCTTAAAACATCACCGGCATTATCATCTGTATCGTTATCTAGCACATTGCCCGAAACCACAGCTTCAAAGGCGGCATCAAATACATCGTCATTGGCAACAGGATCATCATTAAGTTCGGTTACGGTAATGTTCAACGTATCTTCAGGCAGAATGTTCTGCCCATCAGAAAGAACAAAGTCAAAGCTGTCCGCTCCAAAGTAACCCGTATTCGGTGTATAGACTACATTGCCAAAAATCGTGTCGCGAACAGAGAAGGCATCACCAACTTGTGCTACAACCCCGTTGATCTCGATCACACCGTTCTGAGGTAATGAAGTCAGAGTATAAGTGCTCTCATCAATATCTCCATCAGGATCAGAAATCTGCAGGTTAGATGCCGTAATTACAACACTGCCGTTTTCATCAACATTCGCATCGACAACATTCAGCGTAGGAACAGCGCTCACTGGCACGATCTCGAATAATACATCTGCCTGTGCAGTGTTTCCCTCCAGATCACTCACAGTGTAAGTAAAGCTTACTGGAGAACCTTCATTCGTAAAGCCTGCATTCGGCGTTAAGGTAAAATCACCGTTTGATGAAATAACCAAAGTACCGTAACTCAATGTTTGATTCACTGGCACAACGCTGAGCTGTGCGCCATTAGGATCATAGTCTACGCCATTACCGTTATCTGCCAGTACATTGCCCGTAATGGCCTGTCCTTCAATAGAAACGACAATATCATTATTGGCTATAGGCAGGTCGTTCGGGTCAGGCCCTGGTTCGCCGCCACCTCCAAAAGGCTCGCTAGAAGCGCCCGCAAAACCATTCGCGACAACGTCATTCAGATTGTAGAGCTGGCCCTGGACAACGATGGATTCAACAGTCGGATCGCCTTCAAAGCCTGTACCGAATTGGTCAGGTAGATCAACACCTTCCCATGCATAGGCAAAGTTGAGATTTTCAATAAACAAACCGCCTACGCTATCTACAGAAAAGCTGAGATCAAAAGTATCGAGTTCGTTAGAGATCACGATAACGTCGTTACCTTCTTGCTCTCTGATAATATCGAAACCGGCATCATTGGCATTAAAGACAAAATAGTCGTCACCAAAGCCGCCATAAAGCTCGTCAAAACCTGCGCCACCATCGAGTACCACAGGGCCAGAGCCAAAATCGCTGTAGGAAAACAGTAGGTCATCCCCATCTTCACCAAAAAGGTAATCTCCCCCATAGAAAGATGAAGACAATTCATCACCATCACCTCGCCCGTAAACAGCAGTGCCATTAGGGTCTGTTGCTTGTAAAGAGTCAAAGCCTGGCGTGCCTATAAGCTCGTTAGTGGGCAGAGGCGGTAAACCGGAATTTGACGGCGGAAGCTCAACCGCAAAACTAAAGCTGCTTGCTGAGAGCTCTGCTGCCTCAACGTTCTGTAGTGTTATTG
>CAYGQG010000239.1:0-1479 GCA_964351955.1 uncultured Micavibrio sp. | reverse complement strand
ATCCTCGGCGAGAAAATCAAACACCGTTCCCATATCGAGCAAGTCCCCGTTGAACGTCTCAAGGCTGCAATCCACCGCCATACCGCGTGGATGCGCTCCCTTACCGGGTGGGGACAGCAATCTCGGCTCCTCGAGCCAATGCGGATTATCCTTAACGGCCTTGGTTTCCAGCATCCGTGCCTGCGCATCTGATGTCCGCAAACTGTCATAAACGATCAGCCGTAAACCTTGTCCCTTAACGGTTTCCGCAACCCGCAGAACAATATCGGCCAGATCTTTGTAGATAAAAAGCTGCGCATCCTTTTTGTAGATACGCTCATTGAACAAATAATTATCATCCCGCGCATAGGCCAGATCGATGCGGATATTCGCATCTTTTTGCATGTGCAAATTTAACAAATCGTCGGCGGGAATGATTTTAAGCGCTGTCATAGTGTTTTCTCTTGGTATTCGGTATGGACGCACCGTCATCAATGTTTTAACGTGTTTCGGTAACAAATAACAGACTGTAGCCCATGGATAGCTCCCAAAATCAGATCAATCCCGTGTCTTTCGTTTTTCAGGCCATAGGTCACATGATTCTGAGCTTTTTTGAAAAGGCCGGACGGCTCTTCATTTTTATTGGTCGTGCCCTGTATCACAGCATCGTTCCGCCGTTTTTCCCTACGCAACTGGGTCGCCAACTCATTGATATCGGCTATTACTCCCTGCCTGTTGTGGGCCTGACCGCGCTGTTTACGGGTATGGTGCTGGCACTGCAAAGTTATACGGGTTTCACACGATTTAACGCCGAAAGCGCGATTGCGGGTGTTGTGGTCCTTTCCGTAACACGAGAGCTAGCGCCCGTTCTGGCGGGTTTGATGGTTGCGGGTCGTGTCGGTGCTGCCATTGCCGCTGAAATCGGCACAATGCGTGTAACCGAACAAATTGACGCTCTGACCACGCTCTCGGTTAACCCGTTTAAATATCTAATCGCCCCGCGCTTGATCGCGGCAACACTCACACTGCCGATCCTTGTCTTCATTGGTGACATTATCGGTGTTTATGGCGGTTATGTTGTTTCGATCTATAATCTGGGCTTCAGCCCCGCCAATTATCTGTCCCAAACATGGGATGTGATCGAGACAATGGACGTTGTCTCCGGCCTGATAAAGGCGGGGGTATTCGGCTTTATCGTCGCGATGATGGGCTGCTATCACGGTTTTAATTCCGGTCGCGGCGCACAGGGCGTTGGCGCGGCAACAACCAACGCGGTTGTGTCCTCCTCTATCCTTATTCTTGTGTTCAACTACGTACTCACACAGGTATTTTTCTCATGAGCACACCCAAAATCGAAATGACAGGCGTAAAGAAGCACTTTGGTAATAACCATGTGCTAAACGGTATTGATCTGGTTGTGCCCGAAGGTAAGTCGATGGTCATTATCGGCGGTTCGGGTACGGGTAAATCCGTAACGCTGAAATGTATTCTCGGTCTTAT
>CAYGQG010000238.1:0-1496 GCA_964351955.1 uncultured Micavibrio sp. | reverse complement strand
GGCTTTCTTAGTCGTTGCCTTTTTTGCAGCTGGTTTTTTAGCTGCAGGTTTTTTGGCAACTTTTTTCTTAGTCGTAGCCATGATGTTTTCTCCTGTAGATTTTTGATCGGAAGCGATCGAGATATGGAAGTGGTCGAAGGACCGAGTGGGAAGGAAGCGAAATAAAAAAAATATTTCTACATGGAACTATACTTTGATTTGCACTAAAGAACAAAAAGTTTTTTACCCGTGTATTTAAAATGTAATCGCAGCAAAAACCAAAACATTACTTGGTTTCATTTGCACTGCAACATGCGCATTAACAATTTATTAATTACAAAGTGCTAATTAAAAGCATGCACAGGGACTTTGAGAGTATTAAAAATAATAAAAACAGTGCTCACGAAACAACACCACAAGACACATCTTCGTGGCGCATTGAGTTTGTAGAAAAACCACTCGAACTCGGCTTTCTTGATAATTTGATTTTCAAAGGCCGTAACGCAGGGCATTCTTTTTTACGACTCGTCGATCAATACGACAAAATTCGCGGCGAATTACATGGGTATAGTTACGACCCTGATAAAGAAAAAATCTCCGATGCAAACTTCAATCCATGGAAACGCGTGAAGCATAAATTCGCACGATCGGCATTACCGTTTAATCCAAATTCTATTAAAGTTTTTCACTTCGGTTTTGAACGAAGCAGACACCCTCAATTAAAACAGCAAACTGTTTTAGAAGGTGATCGCACAAAAGTCATCGCAAGCTGGATGAAAGCAATTAATCGCGGCATGGATATAAACGCAGAAGATCATGAATACAGACCGTTAAGTCTTTTACAATTGCGCCCCGCACAAAACTGCCACACCGTATCTTCGGATTTACTCGAAGCGATGGGCATCTCCACCGAGATTGAAACCAAGTATGCCGCCCCCGGCTTCACCAACAGCATCGAAACCAGCGAAGGGGTATGCGGCAGCGTCATGCGCTCTCCCGTACCACAACCTTTGCGCAACCTTTACCATGCAATGGCTGTATGGAGCGAGAAGCTCATCCCCAACTCCCTTCACTCAGGGGCCGGGAACATCAAAGCCGCCCTCTCCCATAACGACTTCCAATTGGGTAATAACGGCCTCCACCCTGTTATCTAACGCCATCTCCCAGATTGACTTTCACCGCAAAGGCGCTTATCCATCTTATCCATGAGTGATATAGATCTGGACATAGCGAATAAATGCCGCGCCTGGCCCTTTGAAGAGGCCAAAGCGGTGATCAAACGCCTGCGCGCGATGAACCGTGGCGAGATTAAACCAAACGAAAAAGGCTACGTCCTGTTTGAAACAGGATACGGCCCATCCGGCCTGCCACATATCGGTACGTTCGGCGAAGTCGCCAGAACGACAATGGTGCTGCGTGCATTCAAACGCCTCGCGCCCGATATCCCTGTAAAACTCATCTGTTTTTCCGATGACATGGACGGATTTAGAAAAGTCCCGACCAACATCCCCAATCAG
>CAYGQG010000237.1:0-1499 GCA_964351955.1 uncultured Micavibrio sp. | reverse complement strand
TCCTTCGGCCATGCCTTACCAAGCCCGAATGTAAAGATCGGCGTTACGGGCACATCGGGATATTTCTCGCACAACACCGCGATCCCGCGTTTAAAATCCGCCAGTTTTTCCGGCTCGCCGCGTGACCCTTCAGGATAAAAAATAACAATATCGCCTTGGTCTAACGCGCCGTATATAGGCTCTAACGGATCACCATCGCGCGGCCCTTCACGCCGGATCGGGATAATATTCAGCAATGTTCGCGACAGCCATTCCCGCCGTTTGGTCTTTAAAAAATAATCCGCCGCCGCAACAGGACGAAGTCTATGCAAGCGTTTCAACGGAAACATATGCATCAACACCAACGTATCCAGATGACTGTTATGATTGGCGACCAAAATCGCGGGGCCTTCTTTGGGCATATGCTCACGACCCTTAATCCGCAACCCCAGAACAATGAGCAAAATCGGCTTCACGATAAAAACAAAGAGCAGAATTTGCAGCACCCGCCCCAACATGTTTTAAGCCCCGAAATAATAGCGTGTGAAATGCAGGAACAATGGCGCGGCAAGCGTTAAGCTGTCCAGACGATCAAGAATACCGCCATGACCAGGCAACAAAGACCCGCTATCCTTTGTACCCAAATCGCGTTTTACGGCGGAAATTGTAACATCACCGACAAAGCCGACCGTACCGATCAACGCACCCGCCATCGCGGCATACATAAGAGTGAACGGTGTGAAATACGGCGCGATTAACACGGCCAAAACCATGGTCGTCAAAACACCGCCAATCAAACCTTCCCAGCTTTTGCCCGGGCTAATATGCGGCACAACCTTATGTTTTCCGCCCAGTGTTTTACCCCAGAAATACTGCGCCACATCATTAAACTGCGTCAGGAACACAACAAAGAATAACAAACCACCACCGCCGGCGGGCAAATCAACCTTCATCGGCATCACCAGCAAAAACGCCAGATGCGAGAGATTAAACACGGTCAGCATCAACCCCCAATGCATCGTCCCGACCGATTTGATAAACCCTTGCGTTTCCCCCGCCAGCATCAGGCGGAACGCAATGAACAACAACGCATAAACGGGAATAAAGATGATGAATAACCCGTACCATTCGATATGCACCCAATAAAATTGCAACGGCACACATAGATACGCCCACAGCAAAACCCGACGATCAACTTTGCGTGTCGGGATGAGCGTGAAATATTCTTTAAGCGCCAGAAAACTGATAAAGCCGAGCGTAACAATCGCCGCCGTTTTACCCAGCGCAAGAATGACCGTCGCCATAAGAACAATCCAGCCCCATGTCTTGGTACGGTTTACCAGCTCGGTGTAATCCTTTTCCGCCAACCGATTTTTCAGCAGCATAATGGTTGCCGCCGCCGCACCCAAAATTGCATAAACACCGAGCATGCCAATCCATACCGGATCACTCAAAATATCAGTCACTGGATAATGCCCCCTTGATACGGCGGTGTAGCGTCCAAATACTCAGCACAATAA
>CAYGQG010000236.1:0-1499 GCA_964351955.1 uncultured Micavibrio sp. | reverse complement strand
GGATTACTCAGTGCTCAGACCCGCTGAGGAAGCTGCTGAGATAGGTATTCGCTTACATGGTTATTCTGCAGAAAATACAGAAACAACGGTCACTCATGATGAATTCGGTAGAGTTCCTTAAGTTAGATGGTGACACCAGACCATTTATCTTATCGTTTTTTCGCGTAATATTGTCTCTGTGATAACATCGATTGTGTAAAATCTGCAAAGACCAGCAGAAATATAATTGACATAATAACTCACATCTCGTAGTTTCTGCATCAACGGAGACAAAAATGGTCTTAAATGGTCAATTTAAAGTTATAGAAAGCGATTTGAGCGCAGAATTCTTTTCTGCGTTCGATATGTCTAGTTTTAAGAGCTTTGGTACTGAGCGATGTAGAAGCTACGCAGCTTTAATACAAGATGATCAAATAGCTGCGCTTGCACCAGTCTACATTTCAGACTACGGAGTAAATATTGAAATCGTTGAAGTGAATCCTGATTTTCGAGGATCAAAATTGGGATTAACAATGATTAGAGAACTTTTTGCGCACACTCATAATCTATCTGTCGAAGGCAAAACCAGGCCGATGTTAAGCACTCAGGGTTTTACTGCAGATGGTAAAAAGTATCTTATGCCACATATGGATAGGATTGAAGCCGAGTTTCCGGATGTTGATTTTGGCACTTATCCGGGAAGCTAGCTCATTATTTGCTGATATCTATGCCTTAACTTTAGTTATCTTATTTTCGCATTTCAGTTAGATTCTCTACGCAGCGTTTGCGTTTGCTGTCGCAATATCTGGTGCATCCAACTCGCTTGGCAAAGCACTTTGAAATACAGAAGGATCATAAGGTTGGCGGCCTAAAGTTTCAGATATATGCTTGTGTACGTTATAACTGAAAACAGTTTGCTCGCCTGTAGCATAGCCAACAGGAATTTCACTATTACTGAAATATACTGGAAAATTTCTATCTACATCGATATAACCCTGCTCTTCGAGAAATGACCGATTTTCTTCAGTATTTCTCGCCATCATATATCGGCCGGTTGAATCAATTACACCTAGTACGGAGTTATTTGCCGCAAAAGTCCCGATATTGTCCATGCGAGCAATGTGCTCACTCTGATCAAAACGATCTGGTACCCCATATACATCATCTCTGACTAACGGGCGGTAAAGCAGACCATCTACTTCAATAAAGTTTTGGGCTACAGGATGGTTGGTGTCTTTTAGAGAGGTAATATCAGATAATTCTGTTGGCCTACCTGCAGTATCATTGTCCGCCCGAATCTCTTCTATGCGTGCGGCATAAGCTTTGATCATATCTTGTGTTTGTGCTTCCGCATTTCCTGCGGACAAAACAGCTCTATCTACCATAGTTACTCTCCGTATGATGAGCTAGAAATGTAACATTATATTTAATATTATGTCAATTTAATCAAGTTTCAAAATAATGCGATAAGGGTTCATATGAAAAAAATGCTTCCTGCAATTGTGCTCTGTCTATTAAGC
>CAYGQG010000235.1:0-1506 GCA_964351955.1 uncultured Micavibrio sp. | reverse complement strand
AAGAAACCATGAGGCGCAAGTCCGTCCTCGCTCGGGCCTTGCAATAAAACACGGTATTACCGTTCTGAATTCCCCTGGGACAATCGATGCCGATTACCGCGGTGAAATCAGCGTTATCCTCATCAACCACGGCCAAGAACCTTTCACGGTCGAACGCGGCATGCGCATCGCCCAAATGGTTGTCGAACGTTTCGAAGTTGTTGAATGGGATGTAGTCAAAGAACTCGATGAATCGGAACGCGGCGAAGGCGGCTTCGGCTCTACGGGCACGGACGAGAAGAAGAGCTAGTTCGGTTTACCTATAACTCTTAGGTTCTCTATATCCGCAATATACATATCGGCATTATTCTTCCATCCACAAATACCAAAATGCGCTTCAGTATCTACACCTGGCTGTTGTATATTGAGAGATTTATAAACCTCCTGAATATAACCTTTATTCTCAAAAGAAGCCTTCATTACATAAGCAACCTTCGCCTTTTTGTCTTCTTTTTGAAAATACATATAGTGATTGAGAGCGCTGCCATTAATCCCACTTATTTGTATTCCATGAGATTCAGAATCTAAGAACCTACCAATTATAGGCTCGTAGACTTTATCTGTTTCCTGTGTCAGCCTTTCACACTCAGCTTTCAAAGCTGCCGCCTTCTGGCCGTATTCGGAAAGCTTTTTCTCACATCCGACAACAAGAACAAGCAAAGCTAAAATCAAAATCCGTTTCATAATTCGATCATAATCTCGAATTTAAAATACAAACAAGGGATAACCTGAACTTTCCCCTTCACCTGCAAAAACACTATCCGCTACAATCCTGTTTATGGGACAAGCTGCGTTAAAAACATCGGAGGACTTCCTCGCCTACGGGCACACGCCAATGATGGCGCAATATATGGCGCTTAAGGAGAAATATCCTGACGTTCTGCTGTTCTACCGTATGGGTGATTTTTACGAGATGTTCCATGACGATGCGATAGCCGCCGCCGAAACCCTCGACATCACACTAACCAAACGCGGCAAGACCGACGGCGACGACATCCCGATGTGCGGTGTACCGTTTCATTCTTACGAGCCATATCTCGAAAAACTGATCCGCAACGGGTACAAGGTCGCGATCTGCGAGCAAACAGAAACCCCCGAAGAAGCCAAAGAACGTGTGAAGCGCGAAGGCAAGCCTGCCTCCAAAGCTTTGGTAAACCGCGATGTTGTCCGCGTTGTTACCCAAGGGACATTAACCGAAGACACGCTGCTTGATGCACGGGAGAATAATTACTTAAGCGCACTGGCCGAAGTCGGCGGGCAATACGGCCTTGCACGTGCGTCAACTGTGATGTTTTCGCATTGATCCTCAGCGATAACAATTTCGCGTGGACTGATGCGTTCAATCGCGCCTGTGATTTGGTCTTTGTGTAAGGGCTGGACAGTGAATGCGCCCGTGGACAGCTCCGCCCATGCAAGGCCGTATTGCCCGCCGAGTTCGGCCAGTGCGCTTAAGTAATTATTCTCCCG
>CAYGQG010000234.1:0-1518 GCA_964351955.1 uncultured Micavibrio sp. | reverse complement strand
ACCGCCGAGTGTGTCGTTTTTATGCAGTTTAACCAGCGCATGCGCCATCTTGCGGGGAATATGCGCATCTGTCGGGTTTTGTTCATGGGCACGCTCAAGAAACTCCATCGCAGCCTTGTCGCGACCAAGACGGCTGAGCAAAATACCGGTATTCCAGTTCACTTGCCAATCTTCGGCGTAATCATCACGGATATGTTGCTTAACCGTATCGGCAGCATCACGCAGCTGATCCCGCGCTGCATAGAACTCTGTATCGTCCATATCACGGCGACGATCTTTCAGAGCACTTTCTGTCTCTTTCAATTCGCTAACGGTTTGACTCGCGTCTGTAGCCAAAAAAGCCATGGCCGCCTGAATTTCGGCAGCCACAGAAAATCTATGAGTAATAGGAATATCCATACGCAGTAAAAATCTAAAACTTATTGCAAAGTAGTCGGTGTGAGGGCATCGGCTGTTTCATACGCGGGGCCAACGGCTATGCGTAATCTTTCGTCCGTAGCATTTGTCATGCGATCCATCAGTGCCTGCGTATAATCAGAACCTTCGATTCTATGCGCCTGCATAGCCAGTTCCAAAGCGCGTGTATCATATTCCATGTGCGGCATATCTTTATGCGCATCCATCAAGGCATCGGCAAAGCGGGCTAAAATCACGCTATTAGCCGGCTCATGTTCAAGCGCCGTTTCAAAAAACCCAAGAGAGTCCAATGCGCGGTCTGCACGGTGCAGATAGCGGGCCATGTTCCATGATACGTCCGGATCGTCTCCGTAATGGAAAAGAACAACGTTTTCTAACGGGCCGGCAGTTTTATGAAGAGTATGCAAGGCTTGTTGAGCTTGTTGGGCATGACCCAAATGCGGTTTTGTACCGTTGGCTAATACATTGGCAGTTGTACGCAAGGTGTCGAGCGTTTTATTCGGATCTGTAAGCACTTCTTGTTGTGCAACACGTGAAAAAACTTTTGGTCTGTCATGCACAAGTGCATCAACTACTTTTGGTAAAGCCATAACGCAGCTCCTGTTCTTTTGGATGCAATTTTATTAGCAAACCCGAAAGTAAATTGCAACAATAATATGAAAACTAAGTGTAAAACCTAAGTTTTAGACGCTATAAGGCTTAGTAATGTGGCGGTTTATCACGTTCTGCGATTTCGGACGGCGATAAGCCTTTGTCAGGGCTCTCTTCGTTGTTGCCCTGCAGCATATCGATTTTGGATTTTAGACGTTTAATCGTATCGGATTGCTCCAATATCACGCCGTTCATTTCCTCGAATTGCATGTCGAGATAGGCAAGCTTGGTCTCGATATCGTTTAAGCGGTCTTCGCTCATGGCTTGATGTTCCATTCTTCTATGGTCCAACGCTCGTCCTGATGTTTGAAAATCGCCAGCGCACCGGTTGAAAGCTTGATTTTGTTGTTGGCGGCAAACGCATCGAAGTCACCCGTTATATGTGGAGCGAAACGGGCAATGCCGTTTGATGTCACAATCAACGCGGTCTCGTTATCATCAAATGCGGAA
>CAYGQG010000233.1:0-1546 GCA_964351955.1 uncultured Micavibrio sp. | reverse complement strand
AGACACACTGGGGCTGGTTGAAGGTGTCGGCGAATCCAGTGCGATTTACAACTTGCTGCGCACACTATCAGGCAGCCGCGTAAACGAAGGTCACCAAGCGCTTCGCGACCAGACACCACTCGCCCGCGACAACATCCTGTCACGTAATGGATATGAAATCCTAAAGCAAATGCGTCATGGCGAGCGTGTTGCCTTGGCTATTCTCGAAGATGGTCGTCAGGACGAATTCGCAGCCCGCCAAAGAGCTGCCCTCCACAAAGAATTTGCCGACGAAAACGGCGCAGTACCACAAAGTGTAAGCCGCGAAGCTGTTTACGCTTTTGTTCGCAAACAATTCGATCTGCGCGCAATCGCCCAACTTGGTGATCTGCGTCTAGAACGCGAATACCTCGACTCCATGTCCGAAGAAGATCAGGAAAAATTCCGTGAAATGCTCGGACAAGACCTGACGGAAGACATGATCGCTGCGATGAGCGTTGCTGCACAAAACGCACTCATCCAGAACAATGCAGACATTCTTGACCGCGTATCAACGGCCATGGCCGATGGTGAATTCAACCCTGACGATCGTGATGTTCGTCTGGTATTCAAAGCGTTTGAGCGTCCAGAACTTGAAAGCAGCGTTATCCGTGACCTTATCGACTCACAAAGAGCTGCGGGCCGTATTCCTACCGCTGAATATGCGCTGCACTACCTGACAAAAAACCAGCTGGAAGACATCACAGGTGTCGCAAACTTTAATGATCCAAACGTATATACACTGGACCAGCAAAAACAAATTCTGAACGAACTTCTCAGAAACCCGACACCGGCACTACAGGCAAACCAGAATTACGAACGCCTAACAATGAACTTCTACGAGCCGTTCCTTGCGAACTACTCATGGTTCCGTAACGGCGAAATCACAGACGACACCATGGACACATGGAACGGTCGCTACGGCGAACCCGGTCAGGACGAATTGATGCATATGTTCATGCAGTACAACATGCTGTATCTCGAAGATCAGTTCCCGGGCGCACACCGTGTTTTCTTTGAAGGTGGTTCACGCAGCATAGACTTCAGCCTGAAATACGAAGATGTCCGCGCAAGACTGGCTGAAATTGATGCGACAGAAGGCACAAACCACGTAAACCAACTGAACAAAGGTATTGCCGAGCTTCACCGCCCGTCTATGTATGCCTACATGATGGACATGCGCTTGCACCACTATCGTGATCTGCGCGTAAACCATTACCTGCCGGGCCTGAAGGATCGTCAAATCGCTCCTGAATTCAATCGCGCAATCGGCGACCCTGTAGTCACACCGGCACCACCGGAAGGACCAGACGGCACACAAGTTGTTTCCACACCACCGGGTGAACAGTTGGAAGAAACAGTACTCAGCAATCTCGGAGTTTTGCCGAGCTCTGTAATGATGATCACAAGAATGCGTCCCGGCGCACGCGGCATCAACACAGGAACAGACCTCGCAATAAGAGGAACAGGCACAGACATTACAATTTACGAAGGCCGCAACGCCGTTGTTATTCCGGCTGAACTAACC
>CAYGQG010000232.1:0-1576 GCA_964351955.1 uncultured Micavibrio sp. | reverse complement strand
TTCAAATGGTTCTCCGGAGTGATTATACCTTCCCCAATGAGCGCGTCATAAACTCGACCGTATTTCTTGGAGTCAAAGTGATGGAGTTCTTCAAGGCCTAGAAACTCAATATTATAATAAGGGCTGTAGACGATCGGTATTTTGGAGTTCAGATCTTGGTCCAGATCCACAAAGTCATTGCTTGGCTTTTCAAGGATAAAGGCAAAAACGGTCAGCAATAAAAAGC
This sequence comes from uncultured Micavibrio sp., assembly GCA_964351955.1. Lineage (GTDB taxonomy): Bacteria > Pseudomonadota > Alphaproteobacteria > Micavibrionales > Micavibrionaceae > TMED27. The sequence continues at coordinate 1,350 of CAYGQG010000232.1, read as the reverse complement.
CGATCAGAAAAATCGGAAAATACACATATTTAGCGCGCTTCAGCGTACCTTTGCTAATTATGAGACTCTTCCATGAATGGCTGTTTTTCATACTGCTAGTTATCGTCTTTCTAAACCACTTTTTAACATCTAAAACTTAAGTAAGTTTATAAAGTTTTTAAACTAAGGTATTTTTATGTACCTTTTTAAGTGTATAATTTAAAACCATATTTTGCTATAAGTTTTAAACTAAACAAAACCCTAAGGAAAAGTAGTGTCTAAAAAAATTGAAATTCCATCCCCTGATTGGAACAGTGATTTAGCGAACATAATCTTAGACTTAGAAAAGCTGAGAACTAAAAGACTTGGTGGGGAGATCCCTGCGCACATATTTTTTCAGCTCAAATTTATCTTCCAAATCATGGAAACCCTTGGCTCTGCTAGAATCGAGGGTAACAACACCACTTTATCAGAGTATGTTGAAAAAATCATTGAAGACGATGCTACCGTCGATGAAAAGCATCAAGAATTGTCTAACATAGAAGACGCAATTAGTTTCATTGAAGATAACACAGACGAAGAAACAAAAATTAACAGGGCCTATATCTCAGAGCTTCATAAAATTGTTACCTATAAATTATCACCTCCGCCCAAAGGAGAAGGTTCCAAATATCCCGGAGCACTCAGAAAACATAACGTCAAAATAGGAAAGTCTGACCACAAACCCCCATCACACGAATTGTTACAAGATAATTTCGAGGAGTTCGTAGACTTTATTAATAAAACAAGATTAGAACAAAATCAGCTTCTAGCTGTAGCTATTGCTCACCATAGGTTTATGTATATCCACCCATTCGATAACGGTAATGGTCGCATGGGGCGATTGCTTAACTATGCTTTTCTGATCAAGCTTGGGTTTAACGTCAAAGCCGGCAGGATTGTTAATCCGTCATCGGTATTTTATGCAGATAGAGATCAATACTATGACATGCTCGCAAAGGCAGATAGTTTAAAAACAGAAAGCATCCTTGCCTGGTCAGAATACTTTCTAAACGGTCTAAGAAATCAAATCGAAAAAATTGATAGTTTGACGCAACGCGACTTTACGCAGAACAACATCTTATTACCTGCTATAGCAACGGCCCTAGACAGAAAACATATTACTGACCAAGAAGCCGAAATTCTTAGGTTCATGATTAAATCACCAAAAATGAGCATAAAATCGGCTGAACTGAGTAAAATTGGAATAACTGAAACGGCCCAAAAAACCTATTTAATGAAAAAGTTAAGAGATAAGAAAATGGTGCGCCCTACCGAGGAAGGTGGACGCATCTACACAGTCAGATTTATTAATAGCTACTTGTTGAGAGG
>CAYGQG010000231.1:0-1640 GCA_964351955.1 uncultured Micavibrio sp. | reverse complement strand
GCCGACTTGCTTAACGGCGGTGACGGCGCTGATGAAATTCATGGTGAAGCCGGAAACGACGTTGTCGTTGGCGGTGACGGCGCTGACAGAGTTTATGGTAGTGATGGCAATGATATTTTAGCCGGTGATGCCGGCGATGACAGAATTTCCGGCGGTGACGGCGCTGATGAAATTTATGGTGATGCAGACGACGATGTTCTTATCGGCGGCGCGGGCGCAGACACCATCTATGGCGGTTTTAACAATGATATTTTACACGGGCATGGTCTGGATGTAGGCGCATTGTCTGACATACTTTTTGCAAACCCGAATGTCGTTTATTCGGCAGCGACGGGTAGTTTTTATCAGTATGTTGCAACGGCTCAAACATGGGATAATGCGAATATTGCAGCGAATGCAGCGACGTTAAACGGTAATAACGGTCATATGGTGACCATCACGTCACAGGCAGAAAATGATTTCATCCAAAATTTAATTGGCGGCAATATTTGGCTCGCCGCGAATGACGTTACCCATGAAAGTGAATGGAGCTGGTCTAGTGGTTTAGAAGGCGGTATGCAGTTCTGGAGTGGCCTGGCTGCGGGTACCGCAGTTAATAATATGTATGAGAATTGGAATGGCGGTGAGCCAAATGAATTCGGTACAGGAGAAGATTATGCTGAATTCCGTAATGCTGACGGTTTGTGGAATGATAATGGCGGCCCGAGTAACACAGGACTTGCAAACGGCTACGTCATTGAGTGGGAAGCCGGTCTTATGGGTGATGACGCAGCGGTTGATATCCTTTATGGGGGCGATGGTAACGACACGCTTTACGCTTATGACGGCGATGATATTCTGGATGGCGGCGCAGGCGCCGATATTCTTGTAGGCCAAGCTGGATCAGACACTCTGGATGGTGGTTTGGGTAACGATGTTTTATACGCTTATGACGGAACAGCTGTTGACCCAATCGCCTTAGCTGTTGGAACTGGTGGCGGTAGTGGAGCCGGTGGTTATACGATCGCGGATGCTTTGGCCGAGAACCCGAATGTTTCTTATAATTCTACGACAGGTAATTTTTATCAGTTGGTAACGGCAACCTTAGATTGGACCGCTGCAAACACTGCATCACAGGCTTCTACTCTTAATGGTGTCTCCGGTCATTTGGGGACAATTACTTCTGCAGCAGAACAAACCATATTTGAAGGTTTTGCGGGAGGCACAAATACATGGCTTGGCGGAACAGATTCTGGAACGGAAGGTGTCTGGATATGGAATTCCGGCGGTACTGAAAGCGGTGTTCAATTCTCCGATGCGGGAGGCAACGTTGTTAACGGCATGTATAACAACTGGACCTCAGGTCAGCCTAACGATTCTGACGGTACACAGGATTACCTATATCTTCTGAACGGTACACAATGGGCGGATTTGGTGAACGAAGGTGATGGCAGCACAGGCTTTGTTACGGTCAGCCAGTATATTATTGAATGGGAAGGTGCGGATGTTCTTACCCCTGCATCTTCTGGCGGTTCTATTGTTACATTGTTAAATGAAGACTTTACTGAAGATGCTGGCGGGTTTGTATACGCTGATGGTGTCTTTGGAAGTGCGGGCACATCTAATAACTATGCCGATGGTGTGCGTATCACATCTGATGG
>CAYGQG010000230.1:0-1673 GCA_964351955.1 uncultured Micavibrio sp. | reverse complement strand
GTTTGATACGGGCCTTTTGCCCCCCGCCCGTCTCAAACGCCCAATTCATACGCACGACAGCGCGACCATCTTCGACTTCGCCGCCGATCACATCGTCTTTATCACTTTTGAGGAAAGATAACTCTCCATCGAATTTTGGAATATAGGTGCTTTCTTCCGCCCGGATGTCGTATTTCGCAGATTGCGACGCAAACTTCGCCGCTTTCAACAATGGATGGGCTTCTTTGGCGATCGCAATCGCGTCTTCAGCCTTGGCGGGGATAATATCCTCAGACAAGGTCGGCAAGCCCGGTATCTCAGTCGGAAAATGCCCCGTCAGCTCGTTATAATCGGATTCCAGCACACGCAGCTGGCCCGTATAATCGGCGGTAAAGTTATCTAAAATGACAGATACATCGCGGGCTTGTTGCAACTCAGCTTCATCGGCTGCACCGTCATCAACCGAGCTGGATATACGGCCCATATAATCTTTTACGCTGTTCTTTTGCTTAACCAGCATATCAAGGCCGTTGCGGGTACGAAATAAATTCACGTAGGTCTGCGCGGCGCGTAGGGCGAGGTTTTCACGAATATCGTTCAACGACATATTAGCCGCATCCATTTGCGCCTCTGCCGATCTTACGCGGTTATGCGTCTCGGAACCGTCATAGATTTGCTGAACGGCGGATACGGACCCTTCCCAGAGATAAGAATAGCCAGAACCGCGCGTAACGCTTAGGCCGCGACTGGTGCTGTTATCACCGAAAATCCGCCCACCGGTTGCATTGACCTGCAATTCGGGCATATACGCTGATTTCTGCTCTTTTTGGCGCTGTCCCGCAGCCAGCATAGCGGCGCGTGCACCGTCCACCTCGGGATGTTGAGACAAAGTCACGGATACGGCTTCCTCTAATGTCTCGGCTTGCGCTACAGGCATTAGCATGAATACGGATACCGCACAGATGGCAGTAAAGTTTTTTAAGATCATATCAATTTTATATCGCGATGGTGCAGGCATAGAGCGCCTTATTAGACCAAGGAAGGATTAAAGAATTCTTTCTTTTTAAGAGTAATTAAAAAAACCAATTCTTTCAAGGGTAAAGGCTACAAGCGCAACGTGATAAACCTCTCTGATAATCTGAATAATTTCACCACGGGCCTTCACAAAATCGAAAAGATCGTGCATCTTTGTGCTCACCTTACTTAGACACTTGCCAGAAGGACGTATGCCGTGGGCTTAAAGATTGCCATCCCCAAAGAACGCGCAGACCATGAAAAACGCGTCGCCGTTTCCGTTGAAACCGTTAAAAAACTTACGGCTTTAGGGGCTTTGGTGATGATTGAAAGCGGTGCAGGTGAAGGTTCGTCCGTGCCTGACAGTGCATATAAAGATGCAGGTGCAACCATCGCCAAAGGCGAGGCCGATCTCTATAAACAAGCCAATATTGTTCTGAAAGTTCAAGGTCCAAGCGATAGTGAGCTTGAGAAACTACCCAAAGGCTGCCTGTTGATTGCGATGCTGGCCCCGTATGCCAACGAAGCCTTGATCAAAGAACTGGCCAAAAACGGCATTGATGCGTTTTCTATGGAGCTTGTGCCGCGTATTTCACGGGCGCAGAGCATGGATGTGCTGTCTTCACAGTCTAATTTGGCAGGATATAAGTCGGTTCTGGATGCGTCCGAGCATTTCACAC
>CAYGQG010000229.1:0-1693 GCA_964351955.1 uncultured Micavibrio sp. | reverse complement strand
GAGGGCGGTTTCCTCGACGGCTTGCTCGGGAAGTTAAAGAAGAAAGCATAATTCATGTTTGGCAAAAAAGGTTCAAACACAGATACGAAGACTGCGCCTAAGCTAAAGGAAGCGCCAAAGAAGCCTGCTGAAGATAAAAAGCAGGAGGACGCGAAGTTCGGCGGTGCTAAAGAAGCCGACAAGGCTGCGCCGAGTGTTGATGCCGAACAGCTTGCCGGACTTGGTGATGCGTTGGCGAAAAAGGAAGAACCTGCGCCGTCTAAGCCGAAGAAAAAAATCCCCCCTAAAGTTGATACAGAAGTTGCAGAAGATAAGCCGCTTTCTGCTGATCCGTTTGCTGAGGATCTGGCGAATATGGATGCGGAAGAAGCCGAGCCGACGGATAGTGAATCGATCACAACTTTGCGTTTGCAACGTTCCCGAAACCGTATCTGGCTCGATTTGCGCGATGGTATTGACCTGAAGGCGCTTGCCAATATGGAGGCGAAAGCCGCACGTGAAGAGGTTTTGAGCGCGGTTGAGGAGATTGCGCGTTTTCGTAACCTTGATCTTACGCCTGCCGAGCTGCAGAGCATTTCAAAAGAATGTGCCGATGATATGTTGGGCTTTGGCCCGCTTGAAGAGTTGCTTGAGCGTGATGACATTGCCGATATTATGATCAACGGCCCCGATACAACCTATATCGAGGTGAATGGTAAGATTGAACGCACCAAGATTAAATTCCGCGATAACCAGCATTTAACCACGATCTGTCAGCGTATTGTTGGTGCGATTGGTCGTCGCGTTGATGAAGCCAGCCCGATTTGTGATGCGCGTCTTGCTGACGGTTCGCGTGTGAACGTTATCATTCAGCCTTTGGCGGTGGATGGTGCGTGTATGACTATTCGTAAATTTACCAAAGAAAAACTGACGCTCGATAAGCTGGTTGGTTTTGGTTCTATGACACCGTCTTGCGCGAAGTTGATTATGGCGATCGGGCGTTGTCGCGTAAACGTTCTGGTTTCCGGCGGTACGGGTTCGGGTAAGACGACGATGCTGAACTGTCTTACGCGGTATATCGAACCGGGTGAGCGTGTGATTACCTGCGAAGATGCTTGTGAATTGCAGCTACAGCAGCCGCACGTGGTGCGTCTTGAGACGCGCCCGCCCAACCTTGAAGGGGTTGGTGAGGTGACGATGCGGGACTTGGTTAAGAACTGTCTGCGTATGCGTCCTGAACGGATTATCGTTGGTGAGGTTCGTGGGCCCGAAGCGTTTGATTTGCTACAGGCGATGAACACAGGTCACGATGGTTCGATGGGTACGGTGCACGCGAACAACCCGCGTGAAGCGATTTCCCGTATGGAAAATATGATTGCGATGGGGAGCTTGAATTTGCCGACTATCGCTGTGCGCGAGCAGATTGCCGGCGCGGTGAATGTGATTATTCAGGTGCAGCGTCTTCGTGACGGTTCACGTAAAACCACACACGTAACCGAGATTACGGGTATGGAAGGTGAAGTTGTGACGATGCAGGATCTCTTCGTTCTTGATATTGAAGGCGAAGACGAGAACGGCAAGCTGATCACCAAGCAACGTTCGACCGGTCTGCGCCCTAAATTCTTTGATAATGCACGTCAGTACGGCGTTGCGGATATGGTTCTTGAAGCGCTTGAACAGGCTTACGACTAAGTTTCTTAAAGGAAAACAGCCA
>CAYGQG010000228.1:0-1715 GCA_964351955.1 uncultured Micavibrio sp. | reverse complement strand
GGGCGCGGGCGCGCGGGCCGAGTGTTCCGACAAAGTCCATGCTCAGGTCAATTGTTGCGGCGTTGCGCGCGTAATCACAGCTTTTTTGCACGTTTTTGATCTCGATTGTCGAGATCAGGTTGTTATGCGACGGGTTTGAAACGGTTTCGAATTCTGAAAGGGATTGCAGCTCGCCGACGACTTCCGCGCGCGGGCAAGAACCGCTGGCGACAAAGCGGTCGGCTTCGTTACCGTTTACGGAGGAAGCGGTTGCTTTGGGTAGGTTGATCGAGCCCAAGTCCTCTTGGAGGCCCTGTAATGTTTGCCCGCAGGCGCTCATCGCCAATGTACTCAGGAGAAGAACGCTGTATCTTAGGTGTTTCATTGATGCTTTCATTGCTGCCTTCCCGATGCTAAAACGCTTTTGGAATAAAACTTTACGAGAGCATATCCCACAAGGCAAGAGGGGAAGTGATAAGTAGTAACAATGACTAAACAACCACTCACCATATTACTGGCTGCGCCGCGCGGGTTTTGCGCGGGGGTGGACCGTGCGATCCAGATTGTCGAGTTGGCGCTGGAGAAATACGGTGCGCCCGTCTATGTGCGGCATGAGATCGTGCATAATAAGTATGTGGTGGATAGCCTTCGTGAGAAAGGCGCGGTGTTTGTTGAGGAGCTGGATGAAATCCCTGAAGACGAGGGGGGTGATAAGAGGCCTGTTATATTCTCCGCCCATGGTGTGCCGAAATCCGTGCCTGCGAATGCGGCAGAGCGTGAGATGTTTTACGTTGATGCGACGTGCCCGTTGGTGAGTAAGGTTCACCGCGAGGCGGAGCGGCATCACAAGAACGGACAGCAAGTTGTGTTGATCGGTCATGCGGGGCACCCAGAGGTGATCGGTACGATGGGGCAATTGCCGGCAGGGGCGGTGTTGTTGGTCGAGACAGAGGGCGATGTTGCCGAGTTGAATGTTGATAACGAAGATGAGTTGGCGTTTTGCACGCAGACGACATTGTCGGTTGATGATACTGCGGCGATTGTCGAGGCATTGCAGGCGCGTTTCCCGAATATCACCGCGCCGCATAAGGAAGATATTTGTTACGCCACCACAAACCGCCAAGCGGCGGTGAAGGCGATTGCGCCCGATAGCGATGCGGTGATTGTGATCGGTGCGCCGAATTCATCGAATTCCAACCGTTTGGTCGAGGTGGCAGCGTTACATGGATGCGCGAAGTCGATGCTGGTGCAACGTGCGGCGGATATTGATTGGGCCTGGATGGATGGTGTCGCCACGTTGGGGGTTACGGCGGGTGCGTCCGCGCCGGATGTGTTGATTGATGAAGTGATTGATGCCGCTAAAGCGCGCTATGACGTGACAATCAAGGAAGTTGCGATTACACAAGAGAACGTGCATTTCAAAATACCGAAAATCCTGGAGGATGCAGAAGCAAAGACAGCATGAAAAACGTAATTACATTTATCGGTATGTCGGGTGTCGGCAAATCTTATATGTCTCAGAAATTGGCCGAATGGGGCTGGTATCGCTATTCGTGCGATGAAAATATTGGCGAAGATTTGATCGGTGATAAAGGGTTGAGCGAAGATCAGATTCTGGATGCGCTGGCGAAGCTTGTCGGGCGTTTGGGGAATGCCGATAAAGGCGGGTTGTGTTTTACCGAGTTCAGAAAACGTCAGTCGTCCTATTATCATGACGAGTGACGATCGTTGATGTA
>CAYGQG010000227.1:0-1722 GCA_964351955.1 uncultured Micavibrio sp. | reverse complement strand
GCAAAGTGCAACGCGACGGCGTTCGCCACCAGATAAATTCGTAACGTCTGAATCAGCAGGCGGGCAGCGCAGGGCATCCATTGCGATTTGAATTGTGCGTTCCAGCTCCCAGCCGTCGGCGACATCAATTTTTTCCTGTAAATCGCCCATTTCTTCGGTCAAGGCTTCAAAATCTGCGTCAGGGTCTGCCATTTCGGCGGCGACCTCGTTGTAGCGTGTGATCATGGCGGTGATGTCAGATAGGGCCTCCATCACGTTCTCTTGGACTGTTTTATTCGGGTCCAGTTCAGGTTCCTGTTCCAGATAGCCGACACGTACACCCTCGGCGGCCCATGCTTCACCTGTGAAATCAGTGTCACGACCGGCCATGATTTTGAGTAATGTTGATTTACCGGCACCGTTCGGGCCGAGCACACCGATTTTAGCGCCGGGCAGGAAGCTCAGCGTTACATTTTCGAGAATTTTCTTGTTGTCGTATGCCTTTGACAGGCCGTTCATGACGTATACGTAGGTGCTCATTGCCGTCCTTTAGGTTTGTTTGAGCACTAGGCGTAGCGCAGAACGCGGCTGAAATCAATGCTTAGAAACGGTCTTGGAAAAACACTTCTTCATCGGGAATATATCCGCCTTTGGATTTTGCAGGTTGCGTAGCTTTGCCGACCGTAACCATCATGCCGATTGCGTAGTTTTCCGGCAGGTTGATGAGTTCGGCGACTTGCGTTTCGTCAAAGCCGATCATAGGGCATGAATCGTATCCCATAGCTTTGGCGGCAATCATCAAGGTTTGGGAAGCAATGCCGACAGAGCGCATGGCTTCGTCTCTTTGCTGCCATTTTTTGTCCTTATAGAAAGGTTTGATTCTGGGGACTATAAAGTCTTGGACTTCTTGCGGCGCGTTTTCCCAATATCGTTCGGGGTTTTTATCCCATGCATGGAGATCGGCACATAACAGATAGAGCAATGAAGCGTCTTCGGTTTGTGCCTGACCGAATGAGGCTTCCCGTATTTGTGCGCGCAGCTCTTTATCCTTCACCAGCAAGAAGCGCCAGTTTTGAATGTTATAAGATGTGGGGGAGCAGCGGAGCAATTCTTCTAAAGTGCGAATTTCCTTGTCCGTCATTTCGTGTTCAGGGTCGAAATGTTTGACGGCGCGGCGGCTGCGGATGGCCTCTAATGTATCCATTGTGGTGTCCTTATGTTGGCTCGGAATAAGTATGAACACGCGCGCGCAGTTATCAAGGTCTGCATAAGTTTTAATTCACACTTGTCTGAAACCGACTAGTCGGTATCATAAATGTGAAGGGGATTTATCATGACCAAAGCAACCGAGAAAAAATTGATTGAAAGCGCGGAGAAGCTGTTCTGGAAACAGGGGCATAAAGCGACTTCTCTTGACCAGATTGCGGCGAATGCGAACCAGAGTAAGGGCGCGTTTTTTCATTATTTCCGTAGCAAGAACGAAATCACAAAACAGGCGATAGCTATTTATGCGCAGGAACGTTTATTCGGGCCGCTGGATAAACATTTTGCTTCTGCTGATAATGTGAAAGAGGCGTTATTGCTGTGGGTGCAGGATATGTACAAAACCTATACGCAGCAGGATTACCAGGCCGGCTGTTTGATGGGTAATCTGGCGCTGGAACTTGCCGATCGTGATGAAGGTATTCTCGAGGAATTATCTTCATTGTTTCTGGAATGGGAAAATCGTCTGGTCGGGCATTT
>CAYGQG010000226.1:1426-1744 GCA_964351955.1 uncultured Micavibrio sp. | reverse complement strand
TGTAACGCGCAGCAGTAGATAAAGCGCAGGCAAGGCCAGCAGCGCCAATAATGCAGGCGGATTGAGGAAGGCGAGATTGGCAAATAACGAGCTCATTTCCGCGCCCCCGCCAGCCATAGTGTTTTGATCGTGTCTTCAAACGGCGCATCACTGCGGTGAAGTATATATCGCCAGCCCCATTTCACACAAAGCGCGCGTACCGCATCAATCTGTGCCTGAACGCGCTCTGCGTATTCTTGTCGTATATCAACCGCATTGCTGACCAAATGGCGGTGCTGCGACTGCATATCTTCGAACAATATCCGCCCTTCATAGGGA
>CAYGQG010000226.1:0-1416 GCA_964351955.1 uncultured Micavibrio sp. | reverse complement strand
TCATAGGGAAGCTCGACTTCCGCAGGATCAAGAACATGAACAAACGCGCCGTTACGTGTCCGCGCCGCATGGCCGGAAAACGCGGCTTCAATCTCGGCGGGCGGCTCAAGGAAATCACTGATGGCGTAAAAATGCGCATGCCGCGGCATCTGAAAAGCAGCAGGGAGCGCTTCGGGCGCTTCCTGGGTAATGGTTTGTTCAAATATTTGTAAGGCTTTTTCCGAATGACCGGGGCGTCCTTGCGCGGGGAAACCGACCAATTCACCCATACGGGAATGCAGCAAAGCAACGGTTAACGCGATCACGGCGGCGGCATCCCGTTTCGAATACGGCCCGCCTTCGGATTGGAACCCCATATCGGCATTGCGCTTGGTCCAGATCAAGCAAGTCTGCGCGCTTTGTTGTTCTTTCTGGCGAATAAACACACGATCGGTCTTCGCGCTTTGTCGCCAGTCAATGTCGCGCGGCATGTCGCCTTGCTGATATTCACGGAATTGCCAGAAAGATTCACCGCTGCCTGAACGGCGCTGTGGGTTATTGCCGTGTAGAATGTGAAACGCCGTGCGCACCGCCAGCCGTTTTATATCGGGAATGCGGCTGGCCGTTTTTTCGGCTTCGCTACGGTGATTAAGAAAACCCAACATGGCGCTCTATAGCGAAGATGCGAGTTGTGCAATCACATCAGTCTTGGTTAAACCTTCGCTTTGCGCCTTGTAATTCAGCGCCATACGGTGCTGAAGTACAGGTACGGACAGCGCAACGACATCGTCGATTGAAGGCGCGGAACGCCCATCCAGCAAGGCACGGGCACGTGTCGCCAGCATAAGTGCCTGCGATGCGCGCGGGCCGGGTGCCCAGGCCACGAATTCATTCACAACATCGGATGCTTCCACATCAGGACGGGCAGATCGCACAAGTTTCAGGATGCTCTCTACAACCTGTTCGCCGATCGGCATCGCGCGGACAAGCTGTTGCACATCCATCAAATCTTTATCGCTCATCGTCTTCTTGGCTTTGGCTTCCTTCACGCCCGTAGTTGCGAGGATAATATCGCGCTCGGCCTGTTCATCGGGGTAAAGCACATCGACCTGCATCAGGAAACGGTCAAGCTGCGCTTCGGGCAGCGGGTATGTTCCTTCCTGCTCAATCGGGTTTTGTGTTGCGAGTACGTGAAACGGCTTTGGTAAGTCTTTTGTCACGCCGCCTGCGCTGACGCTGCGTTCCTGCATCGCCTGTAGCAAGGCACTCTGCGTACGCGGGGAAGCGCGGTTAATCTCGTCTGCCATCAAAAGCTGGGTAAATACAGGGCCTTCGATAAAGCGGAAACTGCGCTTGCCCTTTGAATCTTCTTCCAGAACTTCAGAACCGACAATATCGGCAGGCATCAAATCGGGCGTACATTGCACACGGTTAGTG
>CAYGQG010000225.1:0-1756 GCA_964351955.1 uncultured Micavibrio sp. | reverse complement strand
GGTCGGAAGAGATGAAAGGGCCGGATCATGTACGCGGAGCAGCGTCGATCCTATCCGAGATTGATTTCCCAGGGCATTATGCCGGTTTTGTCGAGGGTACGGACATTACCAAAGGCACAGTTGATGTGATTGTCAGTGACGGTTATGCGGGTAATATCGCGCTGAAGACCGCAGAGGGCGTTGGCGCTCTGACGGGTAAGATGTTCAGAAAATACATGACAAGCGACCCGTTGGCGATTTTGGGTGGTTTACTGGCGTTTTTCGCGCTTAAACGGTTTAAGGCCTATGTCGATCCGCGTTTATATAATGGCGGGGTGTTTCTGGGGCTAAACGGTCTATGTGTTAAAAGCCATGGCGGGTGTGATCCGTTAGCGTTTTCGGCCGCGTTGAATTTGGCGGCGAATTTGGCGGAACATGCCTATATTGAAACTGTGGCACGTGATATAAATCATCTAATGGAACAAGAAGAATCTTTCCTCTCATAAACATATGTCTATCAAATCAGTAATTAAATCCACCGGCGCGTATCTGCCTGAAAAAGTCTTGACCAATGCCGATCTTGAGAAAATGGTCGATACGTCTGATGAATGGATTCAGCAGCGCAGCGGCATTAAATCCCGCCACATAGCAGCGGATGATGAAACAACGGCTGATTTGGCCATTGCGGCAGCTAAGCAAGCGCTTGAGCGTTCAGGTTTAAGTGCCGGTGACATTGATGGCGTTATTGTGGCGACGACAACGCCGGACCAGACATTTCCCGCTGTGGCGGTGAAGGTACAGGCCGAGCTGGGTATTCCCGCCGGGTTGGCGTTTGATGTACAGGCTGTGTGTACGGGGTTTGTATATGCCTTAAGTGTTGCTGATAACTTCATCAAAGTCGGGCAGGCCAAGCGGATACTCGTTATCGGCGCGGAGAAAATGTCCTCCATTATTGATTGGGAAGACCGTACGACATGCGTTCTGTTCGCAGATGGTGCGGGCGCGGTTGTTTTGGAAGCGCAAGAGGGCGAAGATGGCACGGATGCACGCGGTATTCATTCTACGCATCTATACGCAAAGGGCGAGTTGAGAGACTTGCTGCATACTGATGGCGGCCCATCTAGCACGGGCGGCGCGGGGACTATCGTTATGCAGGGACGTGAAGTGTTTAAATATGCGGTGACCTTTATGGCGGATGCGGTGAATGAGGCGTTGTCACATAACAATGTTTCCGCCGATCAGGTTGATTGGCTTGTCCCGCATCAGGCGAATATCCGCATTATTGAAGCCACAGCCAAGAAACTGTCCATGAGCATGGATAAGGTCGTAGTGACGGTTGATCATCACGGTAATACGTCGGCTGCGTCCATTCCCTTGGCGCTAAATGAAGCGGTTGAAAGCGGTCGCATAAAAGAGGGCGATTTGCTGCTTTTAGAGGCTATGGGCGGTGGTCTTACATGGGGCTCTGCGCTGGTACGTTTCTAGTGTTTTTGCGCTTTAACGGCTCTTAAAACTTTCTCCTATACCCTTGAAGATGAATCATTTTTTGGGGTTAACTTCATCCTATAGATTGACGCTCCGAGTTAACGCCGTTAGTGTAATTAGTATATCCGCAAACAAGGGAGGTACCTTCAATGGAAAATACCACCATTACCAGAGCCGATCTGGCTGAAGCCGTCTATGAAGAAGTCGGTTTGTCTCGCAACGAATCAGCCGATCTGGTTGAAGCCGTTCTTGAAGAAATTTCTGATACGCTTGTAAAAGGCGAGAATGTAAA
>CAYGQG010000224.1:0-1765 GCA_964351955.1 uncultured Micavibrio sp. | reverse complement strand
AAGTTGGATGGATAAACAGGGCATCATGCACAACGCCGCCATCAGCACGGTACGCAGCCCCAAACTGCCGCATAAACTCCCCCGCCCGCTAGAGGAAAAACAAGCATTACGCGTTCTGGAGAATGCGGATTTACTAGTCAAGGAAGACTGGGTCGGCCAACGCGACCGCGCTCTGTTTACGCTGCTATATGGTTGCGGCTTACGGATAGATGAAGCCCTAAGCCTGAATGTAGGTAACCTGCCGAAGGACGGATTTCTTCGCGTTGTCGGTAAGGGACAAAAGGAACGACAAGTCCCTGTCATTGATATCGTGCAGCAAACCCTCGATGCATATATGGAGCAATGCCCGTTCCCCGCAGAAAGTGAACGCCCGCTGTTCATCGGCACACGCGGCGGACGATTGAACCAAGGCGTTGCACAAAAATCGATGCGCGATATTCGTGTGGTTTTGGGACTGCCGGAAACAGCAACGCCACACGCGCTGCGCCACAGCTTTGCAACACACTTACTGCAAAACGGTGCAAATTTGCGGGAAATTCAAGAATTGCTGGGCCATGCCTCGCTCAGTACGACCCAGCGTTATACGGAAGTAAACGCGGAAGAATTAATGCGCATTTATAAAAGCGCGCATCCCCGCGCATAATTAATAAACGTAATTAGTTTTGGCCGCCGCTAAGGTCAATACCGTAAGCTTCCGCCGCCGCATCGACATCACCGTCATAATAATCCAGAACCGTACAATCAATTCCCGGACCATCTCCATTCGGGCCGCGTAATTTCGCGCTCAACGCTTCGAATAATATACGCGCTTTTGTCGCTTGGTCCGTTGCTCTTCCCAAACCCGGATTTGCTTCTGCCGCAATTTCCGGCAATACGGTTTCTTCTACTGGCTCTAAATCTGTTCCGCCCACAACTTTCAATCCTGTTCCTGACATTTTTTATATACTCCTGTTACTCAAAATTGCCTGCAGAATAGGAAATTACATGAGTGCAGCGCAACAACTTGATGTGCTGCACCGCCGTATGTCTTGCTGGATAAGCGTTTTGGGTGTGCGCTAAATATGCAACGGACGCTTATGAACCGCCAATGCCGCTTCCTTCACGACCTCGGTCAGGGTCGGGTGAGCATGACAAGTACGAGCAATATCTTCCGCCGTACCTTCAAATTCCATCACACTAACAACCTCTTGAATGAGGTCACCTGCATTCGGGCCGAGAATATGCGCACCGAGGATTTTGTCTGTTTTCTTATCCGCGAGGATTTTCACAAAACCATCCGTCATACCCATCGCACGGGCACGACCATTCGCCATGAACGGGAATTTACCCGCGTTATATTCAACACCTGCATCTTTAAGCTGCTCTTCGGTCTTACCGACATTCGCAACTTCCGGCCATGTGTAAACCACACCGGGGATCAGGTTGTAATCAATATGACCGCTTTGCCCCGCCAGCATTTCCGCCAGAACAACACCTTCATCCTCGGCTTTATGCGCCAGCATCGGACCAACAATCACATCGCCAATCGCGTAAACCCCTTCAACAGATGTTTCGAAAAACTCATCGGTTTTAATCTGACCGCGCTCGGTCAACTCAACACCGGCTTTGTCCAAACCAAGCCCGTCAACATATGGCTTACGACCAAATGCCATCAACACAACATCAACGCTCAGCTTTTCTTCATACCCGCCCGCCTCGCGTTCCATCGTCTAATCAACACCCTTCTTGGATGCTTTGGCGCTTGTAACCTTCATACCGGTCTTAA
>CAYGQG010000223.1:0-1775 GCA_964351955.1 uncultured Micavibrio sp. | reverse complement strand
GCGTGTCAAAAAAGACGATGTATCAGCATTTTCGTTCTAAAGAGGAGCTTATATACGCAGCGCTAAGTCAATACGACAGTATTTTCAGAAATAATTTTATGAAGGCTGTTGAGAGCTCTGCCTCAACCCCCAAACAAAAACTGATAGCGGTCTTCGATGTGGCAGAACAATGGTTCAGCGATAATAAATTCTTCGGCTGTATGTTTATTAACGCTATTGGAGAATATTCTGAGCAAGACACTCCCATTAGAAATATCAGCAAGCAGTTTAAGCAGCATATGTGGGACTATGTAATGAAACTAGCAGAAGAGGCTGATGCGCCGAACCCTAAAGAGTTAGCAGATCAG
Source organism: uncultured Micavibrio sp. (assembly GCA_964351955.1). GTDB lineage: Bacteria > Pseudomonadota > Alphaproteobacteria > Micavibrionales > Micavibrionaceae > TMED27. The sequence continues at coordinate 1,428 of CAYGQG010000223.1, read as the reverse complement.
CTCTGCTTGTTGCTTGAAGGAGCGATCGTAACGGCGCAGGTTTCCCAGAAGCCCAATGCCGCTAAAACTGCCAAAAATATTGCCAAGAATTTAATTGAAGCTCAAATATAATCACTTATTGGAGCAGGAAATAAATGACCCATTCCAAGGAAAAAGCTATGGCCAATGCGGTCAACCGTAACATCACATTTACGAGACTTTCGAAAATTTCGCCGGAAGAGATTATTGCCCACATGTCCGACCCTCGTGTTGCCAAACATATGCCGTTACTCACTTTTAAATGGGATGGCCGCGCTGTTGCGAAGTTTGTAGCCACCAAAGAGACTTACTGGAGCCGCGATGGTCTTGGGCATTGGGCTATATTATGTAATGGCAATTATGTGGGTTGGGGTGGTTTTCAAAAAGAAGTGAGCGAATGGGATTATGGATTAGTGCTAACACCGCAACATTTTGGTCTGGGGATGATAATCACAAAGAAAGCCATTGCATTTGCAATAGCAGATGAGCGCATTCCCTTTGTAAATTTTCTTTTGCCACCATCTCGTAAGAATTTTGGGGCTCTTACCAAGCTCGGAGCAATATTTTTAGGCGAGATTGAATATCAAGGTGCCCAGTTTTTAAAATACCGATTGGGTACAGAGCCGAATTAAACTCCTTAAATCCAATGAAAGTGTGATAATTTATCTTATGGGAATTAATATATCTCTCTGATGTGTTTTTTGATCCAAGATGCGAGCTCTTCCTCTGACAATTCACCCGCTGCCAAGTCTAGCATCGTTAATACACAAGTTTGATCATCAGCTAATAACTCATAACCATTGAGAATAAGAAAAAGCTCCATTACCACGAAAGCTGTTCTTTTATTACCGTCATTAAAAGGATGATTTCTTGCAATTCCATAGGCATAAGAAGCTGCCAACTCAGAAATATCAGGCTTGTCGTAAGCAAGAAGATTCTGAGGTTTAGCTAAAGCTGATTGAAGTAAACCTAAATCTCTTGTGCCGGATGCTCCGCCATGCTCAGAGATCTGCTCGTCATGAATTGCATGCACTACACTTTCAATAATCCATTTGAATTGGCTCATTTGGCTAGTTCACGCAAAACATTCCGACGTTTCTTCATGATTTGCTTTGCAGCCTCTATTTGTTCACCGAACTCTGGATCATACGGCGTAATTCTGTAGCCTGACTGAGCCTCTGACACCCAAAGAGCGTCTCCCTTATCTATATTCAAATTAGATAACAACTCTTTAGGTAATATTACGCCTAGGGAATTTCCTATTTTAGTGAGCTTCAATTCCATCAAAACCTCCATTTAGTTATAACCAATGTTATAACATTTTAATAAAGGCTGTCAACAAACAAGAATATATTCCCATAAGATAAATTATCACATTACCAGTAATCCGGATTATTGAAGGCGTAAACA
>CAYGQG010000222.1:0-1777 GCA_964351955.1 uncultured Micavibrio sp. | reverse complement strand
GTATACACGCACAGACAGCTATTACGAGAACTCCGAGCTAGCCGCGGTCGGCCTGCCCGAAGGTAAAGAGCTGGAAATTCTGGAACGTTTTCGCGGACAAGTTCCCGACGAGGTTTTCACCGAAGACTATGAACCGCCAAAAACAGACGGTTCGGGCAATGCTCGTCAAAACCTGCGCACGGCGATGAAAATTCTCGATGATGCGGGATGGAAACTCGGCGAAGACGGCATCCGTTCAAAAGACGGACAACGTCTGGAATTTGAAATTCTGGATTCCAATCCGCAATTCGAGCGTTGGGTTCTACCGTTCATCAAAAACCTAGAGCGCCTCGGCGCGAAGGCGAATTTCCGTGTGGTTGATACTGCGCAATACCAGAACCGCATTAACGGCTTTGATTACGACATGACGATTTCCGTGTTCGGTCAATCAGGCTCCCCCGGTAACGAGCAACGCGACTTCTGGGGTAGCGAGAAAGCGGATGCGGAAGGTTCACGCAATTATATCGGAATCAAAGACCCTGTGATCGATCAGTTGATCGAAGAGTTGATCCAGACCAGCAGCCGCGAGGACTTGGTTCTGCATTGCCGCGCTATGGATCGTATCTTGTTGCAAGGGCATTACGTGATCCCGATGTGGCATTTCCCGAAATGGCGCATTGCCCATTGGAAACATATCGACCGCCCAGAAACCATGTCGGACATCAGCCCACTGATTTCCTATACGTGGTTTACAAAAGAAAGCGCTGCCGAATAATGAATATCGCGATTGCCATTCCCGCGCGGTATGCGTCGACCCGCTTCCCCGGCAAGCCATTGGCGCAGATCGGCGGGCAAAGCATGCTCAGCCGTGTTGTCGGTCTGGCACGGGGTATTGACGGCGTTGATGTGTTTGTCACAACCGAAGACCAGCGTATTGCCGATCATGCGGCGGAGCTGGATGTGGAATGTATCCTGACGGGTGATGATTGCCCGACAGGTTCGGACCGTGTGCTGGCCGCGTTGGAGCAGCGCGAGAACATGCCCGATTTCGTGATCAACCTGCAAGGGGATGCGCCGTTCACCCCGCCGCATGTTGTTGAAGCATTGATCGATGCATTTAAAGCCAATCCGCAAGCCGAGGTCGTTACGCCCGTGCACCAGCTTTCATGGGATGATCTGGACCGTTTGCGCGAAGCCAAAAAGACTACACCGTTCAGCGGCACAACTGCGATCGTTAATAATGACGGGCAAGCTTTATGGTTTTCGAAAAACATTATCCCCGCGATCCGCAAGGAAGATGATTTGCGCGGGCAAGGTGATCTCTCCCCCGTTCATCAGCATATGGGCTTGTACGGTTTTCGTACCGACATCCTGAAGCGTTTTTGCGCCCTGCCCCAAGGTGTGTACGAGCAACTTGAAGGATTGGAGCAGTTACGGATGCTGGAAAACGGTATTCGTATAACCGCCGTGAAGGTCGATATAGATAAAGGGACGATCCAATCCGGCATTGATACCCCCGAAGATGTAAAACGAGCAGAGGCTTTGTTGAAATGACCACTTTGATCATTGCGCGGCATGGCAACACATTCGGACCGGGCGATACACCGACACGTGTTGGCGGACGCACCGATTTGCCTTTGGTTGAAAAAGGTGAAGAGCAAGGACGAGCGATCGGCAGATATCTAGCCGAGAACCGTTTGATCCCCGATGTGGTTTATGCATCCGAATTACAACGCACACAGCGCACAGCAGAGCTGGCGATCAAAGAGTCCGGCGTTACCAATCCGATCTACACACT
>CAYGQG010000221.1:0-1781 GCA_964351955.1 uncultured Micavibrio sp. | reverse complement strand
CTGTATTTTCGTACGTTAGTGTAACCTTCGGCTATTAATGCATTTGCCAAATACTCTGAGTTGGGACATGTGTCACTGGCACAATAGGTAACGATTGCCGCATTTTTTTCGGGAAGGAGAAGCGAAGCTTTTTCTTCAACTTCGTCGTAGTTCATTTGTAAAGCGCCAGGTAAGTGCCCATCATTATAGTATTTTTCAGGCAATGCCTCGATCAAGGTCAGCTCTTTGTTAACAAGAGCATCTTTAATTTCTTTTCGAGTAATAGTACTAACCATAGTTTTTCTTTCTTTTAGCAATTAAGGCCTGCAAATATTTCTGCAGGCCTTATCGAGAAATTATAGTTCAGAGGGTTTTTTGTTTTTAATTTGGGCCCATTTACCATCGGCTTTTTTGATGTTCCCTGGTATATCCTGAACCCATATACCCTTGATTTTGTTATCAAGGTTTAGATATAGCTGGCCATCAACAACTTCGTACACATTTGGATCAGCAATAAATTTTTTGCCCACTGAAACACCATAAGCACAATACCCGCCGTAAGCTGGAAGATATTTATTAGGGTTTTTCTCAAACGCCTTTTTATTGGTATCGCTAACAAAGAGATAATTGACCCCCTTATGCGTCACAACGTGATTACCGTTGCCAGGCAACGGTTTTGACCCTGTATGATAGGAGGTTAGGTCATAACCTTGTGCGCCAACGGTGCTGTGTAAAATCTCAGCTTGTGCTAATGAAGGGATCATAAGCACAGTTAATGCAAAGAATGATAAGAGTAGTTTTTTCATTGTATTGTCCTTTTCTGTAATGAGGTTGGTTAAGCGGCTTTGCGAGTTTCAGCCGTACTAATAGCCGGAAAATCGTTCTCTGTTTTGAAAGCCTCGTTGAAGTAGTTGGTGAAAGTATTAAGGGCTACATGAGCTAAAATTTCGATCACTTCTTCGTCTGTGAAGCCGGCTTTTTTAACGGCTTGTACGTCGCCATCTGTAACTCTGCCTCGGTTTTCAATTAACTGAGATGCAAAGATAAGAGCGGCATTATCTTTGGGATCAATAGATTGTCCCTTTAGCGCAGAAGTAAGCTCATCCGCTTCGATGCCGGCTTTATCACCCAAAAACGTATGCGCCGAAGCACAGTAATCACACCCATTGGCTCCTGCTGTGACAAGGGCAATCTTTTCTCTGAGTTTAGGATTTAAAGCACCTTTAGATAGTGCCTGATTGAAGTTCAAATAGCCTTCCAAGGCAGCAGGTGCGTTCGCAAATGTTGTAAAAATATTTGGGGTTGAGCCCATAGCTTGTTTAACAGCGCTTAAAAGCTCTTTGGCTTGTCCTTCAGCCGTATCAGGGTTTACGGGGGATAGTCTAGTCATTGTCATTTCCTTAAGTTGGGTCTGTACCATTATTGGAAACAGATCGGTTTCCTTTGTATTCTCCAATTAGGGGCTATTAGTTACAGAGTCAAACAAAAAACTTAAAAAAATTGTATTAGGTAACTTCAAGTATACCATTTTTTATTTTTTATCAGTAAGTTATGTGGTGAATAATAAAATTCTCTTGATCTGACCAGATTAAGAGTTTACGATAAAAGGTATACAGAATGGTTACCTTAAATGAGAAAAAAATGCCTAAGCGCAGCAGAAGAGATCATCTAATAAATACCGCAATCACCCTATTCTGCGAGCATGGTTATCATGCAACCGGGATTGATAAGTTGCTCGACACTGCCGGCGTGTCAAAAAAGACGATGTATCAGCATTTTCGTTCTAAAGAGGAGCTTATATA
>CAYGQG010000220.1:0-1856 GCA_964351955.1 uncultured Micavibrio sp. | reverse complement strand
CATCGCTACGAAAAGCGCCATGGAGTAAAGAGCGCTTTTATACTGGCTCCGAATTCAGCCCCCGAAAAGTTTCAAAACCGTGCCGTTTTGTGGAATGCGGCGGAAAGCGCAGAAAACCGTAAGAATTCCCGCGTAGCACGTGAGGTTATTCTGGCCTTGCCGCATGAGCTATCTGATAAAGCACGCGCGGAGCTATCGCGCGATATGGGGCTTTATCTCATAGAACGCTACCGCGTTGCTGTGGATGTGGCCATTCACAGCCCTGTTACGGGTGATGGCCACGACCCCCGTAACCACCACGCCCACCTGCTCTTCACAACCCGTGAAATCACAGAAGAAGGCTTTGGTGTAAAAACCCGAATTCTAGATGACAAGGTCAGTGGCCCTCAAGAAATCGAAGTCATTCGCGAAGTGTGGGAAACACTGGCGAATGATGCGCTGGAACGCGCAGGCTTTCCGAATGTGACGATCGACCGAAGAACGCTCGAAGATCAAGGCATTGACCGCATACCGCAAACCCATATTGGCCCGAAGGCCAAAGCTTCAGAAGACGAAACTGACAAAGGCGAGGATGAGCAGCAAGGCGATAAAGACCAAGGCGGCAAAAAAAGCTCATCCGGCGGCGCGTCTACAAAGCCGAAGACACAAAACTCCGAAGGCAAAGATGATGATGACGGTAAGGACGATGAAGAGAGCAAAAAAGGCTCCGGCGATGCTGTCGCTTTAAAGCTGGAAAGCAAGCTCCGTAAAGATCACAAAAACCGTGAGGTTGATTACCGTGTCATCGACCGGCGTCAAACCCGCCAGAATTTCGTTGATGAAATAAAGCGCCTGAATGAGCGTAGAGCCGCTTTTGGTGACAAGCCTATCAAGGAACAGCTTGTTGACCTCGACAAGCTCATGGAGCGCCTCGATGCGCGGCTGGAGCGGTTACAAGCAATCGAAAGCAAAACCTCTTTACCCGGCAAGCTGCTAGAGCTGATCGAACAAACAGCATTAAAAGCTGCTGAACTCCTTGGCCTCAGAAAACAAGAAGGCCTAATAGAGAAGCTTTCACGCACCGAAGAAAAGGCCCCTGAACAACCTCAGAACTCACGCTATGGCCGCACAAACCGCAAAGGCCTTCATACCCAGATCAAAGAGATGATGACCAACATCGAAAGGCTGGAAACAAAACAGACAGAAGTTAAGCGCTATAGCGCCTTTGTAGAAAAATTAGAAAAAGAAATTGCACACCACACACCCTCTATTAAAACTCAGCCAAAAGCTGAAGTTAAAAAACCAATCAAAAAGACTTCGAATACCGAGCTTTCTTTAAAACTGAAACTCAAAGCATCAGCATTACAAGAAACCATTCCAGAGACATTCAAACCAAATAAAACAGAACATAAAACACCTGCAACAATTAAAGAGCCGGAAGAACTTCGGACATCTCATTCTGAATTACCGTCACTAAAAGAACAAACCATTGTGTTTGATCCACCTAAAGAAACACCAATTCAACAACTCAAAACAGAATTTGCAGATATATCAAAGCTTGAAGACAAAGAAAAAGATACAAAACAGAAAGAAGAGTGGAAAACCAGAAATGCAGTACCATTTAAAGCACTTCAAAATAAAATAGAGAAACCTCCGATAGAACCTAAAGAAAAAGAAACCGCGCCGACCAGATCATCAAAAACTCTTCAGCAAGAGTTCAGGCAAGAGCACAAAGAGCGCGTTACCGCTGCTCGTCAAAAAATACCAGCAAAATTTAAACCTAAAGAACGCAGCATTGAACAACCCAAGAATGGCAAAGTCACTTTTAAGGACTTAGAGGATGTTCGCAGCCGCCTCCGAGAAGACGAAAAAGGAAA
>CAYGQG010000219.1:0-1881 GCA_964351955.1 uncultured Micavibrio sp. | reverse complement strand
GTCTGCGCGTTTGTAATCTGTGTTTGCAAAAAGGCAGAGCGCCCAGAAATGCGGCGGGGTCCACATGAAGATAATTGCAAACAGGATCAGCGGGTAAAGCGTGATGTCGCCCGTAACGGCGGCCCAGCCAATCATAGGCGGGAATGCGCCCGCTGCGCCGCCAATGACGATGTTCTGTGGTGTACGTCTTTTGAGCCAGACAGTGTAGATAAAAACGTAAAAGAGGTTCGCAGTGGCCAGAAGCCCCGCGGCGAGCCAGTTTGTGGCCAAGGCCATGACCATGACGGAAAAAACAGAGAGCACGATACCGAAAGACAGGGCTTCATCGGGGTGTACGCGTCCCGCCGGAAGAGGGCGGTCTTTGGTTCTGTTCATGATGGCATCGATGTCGCGGTCGTACCACATATTAATAGCACCCGCCGCGCCCGCGTTAATAGCGAGGCAGAGCATGGCGATGATCAGCAGAAACGGGTGGATGTTCAGAACTCCCGGTGCGGCCCACATGCCCGCAAAGCCTGTGAAGACGACAAGGCTCATGACGCGTGGTTTCAGCAAGGCGAAATAATCACCGATACTTGCGTCGGAAAACGCAGGCAATGCATCAATGTCGTTCTTGTACAGGGCTGAATTTGTCATAGCAGTGATATACTGCGAAAAGATGTGCGCGGCAAGCTTTGTCTTGAGTTTTTAGCCGTAGGAAACGCCTAGAAATGGTTGTACATGCTGTGGTGGTTTTAACCTCTCCCAATCGAAATGCTGTTCGATCTTATAGCGGTTAATCGCAACGTCGGGTTCGGCGACATCGCCGGTCGAATTCTCGCTGGTGTTAAAGAAGTCAAAGCCCATGCCGAGATCAGAGAATGCCAAAATACTTGTGAGTTCATTTGCTGCGTCGTTAAGGCCCATTTCTTGAAATTTGTCTCGGAATTCGGTTAGCAATTCGCGAGCGTAGCCTTCGTCTGCGTTTTTGAGACGGTCGCCGAGCATGTCTATAGCTTCGCCCCATTTGCCGTGCTCTAGTTTTTCGTAGAACAGCTTACGGGTGGTCATGGCGTATGGATCATTGATCAGGCTGCCGTGTTCTTCTTCGCTGTCTGTGGTGGAGCCGGCGGTGCTTGTGATGACGGTGCTGATGTTGTCTATAGTGGTGAGAGGGCGTTCATCATCATGCGCGCCCGTAAAGCGGTCCAGCAAACCAACATCCGTAATCGGATGGGTTTGGCCTCTGTCTGTATCGAATAATATCGCCGCAGTTACACCCATAGCTCAGCAGTAGCATATTTGAACAAAAAGATGCAAATTTATCTTTGAAACGTAATTTAATTATAAAAAGAAACCCAGCCAGAGCCGTCACAGAAGTAGTAAATGTTGTTTGTGGCGTCATATTGCATAGTCCCTGCACTGCCTGCCAATAGGTCCGTTGTTGCAGCACAACCACCGGAGCCACTGCCGCCGTCGCCTGCTTTCCAAAGATCGGTTCCATCACACCATACGATGCTGTTGTCGGTTGCGCTGTAATATAATTCTCCTGCGGTTAAGCAGGTTCCTAAACTTCCGCCTGATACAGCCGGAGTAAGGACTACCCGACCGTCACTGCCGTTACCTGTGCCGGAGCCACCTTTGCCCGGACCGCTGTTGGCGGCTGCTCCGCCTGCTGATCCTGCTCCGCCTGTCCCGCCTGTGGCTATTGTGTCACCGAAACCGCCGCCACCGCCACCACCGGCGTTCCCGGCGTCATCGGTTTCACCGTTACCGCCGTTTGTACTTGATCCTGCAGACTGGAATCCTGTGCCGCCAGCGCCGCCGCCGCCGCCATAGGTGCTAAAGCCACCTTTCGAAAATCCGCAAAAACAGCAGCCGCCGCCCCCAAAACAGCATCAG
>CAYGQG010000218.1:822-1897 GCA_964351955.1 uncultured Micavibrio sp. | reverse complement strand
TTTTCATAAAGATCGTTATCGTTCTACTTATTATCATGATTAATTATGGGTTTAAGATAGCGCTTTGTATTTACCGTACTATCTAATGCAACCCTCACCGTTGCGTTGCCCCACCAGTATAAGGCAAATTTGTAATAAGGCATCAATATTACAAGCATTAATATAGCAGCCATCAGCACTCTGGTTTTTTTCAGGTAGATGATTAAAGAAACAAAAGAAATTGCAGAAATCAGAATGCACAAAATTCCAAATTGTGTCTTGAAATCACCAAGGTCTCGGTCATTTGATCCGGACACAAGTCTGTAATATCTGGGCATTTCAGGGAATCTTTCGAATATTTCCTGAAACTGACGTTCTGTGAGAAGCAATACAAAGCCTAAGGGAATGCTGATAAGCCCAAGAATAACTAATAATGAGATAGCCTGTTTTCGTATATGAGTCCTATCGACAGGCTGGTCTGCTTTAAGCAAAGACCTTGTACCTAAATACAATTTTGAACATCCTTTACCTGCGAGATAGGCCACGAGTAAAGGCAATATGAGCGCTAAAAAACCGATTTGAATGTAATTTTCAAACCATTTTAAGAACAGGGCCATGTAAATGAACTTAAAGCCTAAAAAGATGGATGCTGCATATAGCGCATAACCGATTACTGAGTTTACTAAGCTGTTTTTTAAATTTTGTTGATTTTGATCCAGTATTTCAGGGGTTTTAGCGGCGCTCCAACCATAGATAATGAACGTAAGCGGCAGAGTTAAAAGCCATGTCAAAAAAATTGTATGAAAAAAATAACGATAGGATAAAAATTCAAACGGTAGTATCAGTGAACTGACTAGGTATATGCAAACTGTAACCCCTACTACGCAGCGTTTATGAAGTTTATCTAGGCTACTCTTTTCAGGCTTTTCTTCAGTTTTCATACTAATTCTTATCCGTTTCATGAGGAGTTTCAGTCTTTATGGAGTCTTTGGACAGCCTGTAGCCTAAGATTGCTACAAACACATAAGCAGCCAGCAACATATTCAACGGCCAAAGCGCGTTGAAACCAAACATCCACCAGGCAAATAAGTGAAGA
>CAYGQG010000218.1:0-812 GCA_964351955.1 uncultured Micavibrio sp. | reverse complement strand
CAAATATGGGAAGCAGGACTAATAATAATTTTCTGTATTTTTTTAGACCCAGATTTAGCAACCACAAACTTGGCAGATAAATCATAACTAAGTTTAGCGTTTCTAATAATATTTCGTCACCGAAGAGTTGATGCTGTGGTTTCATATGTATAGGCATCAAGAACGTCGTGTGTGTCAGAATTGAAAGCGTAATCATGAGCTCTTGAGTAAAAACAGGCAAAATTACTGCAAGGCTAATATTGCGGTTTGAGGGCGATAATTGCCCCTGCTCTTTCGTTTTTGATTTTCTCTCTCCTATAGCTACAAGTGATAAAAAGAGCAGAATAAAAGCTATATCCTTGAGCAAAAAGCCAATGGACTGCCTCAGCTTTTGTTCTGGCAATTGCGCATCAAGAACAGACCATGATGGGAATAGCGGGAAATAATAGGCAGTTTGATCTTTCTGAAATGGGTTCTGGTAATGGTACTGATTATCGTAATATTTGATATTGGCGACGGCGTATTTTTTGCCACTAACTTCATAGCATTGCCTACCTGGCACATATTGTTTAGGAGCCGTAGTGTCGCTAAACCTGCGCGAATTCTTCTCACATTCATTTGTTAGGCAGTTACAGCCTCTATCTGCAGTCTCAATGTCGATTTCCTTGAAAGAGTTTTTCGCGAGCCATTGAAGGTATATGGCGCCGTTAACATTGATGTGTGAAAGAGCGATAGCGGCCACCAACAAAAAGAAAAAATATCTAACTTTGTAAAATCTGACTGCAATTTTGCCGAACATACTATCTCCCCTTAGATAGTATCTCATGTAATAG
>CAYGQG010000217.1:0-1921 GCA_964351955.1 uncultured Micavibrio sp. | reverse complement strand
GTTTCATGCACCCGCTTTACAAAAAATATGTGAAAAAATCCAGCAAGTACGCTGCTCACGATGAAAACAACTCCGTGAAGGTTGGTCAGCGCGTTCAGATTATCGAATGTGCTCCGATCTCCAAGCGTAAAACTTGGACATTGTTCACAGGCGATGCTGCTCCGGCAGCTCCTAAGAAAGCAGCGCCGAAAGCTGCTCCTAAGAAAGCTGAGAAAAAAGAAGAAGCCAAAAAGCCCGCAGCCAAAAAAGAAACAGCGAAAAAAGCTGCTCCTAAGAAGGCCGAAGCTAAGAAAGCTGATAAGAAGCCAGCAGCCAAGAAAACTGCGGCTAAAAAGACAACTGCTAAGAAGAAGGACAAATAAGTCATGATTCAGATGCAATCCAGAATGGAAGTAGCTGACAACAGCGGTGCCCGTCAGGTGCAGTGCATTAAAGTTCTCGGTGGCTCCAAGCGTCGTACAGCCAGTGTTGGTGACGTTGTAGTCGTATCCGTTAAGGAAGCAATTCCTCGCGGTCGCGTGAAAAAAGGTGTTGTTCAACGCGCAGTAATCGTTCGCACAAGAAAAGGTTTGAACCGTCCATACGGTGAGACAATCGCTTTCGATACAAACGCATGTGTTTTGATCAACAACAATAACGAGCCTATCGGTACACGTATTTTTGGCCCGGTTACTCGTGAGTTGCGCGCCAAAGGCTTCATGAAAATTATCTCACTCGCTGGGGAGGTGCTCTAGTCATGGCTCAGGCACAGAAAAAAGAAATCAAGAACAAGCTGAAAATCAAGAAGGGCGACCAAGTAATCGTTCTGACGGGTAAGGATAAAGGCGCAAAAGGCGAAGTGGTAAAAACTATTCCTGCCGAGCGTCGCGTAGTTGTTCAAGGCGTGAATGTTGTTAAGAAGCACCAGAAGCCTACACAATTCTCCGCCGGTGGCATTGTTCAACAAGAATTGTCAATTCATGTATCTAACGTGGCTTTAGCTGATCCTAAAAATGGTAAAGCGACACGCGTCGGTTACAAGACATTGAAAGATGGTAAGAAAGTCCGCGTGGCACAAAAGTCCGGCGAGACAGTGGAGTAATAGACGATGGCACAGGCAAATACAAAAACCCGTTACCAAGAACTTTACGAAAAAGAAATCGTGCCTGCGATGCAGGAAAAGTTCAAATACAAGAACAAGCACGAAGTGCCTAAACTTGTAAAAGTTGTAATGAATATGGGCGTTGGCGAAGCCACGCAAGACCGTAAGCACATTGAAAATGCTACGAATGACATGGGTCTTATCGCTGGTCAAAAGCCGGTTGTAACAAAGGCTCGTCAATCTAACGCATCTTTCAAAATTCGTGATGGTCAGGCGATTGGCTGCAAGGTTACTTTGCGCCGCGCACAAATGTTTGAATTCTTGGATCGTTTCGTAACGATCGCTCTTCCTCGTGTTCGTGACTTTCGCGGCATCAGCGGCAAGAGCTTTGACGGTCGCGGTAACTACGCGGTCGGCATCAAGGAGCACATCATCTTCCCTGAGATTGACTACGATAAAGTCGATAAAATCCGCGGGATGGACATTGTAATTTGTACAACGGCAAAAACGAACGAAGAAGCTAAAGAATTGCTTCGCTTGTTCAAGCTGCCGTTTCAGAACTAACCAACGACGAAAAGGAAAACGTCAACATGGCAAAAGTTGCAATGGTCGAGCGTAACGAAAAACGCAAAAGACTGGTTAAAAAATACGCGGCAAAGCGCGCAGAACTGAAAGCGATTATTCGCAATCAGGATCTTCCTGGTGAAGAGCGCTTTAAGGCGATGCAGGAACTGGCTGAATTGCCTCGCAATTCTTCCAAGACTCGCGTCCGTAACCGTTGCGCGCTGACAGGTCGTCCGCATGGTTACTACCGTAAATTAAATCTTTCCCGTATCGCAT
>CAYGQG010000216.1:0-1966 GCA_964351955.1 uncultured Micavibrio sp. | reverse complement strand
ATCTCTTTTCCTTGACGACCCACCATAAGTTCAGGCAGTGTAGATTCATACAGCGTATTGAAGTTGCTTAGTTTTTTGATAAACACGCCGTGATGGTGGAAACCTGTTTTTCGAATGGAAAGGAAAAAGCGCGATGACGAAGTCAGAACTCATTCAGCGTTTAGCCGAACAAAATCCGCATTTATACCTGCGCGATGTTGAGAAAATTGTCGACACGATTTTCGAAGAAATCACACAAGCATTGGTCAGCGGAGATCGAGTGGAATTGCGCGGTTTCGGTGCCTTTTCTGTGAAACACCGCGAAGCCCGCATGGGTCGCAACCCCCGCACGGGCGAAAGCGTTCCCGTGGCCGCCAAGCGCCTGCCGTTTTTCAAAACGGGTAAGGGTTTGCGCGAACGCCTCAACGGTGAAACCAGCGATACCCCCCCTAGCGAAGATTCCTGGTACTAGGGTTTAGATCTTTGCCATGGCTTTGCTCCGCAACCTTATTGGCTTCCTGATCGCCATCGCACTTATTGCTTTTGCAATTACCAACCGTCAAATCACAACACTGGTCTACAGCCCATTGCACGAGCCTCTGGAGCTGCCGCTTTATATGATCACTCTGCTTTTCATGGGCAGCGGTTTTTTACTCGGCGCTGTGATTGTCTGGATGAATATGGGCAACACCAGAAAAATTAAACGCGAACAGCGCAAGACCATCAAAGAACTCGAAAACGAACTGGAAACCCTCAAAGGTGGAAAATCGAACACAGTCGAACCACCATCCGAATTTTTTCCGGCTCTCCCCAAAGCCAAAACCGACGAGAATACAGATACAAATCAAAACGCGGCCTAACCCCCGTCCCTCACAACAACTTGTCATATCCGCCGAATTAGGCGATAAATAAACCCTATGAGCGTATCAACTTCCCCACTGATCTTCTGTGCCCTCGACACACCTGACCTCGCCCAAGCCAAAACATGGGCCGAACAAATCGGGCCTGTAACTGGCGCATTAAAGCTAGGCATGGAATTCGTCAATGCCTTCGGACCGCAAGGCATAGAAGCCGTACAAAAAGCTGCACCCGATGCCGCGCTTTTCATCGATTTAAAATTCCACGACATCCCGAACACGGTCGCAGGCGCGGTAAAAGCGACATGCAATAATTTCGCCCCCGCATATTTAAACGTACATGCCGCGGGTGGCATCGCCATGATGGAAGCCGCCAAAAACGCATGCGGAGCCAATACAAAACTCCTTGCTGTTACTATTCTGACATCCCTTGATCAGGACGCGATCCGCCTTGTTGGCTATCAACATGACCTATCCGATCAAGTCGTGCGCATGGCCAAACTGGCGCAAGATAGCGGACTGGACGGTGTTGTCTGCTCGGCGCTGGAAATCGAACCTATCCGCGCCCTATGTGGTGACAATTTCGACCTCATGGTCCCCGGTATCCGCCCCGCTGGCGCAAGCACACAAGACCAGAAACGAGTGATGACCCCCGAAGAAGCATTAGGAAAAGGTGCAACGCATCTGGTGATCGGTCGACCAATTACAGGCGCGGACAACCCCGCACAAGCCGCACAGGATATTTTAGACAACATTAGAAAGGATGCAGCCGCATGAAACATTTTAAAGCCACAGCAGGTATAGGCGAGACAGCAAGAAATTCCCGCGATTTCGTAAGAGAGAACAAAGATATCTTCTGGGGTGTTTTTAAACCGCTGATCCCGTATATCGCCGCTTTAGTCTTCATCGATGTCGCCATCGCCTATACCCAGTTTATTCAAAACCCTGACGACCCGAATATTGGAAACTTCCAACCCGGCGGCATCATCGCCAGTTATTTCTTTAGTTGTCTGGTCATAACATGGCATCGCGTTGTACTTGATGGTCCTGACAGATTCGTGCCGATGAACCCGTTTAAACCTGAAAAACGTGACTGGGCCTTTATCGGTATGGGTATCGGAGTATTCTTG
>CAYGQG010000215.1:0-2080 GCA_964351955.1 uncultured Micavibrio sp. | reverse complement strand
ACATATTTCTGCGCAACGAAGTAGTTGATGGCCTGACTATCACCCTTGGCAATAGCAACAGACACCATCTCGGTCGCTTTGGCTTCCGCTTCCGCTTCACGCTCACGAGCCTCGGCATCTTTAAACGCCGCTTCACGACGACCTTCCGCTGATAAAATAGCGGCTTGTTTTTCACCTTCGGCACGTTGGACTTCGGCTTCGCGATCCCCTTGCGCTTCGAGAATAGTCGCACGCTTATCACGTTCGGCCTTCATCTGACGGGCCATGGAATCAACCAGATCACGCGGCGGTGTAATGTCTTTAATCTCAATACGTGTAACCTTCAAACCCCAAGGTTCGGTGGCTTCATCAACAATGGCCAATAGTCTCGCATTAATCGCATCACGCTCGGAGAGCAGTTCATCAAGGTCCATAGACCCCATAACTGTACGAATATTGGTCATGGTCAGGTTCAGCGTTGCACGCTCCATATCGCGCACTTCGTATGCGGCGCGGGCGGCATTCAAAACCTGATAGAACACAACGCCGTCAACCTGAACCAGCGCGTTATCTTTTGTAATCACTTCCTGCGACGGAACATCGAGAACCGTTTCCATCATGCTCATTTTTGCGCCGATACCATCGACGAACGGGATGATAAAATGCAGCCCCGGCTCCATTGTGTGTGTGTATTTACCAAAGCGTTCGATGGTGAACTCATACCCCTGAGGTACGGATTTGATGCCTTTAAAAACAAGCAAAACGCACAGGCCGACAAAAATAATGACTAATGGTTCCATGGATTCTCCCCAATTGTTAAACGACCCAATGGATTATTGGGCGATTCTCTTAAAACATTGTAATAGAGCCGTAATTGGGCGCAAGCGTTAACTTTAGGGTGTGTCTTTTTGCTTTATTAACCTTTTTTCTGGTAAAATAGGGACAATAAATAAAAAATATTAAAAAAACATAATTATATGAGGGTGTTAATATGAGTGGTGATACCTCCGATCTCAATACAGAAACATTAGGCCGCGGATTAGGTGAATTCGCGCGAAACGTCACGGAAGGCTATAACGGCCAGACACCGCCACCTCCCGGTGGTGAGACAGAGACAGGTAATGGCGACGCACCGCCACCACCTCCAACTCCCGCAACAAATACGCCACCAGCTCAAGAGCAAGGCCAAAACTGGCTAATGAATTTACTTGCGCAGAAATTCGGCTTTAGCTCCGGTCAGGAAATGATGAGTGGCATTCTTGATATGATTTTCGGAAAACTGGATCTTTCAGGTATTCCTATTATCGGCGATTTCTTATCTCGTGGAAGCGATACACGTACCGCCGAGAACGTAACGCCCACCACGCCAACGAATGAAACTCCGGTCGTTACGGCTGACAACACAACACCTACAGGCGCGTTAGACACCGCCTCGGAACGTGTTCGCACCGATTATGACGCGGCGGCAGGCGCGGGCGCAACCGATGTTGCTGCTGTTGACCCTGCATTAGTGCCGGGCCCTGGAAACGGTCAGGGTTAATGATCGGCCGATAGGCGTATCATTCATTTGCCAGCACGGCTTTTAAGCTTTAAAATAAAACATTAAGGTCTTGAGGCTTGTTCAAAGCTTCATTTTACCCATATACGCGCATTTTCTGTGGCATAGTAAACATCATGTCTGATTCATCACCGTCCGGCGGGTCTAACGTTCCCGCAACGCAAACATCAGGAGCCGCCTCTGTTAAGGGGCCAGGCGGAGTGAATTTTGGCCGCGCCAATAATGCGATGAATTCTATATTCAGAGCAGATATCCTGTTCGCCTTTGGCATTATTTCCATCATTATGTTCATGCTGGTTCCTATGCCGACCGTAATGCTCGATGCGGGGCTATCGATCTCTATCCTGTTTTCCGTGATGATTTTGATGATGGTGCTGTTTATCCAGACACCGTTAGAATTCTCCACCTTCCCTACTGTCTTGCTGGTTGCAACGTCGTTGCGGCTGGGTTTGAACGTTGCCTCAACCCGCCTGATTTTATCAGAAGGACATACAGGGTCGGAGGCGGCGGGTGCCGTTATCGGCGCGTTCGGTACGTTTATTA
>CAYGQG010000214.1:0-2131 GCA_964351955.1 uncultured Micavibrio sp. | reverse complement strand
CGATGCGCAGTCCGACCAGCGCCGGATCGTCGGGCACGGACGGATGCTCCGCGCCCAATCCGGCAATTCCTCTCAAAAACATGGTGTTGGCCTTTTCCCGCATGCTAAACCCGAACGCGCTTTCGCCCGAACGCGCAAAAGCTTGCGAACGTATCCTTAACGCCAATGCCGCGCACCCGTATCTGGTCGCCGGCAAAGGCCGTTTCGATACAGACATGATGACGGCCTCAAACGGCAACATCATTTGCAAGGTCGGCGCGGAAGGCAATCAAATGGCGCTGGTGCGTGACAAAGGCATCGCGATCTATATCAAAACCGAGGACGGCACGATGGACCGTGCGGCCCTTCCCGTTCTTGGCGCAATCCTGAACAAACTCGACGCTACAGACACCGACAAAGCGATTGAACACTACACCCGCCCGATCTTGAAAAACTGGAAAGGTGTTGAAATCGGCAAAGTCGAAGTCGAAGGGCTCACGCTTTGAAAGGCCTCGGTTATGAATGAAATTGAATGCGTCCAACTTTCCGAAATCAAAGAAGCCAAAATCATAGAGCTCATGAACAACGCGATGGTCGGTAAACAACTACCGCTTTTGACTGGTGATTTCTCAGCAGAAGGTTGTCGAGCATTTCTAAACGACAAAAGAAATTATGGTCTGAACACGGCTACGGTCCTTACGCCTTCCTGATCAACGGTAACTTTGCGGGCTGGGGCGGGCTTCAAGCCGAAGACGGGGATGCAGACTTTGCACTCGTTCTTCACCCCGATTTTTGGGGCTGGGGCCTTAGAATTTTTAGAAAAACAAGAGAACAAGCGTTTAACGAAATGGGGCTAAAATCAATAACAGCTCTACTCCCGCCAAACCGCCCCAACACAAAAGCGATTACTCGCCTAGGATTTATTCAAGACGGCCAGCAAACCATCAACAATCAAACCTTCCTCAAATTCCGTCTCACAAACCCTAACCACTCGGTGTGAACTGTCATTTCACTTGCGAAATAACGTAATCAGCCGCCTGCCTTAACATCGTCGGCGTAATATAATGACGATGCACATAATCAATAACCGCCATATAAAGTCTACCAAACAGATTCTTGCAATGAACACGCGTACCTAGGGTCACCTTAATGTGATTCTGGCCAACAACTTCCACTCCTACGCAAGATCTGAACTGTAAATGTTTATCATTAGCCCCGAGCATAACCTGCGCCTGCGCATCCTCTTTATTCACCTTCTGCTCCCATACGGGGTACTGATCGGCGAACAAATTGCTTGTGTCCTCGGACAACAAAGAAGATACAGGACACCCTAGCGGAGAAGTTCGCAAACCCAGCGGCTTTACCAGCACATTGCGGATCATCATCAACCGCGAAACGCCTTTCGGCGCATTCATCAAAAACCCATCGAGAAGCATGCCAAGCAACTGACTGGCGGTTAAACCTTTGAAATCAAAACCCTGTATAGACAGCAAGAACGTGTCCTCATGATGCACATCCTTATCCGCCAAATGCCCCAGCAACAATGAGCCCTCAGGCACATCCTCCAATTCGACAACGGCTTTGGTTAAATCCGTCTGGGAAACATAGCCACCTGCGCCATACCAATTCGCCCAAGCGCCACGTAACATCCCCATACGCCCGCGAAAACTATCACAAACCTTGCGCTGCATCGTGCCCGCAGCCGCATCGAGTGACAACGTAGTCGTCGGAACGATCTGCTCCTGAAAATCTTTTGATCGAATAAGCGCGGCAACATCATCAGGCAACACATCCGTAAGCGTCGGAATATCGGCATCATTCGCGATAATTTTCTCTTTCAACTCTTCCGACAAATTTCCACCCAACTCATCGGTATGACAAGACAAAGCGAAGAAAACCGGATGCAGAGAGTTTTTGGAAAGAGGCCAAAACTGATGCCATGTCTCCCCGCCGAAACGAACCGTAAAAAGACAGTCGGGCGGAATATTGATAAAATGCAGTGCCTCTACAAAAGCCTGCGGATTTTTTGCGATCTCGTCTGTTGTCGCGGTCGAAAACCTTAACTGTGATCCGCCGCTGCCCGATACGGCTGTAAAAATGCGATGCCCGGCATGACGATGGAACGGATGTCCCTTCGGCCCGACCACAAATG
>CAYGQG010000213.1:0-2139 GCA_964351955.1 uncultured Micavibrio sp. | reverse complement strand
GTCTACCCCCTTGGCGGTGCGTGGCTCGAAATCCTTGAACCATGCCATCACTTCGGCAGGGGTCAGGCTGGACGGCATATCCTTTTCCGCCTTGCGAATGAGGCTATTAATCTGCGGCCATTCGGGATTGGTGCGGATAAACTGGACCAGCCTTGTGAAATTTTGAAACTCTCCGCGGCGGGTAAACAACATCCAGTAATAGATTTTTGCGGCTAACGGGTCGCGAGCATTCGCAATGACATCGCGGGCCAGTTTCCACTGATTTTGAGAGATGAGCTGCAGGCCGCGAACGGTTTCAGTTTGGGCACGCAATGTCTGCAAACGGTTAACCGGACTGTCGACGGCGTACGACACATGATAAGAGGCTAAAACAGCCAGAACGGTCAAAACGCCGATTTTCTTGCACATTGGGCCTGAAATGGCTAGAGTGCTGGGCACTTTGAATAATGAAACACATAGAGATTTGAGATGTTTAAAGGTTCCATACCCGCGCTGATTACTCCGTTTAAAAACGGTGAGGTTGATTGGCCCGCGTTTGAAAAATTTGTTGAATGGCAGATCGAGCAAGGCTCGCATGCTGTGGTGCCTTGCGGCACGACTGGGGAATCGCCAACGGTTTCGCATGATGAACATATGGCTATAGTTCAGAGATGCGCCGACGTGGTCAAGAAAAGAATTCCCGTAATTGCAGGAACAGGCTCGAATTCCACAAGTGAAGCTATCGAGTTGACGCAACACGCCAAAGATGCCGGTGCGGATGCTGCGCTGATCGTAACGCCATATTACAACAAACCGACGCAGGACGGTATGTATGCGCATTTCAAAGCGATCCATGATGCCGTGTCGATTCCGATTGTTGTGTACAACATTCCGGGACGTTGCGTGGTTGATATGACGAACGAGACATTAGCCGAGCTGGCGAAGTTGCCGAATATTATCGGCGTTAAAGATGCGACGGGTGCACTTGAGCGTGTACCTGATCTTGCACGGCTCGTCGATGATGATTTCTGTCAACTTTCCGGCAATGATGATTCCGCTGCCGCGTTTATGGCGCAAGGCGGGGATGGTATTATTTCGGTTGTGGCAAATATCGCGCCGCGGATGAATGCCGATATGATTGAAGCGTGGCAGAATGCGGATTTGAAAACGTTTGAGGCATTGCGTGACAAGCTTGCACCGCTGGCGCAAGACCTGTTCTGTGAGAGCAACCCCGCACCCGTCAAATACGCTGCGAGCGTTTTGGGATTATGCGGAGGTGAGGTTCGTTTGCCCTTATTGCCCGCAAGCGAGAATGCACGCGCGAAAGTTGATGCCGCCTTGGCACATGCAGGCATAGCGCCTGTATCCAAAGCCTCAGCAGCTTAGTCGCCTGGCAAAGCCATGGCCAAAAAATCCGATAAAAAGAAAGCGGGACTGCTCTCAACCAACGCGACGGTGGTTGATAACCGAAAAGCACGTTTTGATTTTGCGCTTGAAGACAAATTTGAGGCAGGTTTGATGCTTACCGGAACAGAAGTTAAATCCTTACGTCATGGTCAGGGGAATATCAAGGAAGCTTATATCGGCCCTAAACAGGGGCCGAACGGTTCTGAAATCTGGTTATTCAATGCGCATATTCCTGAGTATCAACAAGCGAGCCAGGCGTTACAGCACGATCCGAAACGGGCGCGTAAATTATTGCTGCATAAACGGGAAGCCGACAAGCTCCTCGGCGCGGTGAGCAGGCAGGGTTATACGATTGTGCCGACACGGTTATTCTTTAACGGGCGCGGCATAGCGAAGCTTGAGATTGCCCTAGCCAAGGGTAAGCAAGCGCATGACAAGCGCGAAACCGTCAAAAAACGGGACTGGGACAAGCAAAAATCACGTATTATGCGCGATAAAGGATAATCATCCCGCACTAGCAAAAACGGACCCAGAAACCGGGCCCGCTTACGCTTCCAAACTGATTTAAATTTTGACTTCAAAGAAGCGGGCCCGATAAACGGGCCCGAAGTTGTTTAGATTTTAAGACGCTTTCTTTTGCGCGCTTTCATCTGCCTTCGGCTTTTCAATATCGCCGTCGACCGTTGTTAGATCGGGAGCCTTATCATCATTTTCAGAACCGGCCAGCATCTCATCGGCGATTAAGCCGGCATT
>CAYGQG010000212.1:0-2164 GCA_964351955.1 uncultured Micavibrio sp. | reverse complement strand
TTCCTTAGGTGCTTCCTTTTTAGGCGCAGCTTTTGCCGGAGCCTTTTTGGCAGGTGCCTTTTTCGCTTTTGTTTCTTTTTCGTCTTTTTTATCAGCCATTGTTCTGATCCTTAACTAAAATTCCTTAAGCCTTATTCTTCGCTACCGGCGACTTCTTTTTCGCCGCGGCCGGAAACGATGTCACTGACCTTCTGGTTACGACGACCAGCAACGTGACGTGGGCTTTGCATTTCTTTCAACGCTGCGAATGTCGCGTTCACCATTGAATACGGGTTGTTAGAGCCGATTGCTTTTGCAACGATGTCCTGAACACCCAAAGCTTCGAATACTGCGCGCATAGGACCACCGGCGATGATACCAGTACCTTGAGGAGCAGAGCGCATAAATACGCGACCTGCACCGTGGCGGCCTTTAATATCGTGGTGGATTGTACGGCCTTCACGAAGAGGGACGCGCACCATGTTACGCTTGGCTTTGTCTGTCGCTTTCTTGATTGCTTCAGGCACTTCGCGAGATTTCGCGTGGCCATAACCAACACGGCCTTTACCATCACCGACAACCATAAGGGCGGCAAACGCCATGTTACGACCACCTTTTGTAGTTTTAGCAACGCGGTTAATACCCACGAGGCGTTCAACCATTTCCGGTTCGTCGCGTTCATTCTCAGCTGTGTGTTGTCCTCGAGCCATCTTATTCAGGTCCTTTTCCTTAGAATTCTAATCCGCCTTCACGTGCACCGTCAGCCAACGCTTTTACGCGGCCGTGGTAGAGGAAGCGTCCGCGGTCGAATACGACCTTTTCAACGCCTGCTTTTTTCGCACGTTCAGCAACCAGTTTACCAACTTCAGCCGCAGCTTCTTGGTTTGCACCGGTTTTGAGTTTTTCTTTCAGCTCGGCTTCCATTGTAGAAGCAGCAGCCACTGTGACACCTTTAATGTCGTCGATAACTTGCGCATAGATTTGCTTGCCGGAACGGAAGATCGACAAACGTGGACGTGTTTCACGTACACCGACGCGGTCAATATTCACGCGACGGATCTTGTTACGGGTGCGGTAGGTTCTACGCTGAGCAGATGTTAAAGCCTTACTCATTATTTCTTCTTACCCTCCTTGCGGATAACATATTCATCAACATAGCGGATACCTTTACCTTTATATGGCTCAGGCGGTTTAAATCCGCGAATTTTGGCGGCCACTTGACCAACCTGTTGTTTATCAATGCCTTTAACTTCGATGTCAGTCTGGCTTGGTTTGCCATCGGCACCCACCATCAAGACTTCAACACCTTCAGGAATATCGTAGCGAACATCGTGAGAGAAACCGACAGCCAGAACCAAAGTCTTGCCTTGCAGATTTCCACGGTAACCAACGCCTTTGATTTCCAACTTTTTCGAATAGCCTTCAGCAACACCGATGATAATGTTGTTCACCAGCGTACGCATTGTCGGCCAAACCTGACGAGCAAAGCGGCTGTTTGATTTAGGCTCAAGCGTGATGACTTTTTCAGTCTTGCCTTCATCATTCGCGACATCTTCCATCTTGATGGAAACCTCATCGTGAACGCGAAGCTCAAGCTCACCAAGCTTACCTTTGGCTTTTACATCCTGACCGTTAACGTTGAATTCAACGCCTTCAGGCAGAGTAATAGTTTGGGTTCCAATACGTGACATAGTTCTTTATTCCTTTAGAATACCTGGCACAAAACTTCGCCGCCGACATTCGTCTCACGCGCTTTATGATCTGTCATCAACCCTTGTGGAGTTGAAACGATCAAAACGCCCAAGCCGTTGTAGAAACGCGGCATGTCTTTTGCACCTTTATAAATACGACAGCCCGGTTTCGATACACGCGCAATCTTGCGAATGACACCGCGGCCTTCAGCATATTTAAGCTCGATGAACAACGCTTTTTTGTTGTTGTCTTGCTCTTTAACATTATATGCGCGGATGAAACCTTCATCGACCAGAACCTTACATACGTTTTCACGCAGCTTGGAAAACGGACATTCGATCACGCTTTTATTTGCCATTTGCCCGTTACGGATGCGGGCTAACATATCACCAAGAGGATCACTCATTGCCATGGGTCTTACTCCTCCTTACCAGCTAGATTTTACAACGCCCGGCAGCTCACCACGAGAAGCCAGGTCCCGCAATGCGATACG
>CAYGQG010000211.1:0-2174 GCA_964351955.1 uncultured Micavibrio sp. | reverse complement strand
GTTCTTCTGCGACATTATTGTTGATGAACCGTGCCGTTTTAAAGACACCGTGACGGATGATTTTTCAGAGTTTCTTGAAGACAAGCTCAGGTCCTTGAAGAAGGGTCGGTATTTCGCCGAGTATATCGACGAGGACGAGCTTGAAGACGAGTTTTAAGGGCAGGCGATTTCTGCGACAACATCACTTCGAACATAGCCGTCACGACCGTCTTCTGTTTCCAAGACTTCTAGCCAGACATTCGGTTCGCCGATCTCTGCGCGTTCCCAATCGAGCGTGTCACGAACTTTCAGGATTTCGCCTTCAACAAGGCCTTTTTCCCATGTATCGCCGCCCATGTCGGCATCCATGCGTAGGTTTGCGCCGATGGCGGGGATGACTTGCACGCATTGGTCGGGGTTGTTAAGGAAAGGCACGCTATCGAGTTGGTAGTGGTAATAAGGGGCGTAGTAGCTTGTAAATTCATCGTCGCTTACATTGACTTCACCGTCTTTGACAGAGACACCCGATAAAACGGCGAGGCTTTCCAACTCGTTGGCAATGTTTCTAACCAGCAGGCTGCTTCCGCTTCCACCTTTGTTGATTTTGCAGGATGTTCTTACAACTTCGCCATTGAGGTCCTGTGAGCCTTCACAGTCATCGTCAATGCTTTTGCCTTGTGGCATGTCACCGGAAAACCCTGCTGCCGTAGCTTTGAAGGAGCTTAGGACATAGCTGTTATATTCAGCGAGGTGATAAGCGAATACGCGCTGCGTTATCGGCGTGATTTCCGTAGGCGGTGTTACATCGGGATAAAAGATCAGTGCTGTGTCTTCTGCTCTGACTTCGCTGGTTACATCGCCATTGGGCTCGGGCTCGTAAGACGGGTTGATCCATACCTGCACGGGGTTTTCATCTGTGCTGACCAAGAGAAAATCTTTTTCTTCGCCCGAGGCCGTTTGATAGGTCGTGCCGAAGTTAAGCGCGCTATGGTCACCTTTGTTTACGCAATGCGCGGCGGTTGTCAGTAATGTTCCCGGTCTTGCTGTGGTGTAACCCTGTAGTTCTGCAATTTGCGCCGTGCAGTGGCCTGTTTCGGTGAACAGTTTGCCGATAGCCGCGATTTCGTAGTCTTCTGCGCTCGCCATTCTACGCCCATAAATGGTTTCGAATGTGCCGTTTATGATTTGTTGCAGCTCTTCTGCGTCATAGGACGGTGTTTCCGGGGCATCTGCGGGGCTGGTATTGGCCAGAAACGTAGCCATCAGCGCATCTTTGCTCAGAGCGATTAAAATCGCACCTGCTGAAAGCCCGCCAACGCTTAAAGCGCCTATTTTTTGGTTTCTTGTTAAGCTCATAAACCGTATTTCGCTTGCTCATATATAAGTAAGAGCGAATTTATCGCATTTGTTATGGTAAATGTCAATGTTTTTAAGCCCGCAAATGGGGGCTATATCCGCCAGATAGATATAAAAAGCTGAAATTTTTTCCAAGGACTTTATAGTTACAAACGTCATATAGGTAAAAGGCGCTTTATGGACGACGATGCATTGATAAAACTGGCGCGTAAGGGGGACGCTGCTGCTTTCGAGCAGCTGGTGAACCGTCATTACATGACCATGTTTAAAATGGCGTTCAAATGGTGCGGCAATCAAAGCGATGCGGAAGACATTACGCAGGATGCCTGTATCAAGCTGGCGCGTGGTTTGGATTCCTTTAAGGGGGAGTGCGCGTTTACAAGCTGGCTGTATCGTTTGACGATCAATGCGGGTAAGGATTGGTACAAGAAGCAAAACCGTCACACACAGGCGGCTGATCCCGACCCCGAAGCGCTTGAGAAAGTGTCGACCAGCGCTAAAGGCGAGTCGGAACTTTACACCAAGCAGGTGCTAAGCGCGGTTCAGGCCCTTCCCGAAGGGGAAAAGGAGGCGCTGTTGCTCGTGATGAGTGAGGGGTTGTCGCATAAAGAGGCCGCGAAAGCGTTGGGGGTCAAGGAAAGCACGATATCGTGGCGTATTCACGAAGCGCGAAAGAAGTTAAACGCGCAGTTTGAAAAGGAACAAAAATATGGATGACGCAAAATTAAAGAAAATATTGCAGGAAATCGATGTTCCCGATACTGATCTGAACGCGCAGAAACGCGCTGTAAACGTTGCTGTGTCTGAGTTTAAGGCGCATAATCAAGAAAAAGAAAAAA
>CAYGQG010000210.1:0-2215 GCA_964351955.1 uncultured Micavibrio sp. | reverse complement strand
CATCTGGACATTCGGTCGTGAGATTCGTTCGAAAAATCCTGCATGGTTTGTTTATGAAACACGCGGCGATATCGAAGACGACAACGAATTAATTCCCGACTCCCATTAAAAACGATTTTGCAAGGTGCGCGCATGTGATAAAAAAATCGCATGCGTTATTTTCTTTTTGCCTTTGTATTTTTAATCAGTGCTTGCACAACAACGCCGACTGAAAAGCCGGATGACGATAAAAAAGTTGAGCTACGCCTGACAGAAGGCAATTTCTCTGCCCTCCCTGGCTGGAGTGGCGATGACATGCAAAGTTTTATTCCCGCGTTTAAAAAATCTTGTGAACGCATATTGAAAAAACCGAGCGACGCAAAAGCCGGCCCGTTGAAAGAAGCGGGCACCTACGGCGACTGGCAACCCGTATGCCGCAGCTTCCTTAATGTTTCACCAAACAATGCGAAAGCCTTTATCCAGAACCGTTTCACGCCATATTTGGTCAGTGATGCGGGTGATAAAAACGGCTTGTTCACGGGCTATTACGAAGCCTCTTTGAAAGGCTCGACTACACAGCACGGCCCATATCAAACACCGCTTTATAAACGTCCTGATGATTTGGTCATGGTGCAGCTCGGCGATTTTCGTGAAAAGCTGAAAGGTGAACGTATCGCCGGCCGTGTCGTTGACGGCAATCTCAAACCCTATGAATCCCGTGCGCAAATTGTTGCGGGACAATGGCCGCATAATGGTGAGGTGCTGGTCTGGGTTGATGACCCCATTGATGCGTTCTTTGTTCAGATCCAAGGATCAGGTGTTGTGCAAATGGATAATGGCGGCGCGCTACGCATCGGTTACGCGGGGCAGAACGGTCATGTGTATTACGCGATCGGTCGTGAGCTGATTAAACGCGGCGAGCTAACAAAAGAAAACGTATCTTTGCAAACCATCCGCGCATGGTTGGAAAATAATCCGTCACAAGCTGACGAGATTATGAATGCAAACGCATCGTATGTTTTCTTCCGTAAGCTGGACGGCGAAGGCCCGATCGGTGGCGAAGGTGTACCGCTGACAGCTGGGCGCTCGCTCGCTGTTGATCGTTCGCTCATTTCCTATGGCGTGCCTGTTTGGGCGGACATCGAACCGCCCTATAAAGACGCTGGTCCGTTGCAACGTTTAATGGTGGCACAGGATACCGGCGGCGCGATCCGCGGCGCTGTCCGTGGGGATGTATTTTGGGGCTATGGCGACCGTGCTGAAGACATCGCCGGACCGATGAAATCCCGCGGTCAGTACTGGATTCTGTTGCCTCGTTAAAAAAACCTTGCATTCATATCTTATAGGCGTATGTTGCCCGCCCACACTAAAGGACGGACAACCACAATGGACCTTAAAAACATCTACATCTATGACGCAGCCCCCGAAGACGCGATCAAATTTTGCGGTCGTGAAATCAAGATTAGGGGCAAAGAAGCACCTATGAAGCCTATCGTCATTCAAGGGATAAGGGTGCAGTTTATGTATGACTTTGAACAAGCTGCAAATCTCGGGATGGATCAACGCCTCGACATCGCTGTCATTAACATGCCCGATCACAGAGGCGCACCTACGTCACTCAACCTTCAATATCTCGGTATCGCCGGAACATATCCCGTCGAGATATTCTAGGTCGAATTATCAATAAGGGACCGGATAATCCTTATAGACGGCCTCGATGTCGCTGAGCACTTCTGAGGATAGCTCAACATCAATAGAGGCGATATTGGATTTAAGCTGGTCCATGCTTGTCGCGCCGATGATATTTGATGTCAGGAACGGGCGTGAGTTCACAAATGCGAGCGCCATTTGTGTTACATCCAGACCATGTTTCTCGGCGATAGCGACATAGCGTTTTACGGCTTGTTGTGCTTGCTCGGTATCTCTTGCAGGTTTTGATGAAAGCAGCGTCCAGCGTGAGCCTTCGGGGCGTGCACCGTCAATATATTTACCGCTTAACATACCGGACGCAAGCGGTGACCAAGCGAGCAGACCGCAATCCTCGGCAATGGCAATTTCGCTAAAACCCGGCTCGAATAAACGACAGGTCAGGGAATATTCATTCTGCACCGATTGCATGCGCGGTAAGCCGTGCTTTTCAGCCAACTCCAGATACTTCATCGTTCCCCATTCGCCTTCATCGGAAAGCCCGATATGGCGAATTTTACCGGCCTTGATGCACTCATCGAGCGTCTCA
>CAYGQG010000209.1:0-2228 GCA_964351955.1 uncultured Micavibrio sp. | reverse complement strand
TCCATAGAAAGGGACCGAAATTGGAACGAAGATGCCGCCCGCAAAGTCTTGCTGCAATTCTTCGAAGCACTTGGTCACGGCGACCCTCTGACGATCGAGGGGCGTAAAAAACTCTCGACGATCCTTTTTTCTTAGGATTATTCCCCTATATGACTGTTATGGAACAAAACCCTTTCGCCCCGGAATTTGAAGATCTCCCGCAGACTTTGCCTGTGTTCCCGTTGACGAGCGCCTTGCTTTTGCCGGGCGGGCGGTTGCCGCTGAATATTTTCGAGCCGCGCTATGTGCAAATGATCGAAGATGCCATGGCCACCAACCGTATGATCGGGATGATCCAGCCAAAACCCAATCAGGCTGAAGACGCAGAAAACCCGTTGCTTGAAAAAACGGGTTGCTGCGGCAAAATTATTGAATTCAGTGAATCTCCCGATGGACGATATCTGATTACACTCTCGGGTGTTTACCGTTTTGATCTCGTGGAAGAACTGGAAACCACCAAGGATTACCGTATTATAAAGCCGAGTTGGGATGCGTATAAATCCGATCATAGTCGCTCTACCAAACTTTGTATTGACCGTGAAAACCTCAAAGAACTCCTGAAGGACTTCTTCAAAATCCACAGTATGGATTGTGATTGGAACGCCGTTGATACTGCTGGCGATGAAAAACTGATCACCTGCCTGTCGATGATTTGCCCGTTTGATCCGCAGGAAAAACAAGCTTTGCTCGAGGCGCAATGCTGCAAAACCCGTAAAGAGCTGTTTTTAAAGATGCTCGAATTCGCAGTAAAAACCGAAGAGTGTTGCGGTCATAAACATTGATCTGACCATTAAAATCCCCCTATATACAATGCTATGAGCATGGATCTCGATCCCAAATTACTGGAAATTCTGGTTTGCCCTGTGACCAAGAGCGAGCTGCGCTATGACGCGGCGGCAAAAGAACTGGTTTCGGAACAGGCAAAACTGGCTTATCCGATCCGTGACGGCATCCCGATTATGCTGGTGGACGAGGCCCGAAAAATTGACAAATGATTTGTCATAATTTAAAAGCGTTGTCATGAGAATTAAACCCAGACAAGATCCACCGGTTCCGCCGGTCACCAAATCATTTGAATCCCACGCAAATGACGAGGAAGAGCGCCGTCGTTTACCGCCGCGCTGGCCGCATAAAAGCGGAGAGAAACCCGCATCTGTGTCAAAAAAGACAGAGCGTAAACGCCGTCCTGACCAAGATGATGGGGTGAAGTCGGTTCCGACCGTAATTTACGCAAAGGATGGCAAAGGCGGCGTGGTCCTGAAAACAATTCCCGAAGACGCTGGTGAAGGCCAGTCATTGGACTGCAAAGCATAAAAAGCTTGCGCTCCAACCCAAAATTTAGCTTATATATTCCCATGCAACAGAATTCGAACATTCTCCTGCTCAACCTACTGCTCCTTATCCGCCCCTGAGCGGGAATAAGGCGTTTTGATACGCCTGCGCTTCAGGGGACATTTTCAAACATTGCCAAACTGATTTCAGCGCATTAATAAGGAGCCACCATGACAAGCGCATTTGATAAAATACAAAACGATCCCAATCGTGTAATCATCTTCGACACGACCCTTCGTGACGGTGAGCAGTCGCCAGGCTGTTCCATGAACTTGGAAGAAAAGCTGAAAATGGCACAACTGCTTGATGAGCTGGGCGTTGATGTGATCGAGGCCGGTTTTCCCGTTGCCTCCCCCGGTGACTTCGAAGCGGTTAATGAAATCGCCAAGATGGTGAAGAATGCAACAGTTTGCGGCCTCTCCCGCGCTAAACACGCCGATATCGAGGCTGCGGGCAAAGCCATCGCCCCCGCGCAAAGCAAACGCATCCATACCTTTATCTCCACCAGCCCGCTGCATATGAAGCACAAGCTGAATATGGAGCCGGATGCCGTGCTTGATGCGGTAACCGACAGCGTCACCTTCGCCCGTACATTCACCGATGATGTGGAATGGAGCGCCGAAGACGCGAGCCGCACGGAAGATGATTTCCTGTGTCGTTGTATCGAAGCGGCAATCAAGGCAGGCGCGCGTACAATCAACATCCCCGATACGGTCGGCTACGCCGTGCCTGCGGAATATGGCGCGAAAATCGCGATGATCTTTGACCGCGTGCCGAATATCGACCAGGCCATTGTCTCCACTCACTGCCATAATGACCTTGGTCTGGCTGTGGCGAACTCGCTGGTGGGTGTGCAG
>CAYGQG010000208.1:0-2286 GCA_964351955.1 uncultured Micavibrio sp. | reverse complement strand
TTCTTATTTTTTGAATGCGCGTTGCTTGCAAATTAAATCGTGAATACCGGCTTTTTCTTTCGAAACGGCAATGGAGATACCCCAGATTAAACCGCCGATAGAGGCGATACCGACCAGTATACCGCTGGTAATCATAAAGCTTTGCACTTCCGGCGATTGCATGAAGTCTAAAAACACCGCTGCGTCATCGGAGCTTGGGTCAAACGTGCCCATTTTATCAAGCGTCGCACCATATTCGGGCATAGAGCTGTAGATGACCAAAGGCCAAGCAGGCAGCATCCAGAAAATATAGCGCATTGCGGATTGGATGATGGAGAGTTGTTGATCATCACGTGTCCCGATCTGGATGGATAGGGCGTGCTGACCGATTGTCCCGCGATACGGCGAAGCTGTCATACCGATGAAATAAAGCGCACAGGCTGCTTGGTACAGGACATTGGTTAGAAAGAAGTTGTGCCCTGTGAAAATATCCAACGTGAAATACAGCAGCATAAACACGAATGTATCCAGCATCATCGCGCCTGTTCTGCGCCAGAAACCTGCATATTCCATCTTAGATAACCTTGGCTTCGTTTTTAAGTTTGTCGATCAGTGCATCAACACTCTCGACCTTAACACCGCCTTCGCGTTTGGATGGCTCGGCCACTTTTACAACTTCAAGACGGGGGGTGAAATCAACACCAAGCTCGGAAGGCTCGATTACATCGAGCTGTTTCTTCTTCGCTTTCATAATGTCCGGGAGCTTCGCATAGCGCGGCTCGTTCAAACGAAGGTCAGTTGTGATGATGGCAGGAGCTTTTAGCTCAAGTGTTTCAAGACCGCCATCAACTTCGCGAGTCACCTTGATAGCACCGCCATCGATATCCAGCTCGGATGCAAAAGTACCTTGTGACCAGCCGAGCAGGGCAGAGAGCATCTGACCAGTCTGGTTTGAATCATCATCAATTGATTGCTTGCCCATGATTACGAGATCAGGGCTTTCTTTTTCAACTAGAGCTTTAAGCGCTTTAGCCACGGCCAAAGGCTCGACACCGCCCAGATCAATCGGATCGTCGGTCTTAATCAGAATTCCGCGATCCGCACCGATCGCCATGGCTGTACGAAGCTGTTCCTGAGCTTTCTCGGGGCCGATAGATACGGCGATCACTTCGGTGGCCTTTCCTGCTTCTTTCAAGCGAACGGCTTCCTCGACGGCAATTTCGTCGAACGGGTTAACGGACATTTTGACATTAGCGAGTTCAACGCCGGACTGGTCGGACTTCACACGTACTTTGACGTTGTAATCGACCACGCGTTTCACAGGGACAAGAATTTTCATACAAAAAGGCTCTTAATGTAAGTGAGTTACGATGTTTGTGAGGAATAGTATGCCAGCGCGAGAAGGGCCAAAGCAACCCCTTGTATGATGACGCGGGCTTGCATCAATTTGTTACCATGTTTCTTGTTAAACTCTCCGCCTTTGGTCATGGAAAATATCCCAAGGCCCAAAACGACGAGGACAAGGAGCATAGCGGCGATAAGTGCGGTGGTTGTTAACATGTTCATATTGTTGAAATAAGCCCTTTTTGGCCTTTTGACTAGCCCTTTGGCGAGATTTATTTATTTGACATAATATTAATATTTTGTTAATGTTCTAGTACGTTAAGAATTAGTTAATATTTGGGGAAACCACCATGCAGAGTAGATACGCAACAAACTGGTCATACACATGTACTAAATACGGTACAGCACCATCCAACTACACAATCATGTTTAGCTGCCGTAATGTCGGTATGAACATTCTTTATAAGTATGATGAAATCCAAGACATGCTTCAGAATGATACGGAATCAAGAATTCCAAGACAGGTTTTGCTCGATGCGATTTATGATTGTAATCAGGGCGGAAAAGTGTCGATCAAGACAGCTGCTTAAGCAGCGTTTTTGAAAGTCATGAGGTAATTCACATCAAGGTCCGATTTTGACAACGCAAAATCATTCTTAACCGGGTTGAAAATCAGCCCGGTTATATTTTTGGCCGAAAGGTTGCATTGACGGCCCATCCGCGAAAGCTCGCTCGGGCGAACAAACTTCTTCCAGCTATGCGTTCCGCGCGGTACCCATCGTAAAATATGCTCGGCGGCAACAATCCCCATCAGGAAAGATTTTGGATTACGGTTCAGGGTCGAGAAAATCACCAACCCATCGGGTTTGCAAAGTTTTGCCACTGATTGCACGAAATCCTGCGGTTCTTGAACATGCTCGATAATCTCGAGCGCCAGCACCACATCGAATTGCTTGTTCATCT
>CAYGQG010000207.1:0-2316 GCA_964351955.1 uncultured Micavibrio sp. | reverse complement strand
TGGCTTCTAAGTACCCTGCGTTCTCTGGATCAAGGGCACGCACTCTATTGGCTTGAGTGACCAGAGCCTGAATCTCAGGTGGCATATGATCGTTTACTTCCGTTGGTAGTTGCTGAAGAAGTGTTTCAACATCATCGGCAGAAATATGCTCTTTAGCACCATCAGGTAGCGCATCGTATACAGCCTCTGCAGTAAAGCTTGCTGCTATTGCTCCACCGATACACCCTACAGCGGCTCCAATGACGCCAACAACTATTGCCCCTAAGCCTGTCCAGCTGGTTGCGGCAGCGGCATACCCCCCGACAACACCCGCACCGGCGACACAGCCGTAATTTCCGGCTGTTTCAACAACTGCGGCCCGGGCCGCACCCTCAATATCACCCTCGTAAGCCAGAACGCCCGCCTCGGAATAAGGGATTGCCGCCATAGCAGCACCCTCCGCCGCTTCCGCAGGCGATCCGCCTGTCGTAAGTATCGCTACACCGACAATAACAGGGGCAGCTAAACCAAGCCTTTTACCTACATCTTCCATCCAGGAATTCAGATTACTTCCTGCGGGAACCTCAACAGTTTGTGTGCGACCGTCTTGTTCTATTGTAATGGTTGCATTAGAGCCGTCGGACGTGACTTCGATTGTCTTACCGTCTTCGGTGATGGCAGTAATTCCGTTCTCCTGTGCTTCTACAAGATCAGGATTAACAGCAACCGCCTCATCGATTTCTGCTCTGGCATCGGTGAGTTGCGGATCTTCTGGTCTCACCGGGAACACCCCTTTGATCGGTTCAACCTCTACCCCAAGCTCGTCGGCTTTGCGCTGAAGCAGATTCATCATGCCGGGATTTTTTGATATGCGTTCTTCGAATTTACCGATGGCTCCGTCAACGGCTCGAGGCCCTACCCTGGGTCGAGGCGGCGACTGGGGATTTTCCCGTCCTGCAGCGGCTACGATCCGCTGAAACTTATCCGGATCGCTTGGCCTATATATCGTTCCAAAATCGCCTGCGTTTTTAGGGTCTAATGTTACAAGAACGTTATCTGTAGGATTGTAAATATGTGTGACACCGCCTTTCAGAGTCACAACCTGAGTATCAGACTTTGCAAACATCTCCGTCATGTATTCACGAAGTCTGTTGCTGTCTAGATTGTCATTAGCATCAAAAAGACCTAGATCAGGGCCATGTTCAATGCCGAACAAATCATCCAGATGATGATTTGCGCCTCCACGCGCTTCATTCGTCGCGTGACCGGTAACAATACCATGCGCTATAACACGCCTGTTATCCGCCATTTACACACCCACAATTTTCGCCTCTTATTGTTAGAGGCTTGTTTTATTTATCATTGCTCAATCGGAAAAAGAGCTTCTGCAGCAGCATCATAGCGCTGACTTATATCTTTATAGCGATCATCGGAAACAGGGGCTTCATCGCTACCCGTAAGTCTCATATGTCCAAAGCCATGGCTTTCATATTCAGAAAGTAGGCTTGTAAGACACACAAAGTCGCTTCGACTTAAAGTCACCGTGCTTTCATCTCGATCTAAAGCCAATTCAAGCTGCAATGCTATAGACTCGGCCTGTTTACCGGGCGTTATAGAATATAATTCGGTGCGACCATCTGTTTGTGCTAGAAAATCGCGCACAATTAGAGCCGCATCACGAAAGTCATTACCACTTTCATCAGCGATAACTACCTGACTTCCTTCAACAATTTTGAATTGCTTGCTCAAACTTGCGTCACCAACCATTCTAAAAACCTAGCATCCCTATTATTTCATAAGAATAATACTATTCTAAGTTTAATTTTGTCTAAACAATTCATTAGATTACGAAATTTCCATACTTTTGCTTATCGCACAAAAAAGGGCTGAAACAGCCTTTTTTCCTAAACTCCAAATTATCACTTCAAGAACTGTACCCCGTCAGCTTGGCTTAGAGCTTGCTATTAATTTTGAAGGCATTAGCGGCGCGGTTGAAGATGATATTCTTGTTAAAAGAGAAGCAGAGCTAGATGCTGCTGAAGCGCACGTTTAACCCTTAAAATACTGATTTCATTAAACTCTTCTTAAGCCCTCTGGCTTAAAATGCCTTTATGGGTGACGGTTCTATAGCAGATCTTTTTGCAGATAAACTGGCGGCTGAGGGTTCTCTGACAGATCTTATGAAATCTGTGGAGCCTGCAGGCGACGGCCTCACCAGTTTGTCTGACTTGGCCGCCTTAGCGGATCGATATTATCTGCGATAGCAGCAGTGACGATACTCTTAATGACAACAGCAAACGAATCCACATAAAACTCGTCGTCAAAAAACCATAAGCT
>CAYGQG010000206.1:0-2337 GCA_964351955.1 uncultured Micavibrio sp. | reverse complement strand
GAGTATTCTTGATCGCCTTTTTGATCCCGTTTTTCGTCGGTGTAATCTCGGGAGTCATTGCCGGACTGACAGGCATGAAATTCATGCTGATCCTGATATTCCCGTCTGTAATTTACGCGATCTATCTCACGTTCAAATTCCTGTTCTACTTCCCGTCAAAGGCAACAGGAAACGACCTGACCCTGAAACAATCCTATCGCTTAACCAAAGGCTATGTCTGGAAAATCATCGCCAGTAATTTTTTGAGCGCATGGAGAGTGGTCTTGGTCATGATAGGATACATGATCTTAGCCTTTGCAAGCATCGCATTCCTCGGTGGCGCAGCAGCAGTAAGCGGCGCAGACGGTGGAACAATGGGCAATGCTGCTTTCATCATGGGCGCGGCAATCATGATCCCTGTAACCTTCTACCTCCAGCCCCTGCTAACGGTATTGGGCGTAACCGTACTGTCCAACTACTACCAGCACGCCATGCAAAACCGCACAATGCCTCCAGCGAAAGAACAATCACTGGAGAACGACCCGATGAACCAAAGCGATCATCAGGACATGAACAAGGCACGTAAAGCGCTGGACAAGTAAATGGCAGACACCACGGTCAAAATTTGCGGATTATCCGATCCTGAAAATCTGACCGTGGCGATTGACGCGGGTGCGCGCTTCGTCGGTTTTGTCTTCTACGAACCCAGCCCACGTAACATATCCTTCGATATCGCGTGGAATCTGGCTCGTGCCGTCCCAACCGCTGTCCGTTCTGTCGGTCTGTTCGTCGATCCCGATAATGAACTGCTCGATCGTGTCCTTACGGGTGTACAGCTCGATATGGTGCAACTCCACGGCAATGAAACACCGGGCCGTATTGCCGAGATCAAAAATAAATACAAAATGCCGGTGATGAAGGCGATCCGTGTCCGCGAAGAAACCGACTTGACCGATATAGCAGGCTTCGAAGCCGCTGCAGACTGGCTGCTCTTCGATTCCAAGCTCGAAAAAGCCACCTTGCCGGGTGGAACGGGCCACAAATTCGACTGGAGCTTGCTAGAGGGGCGCACATTCTCCAAACCATGGATGCTGGGCGGCGGGTTAACCCCCGAAAACGTGCGTGATGCGCTCGCTCAACTCTCCCCCGATGCGGTTGATGTATCCAGCGGTGTAGAGAGCGCACCGGGCCAAAAAGACCCCGAAAAGATAAAAGCCTTTATCGAAGCGGTAAAAACCACTATATAAGCGGCTATGAAAGCCAATTCATTTAAAAACCAGCCCGATGAGCGCGGACATTTCGGCCCGTATGGTGGGCGCTATGTCGCCGAAACCCTGATGCCGCTGATTTTAGAGGTCGAACAAGCCTATAATGCAGCCAAGGATGACCCCAAATTCTGGGAAGAGCTTGAAGAGCTACAACGCGACTATGTCGGCCGCCCATCCCCGCTTTACTACGCCAAAAGCGCAACTGAAGCCTTAGGCGGTGCGAAAATCTATTTCAAACGTGACGAGCTGAACCACACGGGCGCACACAAGATCAATCACTGCCTCGGGCAAATTCTGGTCGCCAAGCGCATGGGCAAAACCCGCATTATCTGTGAAACAGGTGCGGGCCAGCACGGCGTAGCCACCGCCACCGTCTGCGCACTGTTCGACCTGCCTTGTACCGTGTTTATGGGCGCAACCGATATTGAACGCCAAGCCCCGAATGTCTTCCGAATGAAGCTTCTCGGCGCAGAAGTCAAAGCAGTCGAAAGCGGTTCAGGAACGCTAAAAGACGCGATGAACGAGGCTTTGCGTGACTGGGTCACTAATGTGCATGACACGTTCTACCTCATCGGTACAGTCGCCGGTCCTCACCCATTCCCGCAGATGGTCCGTGATTTTCAATCCATTATCGGCACGGAATTGAAAGAACAAATGATGGAGCGCGAGGGCCGCTTGCCTGACTCTCTTGTTGCCTGTATCGGCGGCGGATCAAACGCTATGGGCCTGTTCTATCCGTTCTTGGACGACAGCGACGTACAAATGATCGGCGTAGAAGCGGGCGGTCATGGTGTAGACACCGACCAACACGCCGCCAGCTTAACAGGCGGTTCACCGGGTGTGCTCCACGGCATGCAAAGCTATTTCCTGCAAAATGAAGACGGTCAAATCACCGAAGCACACTCAATCTCCGCCGGTCTCGATTACCCCGGTATCGGACCGGAGCACGCATGGCTGTTTGACCAGAAACGAGTCAACTACGTATCGGTTACGGACCAGGAAGCCTTGGACGCGTTTCAGGCTTGCACCAAATTCGAAGGCATTATCCCTGCGCTCGAGCCTTCCCATGCTTTCGCACATGTAATGAAGC
>CAYGQG010000205.1:0-2379 GCA_964351955.1 uncultured Micavibrio sp. | reverse complement strand
GTACAAAAAGTCTACGGTATGATCGAAAAGAATGGCCATGCCGTTGTGGTGATCACGCCCTCGCCCGTAAATCTAAAGGCCCTGCAAGGCTGGTTAGCATCATTAGAAGAGCAAGGCATCGCTTCCGTTCCTCTTTCTGCTGCGGCTGCGCCTGATACCGAGCGCAATTAAACATGACAGATTTCAAAGACCGTCCATACAGACCTTGTGTCGGGATTGCGTTGTTCAATGCGCAAGGCCATATCTTCGTGGGTGAACGCATTGACACTCCCGGAGCATGGCAAATGCCCCAAGGCGGGATTGATGAAGGCGAAGACCTTGAGGCAGCAGCGATGCGTGAACTCGGCGAAGAAATTGGCACGGACAAAGCCGAGATTTTAAAAATTGCGGATGGAACAACCCGTTATGACCTTCCCCGTCGCTTACGCAATAAGCTCTGGAACGGACAGTTTCGCGGGCAAGAGCAATACTGGGTGGCTATGCGTTTTTTAGGCGAAGATAGCGACATCAATTTACGTGCTTTTGATCAGCCGGAATTCCAGAAATGGCAATGGGTATCAATCGAAGATACGCTTGATCTGATCGTGCCGTTCAAGCGCGATACTTACAGGCAGGTCATCGAATTTTTCAAAGACCTGCCTTAAAGCGTTAAGGGTTTACGGGGCTCCATGCAGGGTCAGAAGCGTCTTGCGGTGTACGCAACCAACGTTCGTTATAGCCCGTGATATCAATCGTATAGACTTTTGCCTCACGTTGACGACCACCTGCCCCGACAGGACGTTCCTTAAAGTATGTCAGTACACGACCATTGGGTGACCAGCTTGGCCCTTCCACGTGATACGCATTCGTGATCAAACGTTCACCCGAACCATCAGGGCGAATAACGCCGATATAGAACTTACCCTGATACATACGGGTAAAGGCGATCAAATCACCACGCGGTGACCAGACAGGGTTGGCGTAACGGCCTTTACCGAATGTAATGCGCTGCACGTTCGATCCGTCGATGCCCATTGTGTAAAGCTGCTGGCTGCCGCCACGGTCGGATTCAAATACAACACGTTTGCCATCGGGCGCATAAGACGGCGCAGTATCAATGGCGGAATTTGTTGTGATACGGCGCAATCTGCGTGAACTTAGCGGCATTTCGTAAATGTCGGTGTTGCCGTTTGTTGCCATAGACATGATGACCTTCGAGCCATCAGGCGAGAAACGAGGCGCGAATGTCATGTTCGGGAAATTTCCCAATGCTTCATGGCGGCCTGAGTTGATGTCATACAGATAGACCTGCGGGCCTTTGCGGCTGTATGACATATAGGTGATCTGCTGGCGTGATGGTGAGAAGCGTGGTGTTAGAACCAATTCACGTCCATCCGTAAGGTATTTATGATTTTGACCATCCTGATCCATGATCGCGAGACGTTTGACACGTTTTTCGGGCGAGCCGCTTTCCGCAACATAGACAATGCGTGTATCGAAATACCCTGCTTCACCCGTCAGGCGCTTATAAATCTCATCGGAGATAATGTGCGATATACGTCGCCAGTTTTGCGGCGTGGTCATATAGGCAAAGCCTGTAAGCTGTTTCTCACTGAACACATCCCAGAGGCGGAACTCAACGCGGGTGCGTCCGTCATTGGTTTGCGTGACAGTTCCCGTAACGAGCGCTTGCGTACCGATTGCGCGCCATTCACCAAATCGCGGACCGTCGGTCTCGATAGAATTTGTTGATTGTACAAACGCGCGGGGATTAACAGGTTTAAATAAGCCCGAACCTTCAAGGTTAGATGAAATCACACCGGGAATTTGCGTAGCGTAGTTTTGATTATTCGAAGAACCAGCATAAAAACTGGTGATTGCTATAGGCAACGGCTCAATAACGCCTCTCGTCAAATCGATTTCAATTTCTGCCCGCGCAGAGATCGGCAACAACAGAACACAAACAAATAGGAAAAAACGTTTCATAGAATCAGAACTCCTTCATCAGGTGAGTTATAGCATACTGCTGGGGTCGAAATTAATGACAATCGTCTTCCATTGATCATATTTTTCGGGGGGCAGTTTGAACGGTGAGCACCTTGGATTACGAATAGCGCGCATTGCAGAATCTGCGGCAGCTCTGAATGTTGAGTCACGATTATAACGTCCTCCGTCACGAATAACATCAACACTACGGGCTGTAGCATCGCGGTTCATTTGCAAACGCAGCGTAACGACTAATTGTTCCGCATATTCTACACCGGCAGGAACATTCCAGCATGGTTCGATCTGAGAGCGAAGAGCATCAAGCTCACTCATGCTAATTTTATTCGCAAAATCAGCCACTTGCCCATCTTCAGGGTCAATTGTATCGGGGCGCTGTTTATCCTGCTCATTCTT
>CAYGQG010000204.1:0-2397 GCA_964351955.1 uncultured Micavibrio sp. | reverse complement strand
GTCTATACGCACGAAGGTGTTTACCTGATCGCTGAGCTCAAAGTCACCGCTTTCCTCGATGTATTTCATGATGCCGTCACGGATGATTTTAAGCTGCTCGGTTGTTGTGCGGTATTCGACACCGACTTTCCAGTAGATACGGCGGAATGTCATGCGCGAGAAGTTTGTGACAGCGGCATCGGAAAGCTGTGAGTTTGGAACATGCACAGGTGCTTTGTCGAAGCGGCGAACTTTTGTTGAGCGAAAGCCGATTTCTTCGACTGTGCCTTCGACCACGCCGTCGACGAAAATCCATTCGCCCGGGTGGAAGCGTTTTTCAGCCAGAATAGTGATACCGCCGATCAGGTTTTTGAACAGATCTTGTGCGCCGAGTGCTACGGCCGCGCCGAACAGCCCTAAACCCGCAAGCAGAGGGCCGACAGCAATGCCCCAGATTTCGAGGATGACCGCACCGCCGATAAAGATGATGATGACTTTTAAGGCTTTAAACACCCATTGGAACATCGAGCGATTGAGCAGGCGTTCCAGTTTTTTGACGGAGTGGCTGAGAGGTTCCGCGGCACGGTGAATGGCCCAGAAGATCACAAAGGCAATCAGGGATTTTTCGCCGCGTTGTACGAATTCGGCAAGGCCACCATCCAGTTTCAGGTATTGCGCGGCAAAGAATATGCCTAAAATTACGGGAATGAATTTTACAGGCGGGATCAGCGCCTCGACGATTTTATCGTCAACTTTTGTGGATGAGGTTTCAGCCCAGCTTTTAAATTTATAGAGAACGAATTTGCTGAACAGGCCGCGAATGACCAGAAAACCACCGAAAATCAGAACAGCGATTACGATGCTGCCTATATCCACGCCCATGAAGCCGTGTTCCCAGACTTCGATGGTCATGTCTTTTAGTTGATCCCAGTCACCTAGATTCAAATCCTGCATTGATTTGCCCGCCTTTTTTCGCCATATCTTGTGAAACAGATACAGGATATAGCATGGACACATGGTCAGGGAAAGCCAGCAATGAAACCCTCGAATACCTTCTTAAGCGGCGTAGCGTAAAGGCAGATGATCTGCTCGCACCCGGGCCATCTTCGGATCAGCTTGAAACGATTTTGCAGGCGGCGGCCCGTGTCCCCGATCACGGTAAGGTCGTGCCGTTTTATTTTCTTGTGTTTGAAGGTGAGGCACGTTTGAACGCGGGGAATGTGTTTGCTGAAATTTATGCGCAGAATAATCCCGAGGCCGAAGCGTCGCAGATTGAACGAGAGCGTAATCGGTTTATGCGTGCGCCGTTGGTGATTGGTTTGGTGATGCGGATGCGTAAAAGCAAGAAGCCGATGTGGGAGCAATTGATGACCGTTGGCGCGGCATCGCAAAATTTACTGCTCGCGGCAAATGCGCAGGGGTTTGGTGCGCAATGGCTGACCGAGTGGTATGCGTATGATGAAGCGGTATGTGCAAAGCTGGGGTTGGATGAAGCGGATGCTGTTGGTGGTTTCTTTTATATAGGAACGCCGCCCGATGGTGTGCAGGAAGAGCGTCCGCGCCCTGATCTTGGTTTGATCATTAATCATTGGTCAGCGGATGCAGCCATAAAAAAAGGTGATGAATATCACCTTGAAAAATATGACTATCCCGAAACGGGTGTGCGCGTTGTTCGTAAGTCCTAGCAGTTGCCGTAGTAACGTTTCCAGATGTCTGTTTTGTTGGCTTTTTCGAACGCGCATTTCAAATGCATTTTAAGTGCGGCGTTGCGAAGAGCCGTTTTGTAATTCGGGCCGATGCCGTTCGTGCCGTCTTTTAATTCCACGACCGTAATTTGATGGTGATTGCTTTTTGGCAGGTCGATGACATCTGTTTTCTTGACGTGATCGCCGGCCAATGCGTTTGTTGTGATGCGATGAAACCCGGGGCCTTTGTTGCGGATTTTTAAATCGTCGATACGTCCCAGATCATGTTCTCTGCTGTCATGACCACGCCAGATAAGATGTTTGCCATCCGTGTCTTTGCGATAGTATCGCGAGCCGATATGAAGGACGGCACTCATAGAAAGTTCTTCGTTGAGGGTTTGAAAATGTTCCGGTGTCATTTGTTTTTCACCCAAACAAAATAACTCGAAATCCTTTAAGCGACGTAAAACCTTTTCAGGTTTCACTTGAAGAAATTGAAAACCAAACATGCGCTAAACCACCGTAATAAGAGGGCAGCAATGATTCACCGCCTCTATTTTTATGGTAAGCCCGAAATAGTTAATACATTTTAAATTTATCTAAAATTTTATCTAAATTTTATGATAATTGCGGATAAGTCGCTTTTTTACACGGTTTCTGCGGGTTTTGGAGGAGTTAAGCTGCTTTCGCAAACTTACCATCGAGCGCATCACGGATCAACGCGGCGGTGTCT
>CAYGQG010000203.1:0-2443 GCA_964351955.1 uncultured Micavibrio sp. | reverse complement strand
CAATACGGCTGTCGAACAATTCCCTGCCAACATCATCGCCGGACAATTCGGCTTCACGCAGGAAGACTTCTTCGAGGTCGAGCCTTCAATGGCCAAAGCCATGGCCGAACCGCCGGAAGTAAAATTCGGCAGTTAAGCTAAAGTCAAAATTACGAATTTGGAATTAGGCCGCCTTCGATGCGGCCTTTTCTTTCACGATCTTCTCGATACCGCCCATATATGGCTTGAGGACTTCGGGAACGAAGATACCGCCATCGGCTGGGTCATAGTAATTTTCCATCACCGCGATCAGCGCGCGACCAACCGCAACGCCGGAACCATTCAACGTATGCACAAAACGTGTCTGCTTCTCACCCTTCGGGCGGGTGCGTGCATTCATACGGCGTGCTTGGAAATCCCAGCAGTTAGAACAACTTGAAATCTCACGGTAACGGCCCTGCCCCGGTAACCAGACTTCGATATCAAACGTTTTGCGCGCGCCAAAACCTGTATCACCACTACACAGCACAACCGTACGGAACGGCAGCTCGAGCTTTTTCAACACCGTTTCAGCACAATCAAGCATCCGCTTATGCTCTTCGTCACTCTTTTCCGGCGTTGTTACACTAACCAGCTCGACTTTATAGAACTGGTGCTGACGGATCATCCCGCGCGTATCCTTACCCGCCG
This sequence comes from uncultured Micavibrio sp., assembly GCA_964351955.1. GTDB lineage: Bacteria > Pseudomonadota > Alphaproteobacteria > Micavibrionales > Micavibrionaceae > TMED27. Next base: position 1,774 of record CAYGQG010000203.1, on the reverse strand, counting down.
AACCTGCCTCTTGCCTGAAACACGGCGTAAACGCGGTATAACGACGCGGCAGATAATCTTCATCAACGATCTCGCCTGAAACAATATTCGTCAACGGCACCTCGGATGTCGGCAACAACCAATCATCCCGCGTAGTGCGGAATTGATCTTCGGCGAATTTAGGCAACTGCCCCGTGCCAAACATCGCATCATCCTTGATCATCAACGGCGGGGAAACCTCGGTATAACCGTGCTCCTGCGTATGCACATCGAGGAAGAACATCCCCAATGCTCGTTCCAACCGCGCCAAACCACCACTCAACAACGTAAATCGTGCACCGGACATCTTCGCCGCGACTTCCGCATCCATCATGCCCAGCGCTTCGCCGATCTCGTAATGCTCGGGCGTTTTATCACCTTTCGGCTCACCCCATTTATGCACCTCGACATTCTCGTCTTCATCTGCACCATCCGGCACATCCTCGGCCATAATATTCGGCAAACCAGCCAAATGCTGATCCAAAGAGCTGGCAACCGTACGCTCGCGCTCTTCCAACGCCGCCATATCATCCTTCATCGCCGCAACCGCATCCATCTGCGCCTGCGCGTCACCGCCGGATTTCTTAATCTCGCCGATTTTCTTGGATTCTTCGTTACGCTTGGCCTGCAACTCCTGCAATTCCGTCTGAATTGCGCGGCGCTCCTCATCCAACTTCAACAGGGACGAACTCTGCGCCCCTTTTCCACGGCGTTGCATAGCCGCATCAAAGGCATCGGGATTTTCGCGTATGTATTTTATGTCGTGCATGTCTCTGTCTCTTTATTTCCAACGAGGTATATTAACCACGGGTCAGCTATTGCTGTAAATGCCTTCTGGTGTATGATTTAAAAGAATTATGAGTGTTATTTCCGTCGACAAACCTGAAAATCCGCTGCCTGTGGTGTTTGACTCACCCCACAGCGGCACGGATTACCCCGAAGATTTCGGCTATGCCTGCGACTTCGAAACTCTGGAAGCCGCAGAAGACAAATATGTCGACGAATTATTCGCCCACACTCCCGATTACGGCATCACCTTCCTCCACGCCCATTTCCCACGCAGCTATATCGACGTAAACCGCGCCGCTGACGATGTGGATGAACAACTTTTGGACGATGAATGGTCCGGCCCGTTTGAAATAAACCCCAGCCCCCGTTCCCATGCGGGTATCGGCCTGATCCGCCGTCTGGTTAAACCCGGAATTCCCGTTTACGACCGCGCTTTAAGCTCCGAAGAAATCGTCCAGCGCATCGAAAAATATTACCGCCCGTATCACAACACTCTCGAAGAACTGCTAAAAGAAACACATTATAATTTCGGTCAGGTCTGGCATATCAACTGCCACTCCATGCCGTCCGCCAGTGCTTACCCGAAACGCTCAATCGGCCTAATCGGCAATCGTCCTAAACCCGCCGACTTTGTCTTGGGCGACCGCGACGGCACATCCTGCGACCGTGAATTGACCATGGAATTACGAGCCTTCATCCGTAAACTCGGCTACAGCGTTTCTGTAAACGATCCGTTCAAAGGTGTTGAATTGGTTGAACAATATTCGTCTCCCGCTACGGGATACCACTCCCTACAACTTGAGATTAACAAATCACTCTACATGTCTGAAAAAACAGGTGAAAAACTCAGCCAATTCGATGAATTCAAAACTCACATCGAAAAAATCTCTGCCTTCAGCGCAGACTTCGTTGAAAGCCGCCTCGTAGATCTTGCTGCCGATTAATTATCGCTTCGACTGCTGCCACA
>CAYGQG010000202.1:0-2474 GCA_964351955.1 uncultured Micavibrio sp. | reverse complement strand
ACTCACGCCTGCTTCCCGTGCAATATCGGCCGCAATACGCGGCACATTATCCGCCAACACATCCATAACCTGCTGCTGTTTTTCAGTCAGCTTTACGGACGCAACATCGTTCGCCGCTTGATACCCTTTGGCGGGTTTAGGCGGGATCAAAGCTCCCTGCACCGACAGCGCCATCTTCAAAACAAAACCACGCGGTGTCATTGTGTAATCCGCAACCCAATCAATGAAATCACGCATCACCTTGGGCATCGGCTTCATCGAATGCTTAAAAACAACTTCTTTAAGCTTGGCGGGCTTCACATCTCCCGCCGCATCGCCCCAAACCACCGCCGGAATCTCTCGCCCACCTAACGGTACGGTCACATAATCCCCCGCCTGCACGTCTAAATCCTCAGGCACAATATAGTCATACGCCTTATCGACTGGATACGGTACAAGCACAGCCTGAGCGCCGGAAACCGCCGGCACGGGCTCCTCATCTCCGAAATCAAAACTGCCTATATCAGGTTTATTTGACATAACTAATATTCTGTTGTAAAACTGCGCATCCATTATTTATAGGACAGCAAACCATGCGTTTGAAAGACATACTGCACAAGGCCGCGTTATTTACGCGTACAAACATACTCGGCGAGGCCGCAAATGATTCAGGTGTATTCGTCCAGCGCCTCACCTTGGGCTACGTTGCCAACGGGACAACCGAACGCAAAGACCAGACAATCAAACTTGCCGAAAACTGGCGTAGAATAGAGACTCTGGTTGGCGAAGCCTTGTCACACCAACCTGAAGACGCGGATATCGACGCAATGATGCACCTAACCGATCTGCATGCAGTCATAGGCAATATTGCAAAACGTATTGATGAAGTAAGTCTGTTTGAGAGCCACATAGAATTAGACCAGCAAGACATCGACCAACTCATCTCCAACTTGCCGTACATGGCTATGGTCGCCAATCATTACAACCGTGCAATCAGAGAAGGTACAACCTTCCTGGGGCTCGAGCTGGACGAAGAAAACGATCAGATACTTATCGACAACATCGAAAACGGACCTGCCCAGTTCGCACGCAGACACCTGCATGAAGTCCAGATGTTTAAATTCCGCGCCACAAGCTATCTGGCAACACTAGCATCCCCCGGTATCAACATCGATGAGCAGGCACTAGGCCTTTAACCTCTTCTGCGCATCCCCACGACAACGTATACCCCGCGCCGCCATGTCCGTAATTATGGATCAACGGCGTACCGTCAGGCAGCGCATCTTTCTCCATCCGCACCTCTGGGCGCAAAGGGCGAAGCCCAACGCGCACATCTATAATTTCAGGATTTTTCAATCGCTCATCGAATTCAACCGCGCGTTTTAAAATCGCTTGGGTCAATTCATCATCCACACTCATCGACCACCGCCCCTCTTCAAACGACCCGCCAATCACACACTGATCCCCCCTTGGGTAAATATAATGCGGCTCATCAAAACTGGTTATGCTCTTTGTAATTCCCGGGTTCTTGACCACCACCACCTGCCCCCGTGCCGGCTTCACAATGTGATCATTCGCCATATCTTTTGCGAACACGCCCGTGCAATTAATCACAAGGTCAAAATCATCTGCAATCTCGGTCAGATTTCCAAGCTCGACATAGGAAATACTCCCACCCGCCTTTTCAAATTCAGTCACCATCCACGGATAATAAACATCAACATGCATCGCATGAATGCGTGCATATAAACCGCTGACATAACTTTGCGGACACTCATCTTCCTGCAACAAACGCCAATCATCCACACAATTCAACCAGAACGGCGCATTAAACCGCGCCTCGCGGGTGCATTTCATCCAATCGACTTCATGCACACCGCTGCCCTCGATCTCCGAGAGTCGTTTCATATGCTCTATCGATGTATTGAACCAATCGCGGCAACGCTGCGTTTCTTCGACATTCACGGGATAGCACATCGCCGCTGCAGCCCAGCTTGTCGTCTTTTGAATACGATCCCGTGAAAGGATGGTAACATTATGCCCATCCTGCGCGAGAACAAGCCCCGTATTCACGCCGATAATCCCTGCTCCGACAATTCCGATATTCATATGTTGAGAATTCCGTGAAACCCGTTATACACAAAGTACAGAATAACAATTTACGCATAAAAGGACAGCCATGAAATTCTTCGTCGACACAGCGGACATCAATGAAATTAACGACCTCGCCTCAACGGGTCTTTTGGACGGGGTAACAACCAACCCGTCACTCATCGCCAAATCAGGGCGTGACTTCAAAGAAGTCATCAAAGACATCTGTAGCGTCGTTGACGGTCCTGTCTCCGCCGAAGTCGCATCCACCGAGTATGATGCAATGCTCGCCGAAGCAAACGAGATCAGAACATGGGGCGACAACATCGCTGTCAAAGTCCCGCTAACCGAAGCGGGCTTAAAAGTGTGTAAGCAACTTTCCGATGAAGGCACGATGGTCAATG
>CAYGQG010000201.1:0-2504 GCA_964351955.1 uncultured Micavibrio sp. | reverse complement strand
TTTTTAGACGGTCTTGTGCAAAGGGAATGGTTTTTGTGGCTTCACCAAGCGCGATGGGGAGAATGCCTGTAGCGGTGGGGTCAAGCGTTCCGGCATGTCCGGCTTTCTGCGCATCTAGAAAACGGCGTACTTTGCCAAGTGCTTGGGTGGAGGTCAGGCCTGCGGGTTTATCAAGGTTGATCCAGCCGTTGATTTTTTGGCCTTTTTTGCGCCGTCCCATCTTTATTCTTCGTCAGCGTCGTCGGGGATATGAACGGTGCGTAGGATTTCATCAATCTTCTGTGCTTCATCGAAGCTCTCATCACGCAAAAAACGAACCTTGGGCGTGAACTTCATGTTGAGCTGGCGACCGATGTCTTTTTGAAAAACATGCGCCTCATCGTTCAGTGCAGGCAGGATGGTGTCCATATCCTGACCGCCCAGAGACATCACGAAAACTTTCGCCTGTTTTAAATCAGGGGTAACGCGCACTTCCGCAACCGTGACCGGCGCATCCAACAGGGCTGTATCCTGAAAATGCCCGCGGGCCATAGTCTCGGCGATGATATGCCGAAGCTGCTCGCCAACACGAAGCTGACGCTGCGTTGGCCCTTTTGTTTGTTGATGGCGTTTCATAGCGGAAGTTCAGTTCTTTAAGTAACCGTACGGGCTTCTTCGATCACGTCATAACATTCGATAACATCGCCTTCTTTGATGTCGTCATAACCTTCGAACGCCATACCGCACTCGGTGCCTTCTTTCACTTCTTTCACTTCGTCCTTGAAGCGTTGAAGTGTTTTCAGCGTACCTTCGTGAACAACAACATCATCGCGTAGCAAGCGAACACCCGAACCGCGTTTAACAACGCCGAGTGTAACCTCACAACCCGCAACATTACCGACTTTGGATACTTTGAAGACTTGCTTGATGAGTGCCTGACCGAGATATTCTTCGCGGTGCGCAGGGGAGAGCATGCCACTCAGAACCGATTTCGCATCATCGATTACATCATAGATAACGCTGTAATAACGGATATCCACGCCTTCACGCTGCGCCAGATCACGCGCTTGCGCGTTCGCACGAACGTTAAAGCCGATGATAATACCGCCGGATGCTTGCGCCAGCTTCACATCACTTTCCGTGATGCCGCCAACACCAGTGTGTAGCGCTTGGACAAGAATATCTTCGTTTTCATCCGCCATTTTCTGGAATGAACCAAGAATAGCTTCAACAGAACCATGTACGTCACCTTTAACAATAACGGGCAGGGCTGTTTTCTCGCCTGTTTCACGGGCAAGAAGAAGGTCGTCAATAGTCGTACGACCGCTAACCGCGATGGCAGCTTGTGCTTCACGCTTCTTGCGTTGACGATACTCGCTAACCTCACGGGCCTTGGATTCATCGTTTGTAACGTTGAATGGCTCGCCTGAATCGGGTGTACCGTTAAGCCCCAGAACCTCTACAGGCTGTCCCGGAATAGCTTCATCAATGTTTTGACCTTGATCGTTTATCACGGCGCGAACCTTACCGAATTCTGCACCGGCGACGAACACGTCACCAACGCGCAAAGTACCGCTTTGGATCAGGACAGTCGCAACAGAACCACGGCCTTGTTCCAGCTTGGCTTCAACAATCACGCCTTGAGCGTTCTTGTTAGGGTTGGCTTTAAGTTCCAATAGCTCGGCTTGCAGGATGATCGCTTCTTCCAGCTTATCGAGATTGGTTTTAGCCTTAGCAGAAACCTCAATACACTGAACGTCACCACTCATGTCTTCAACGACAACTTCGTGCTGTAGCAACTCGGTCTTAACCCGCATCGGGTCCGCACCCGGAAGGTCGATTTTATTTACCGCGATAATGATCGGCACTTCGGCGGCTTTGGCGTGGTTAATCGCCTCGATCGTCTGTGGCATCACGCTGTCTTCGGCGGATACAACAATCACAACAATATCAGTAACATTAGCACCGCGTGCACGCATTTCTGTAAACGCTGCGTGGCCCGGTGTGTCGAGGAATGTAATCTTCTGACCGGATTCCATGTTCACCTGATACGCACCGATATGCTGCGTAATACCGCCGGCTTCACCGGAAACCACATTGGTTTCACGCAAAGCATCAAGCAGGGAAGTCTTACCGTGGTCAACGTGACCCATAATGGTAACAACAGGAGGACGTGGCTGAAGGTCTTCAGTTTGATCTTCTTCACCTTCAAGACCGACTTCAACATCAGCATCAGTTACACGTTTGATCTTGTGACCAAATTCTTCGATAACCAATTCTGCTGTGTCCGCGTCGATAGTTTGTGTCACGGTCGCCATAACGCCCAGACCCATCAGCTTTTTAACAACATCGCCTGTTGGTTCGGTCATACGGTTAGCCAATTCGGCAACGGTAATCGTTTCAGGGACGATCACTTCACGGAATACTTTTTGCGCGGGCTCTTGTGGGCCTTTGGCGGCCATACGCGCTTTTTCACGGGCGCGACGCTGTGCGGCCATTGATGGTCCACGATCACGGTCATAGTC
>CAYGQG010000200.1:0-2514 GCA_964351955.1 uncultured Micavibrio sp. | reverse complement strand
AGCATAGCAGCGCCGAGGCCGATAGGGATAATACCCAAGGCTTCGATAAACGCCAGAATCAGGAAGAAGTTCTTGTCCAAAAGCTCTTTAGCTTGTGGGTTGCGAGCAACACCTTCAGCGTAACCTTTAAAGTATAGACCAAGACCAATACCAGCACCCAATGCAGGGAGCATAGCTAAAGCACCGGCGATCAATTTTGCGGCATCTAATTCCATTTTGTTTTCCTTCTTTTAGTTTTCCGTTCAGTTAAACAACAATTTATTGCTCTTTTGTAAGGTGCAGACTTGATGACACAATCAGTGGTGAAGATCAACAGAGTCTTTGAGGTACACGCAAGCCAAAATAGCAAAAACATAAGCCTGAATAAGCGCTACCAGCAGCTCAAACAGCATCATAATCGTACCGATCGCGGCCGGAGCAAAGCCAACCAAGAAGCCCCATGAGGCCATGCCCGAAGCCGCTACGGCAAAACCGGCAATAATCTTCAGCATAATGTGGCCTGCCATCATGTTTGCGAACAAACGAACACAGAGTGTGATAGGGCGTACGAAGAATGAAATAATCTCGATAGGGATAATAGCGGGTAAAATCCACCATGGCGCTTCAGGTACGAACAGACTGAAAAACTTGAAACCATGATTGATAAGACCAAAACCGATGACGGCAACGAAAACAGCGATAGCCAACGCGCCCGTAACAGCCAAGTGACTTGTATACGTAAATGAATAAGGCAGAAGCCCCATAACATTACCCATCAGTACAAACATGAAAATAGTAAAGACGAAAGGGAAGTAAATACGACCTTTAGGTCCGATGTTTTCTCTGACCATTTTGGCGTTAAATTCGTATATAAGCTCGGCGAACATCTGCATGCGGTTTGGCACAAGCTCTTTCTTGCGCATCGCAATCGACAAAAACATTGTAGAGGTGATAATAGCCAGCAACATCCATAGAGCAGAGTTGGTAAACGACAAATTCATCCCTACAGCTTCAAACTGTACGAGTTCTTCGATTACAAACTGATGTACCGGGCTAGCCATTCAAATGTCCTGTGGTCTTCTGTTTTAGCATTCTTTTGTGAAGGTGATAGCGATTTTTTGCGGGTGATGCAATGCCCAAATGTAAAAAAATTAATCTTTTTTGGGCGTAGTATCCGCCTCATCTTTGCGGTTATCAGCATTCATTTCGCGTTGTGCCCGTATCGTAGCCCCCACAAAGCCGAGAACCAGCAAAATCATCATGCCCCATGGCGCGGTTTCAAAATAATGATCAATAGCAAAGCCGAGGACCCCAGCGCCGATTACTGAGCCGAGAAATGCATAACCGCTGCTCAGGCCATCCATGGCTTACGCAGCCTCTTCAATGAAGTCGAAGCTTTGCTGTAGATCAACGCTGACAAGCTGTGAGATACCTTTTTCGGCCATAGTCACACCATAAAGGCGATCCATACGCGCCATAGTCAGGCGATGGTGTGTAATCACAAGAAAACGCGTTTCACCGCGCTCTGCGATTTCTTCGAGCAGATCACAAACACGATCAACGTTGGCATCATCAAGCGGCGCATCAATCTCATCCAACACACATATAGGCGATGGGTTGGTCAGGAACATCGCAAAGATAAGCGCGATAGAGGCCATTGTTTGCTCACCACCCGAGAGAAGGGATAGAGATTGTAGCGTTTTACCCGGAGGTTCTGCAAAAATTTCCAAACCTGAATTCAACGGATCATCTGATTCGATCAAAGCAAGATGGGCTTTACCACCCCCGAACAAACGGGTGAACAGGCTTTGGAAATGTGCATTCACGTGGTCGAACGCAACCAACAGGCGCTCACGGGCTTCGTGATTGATTTTCTGGATACCGCTACGCAACTCTTCAATAGCTTGCACCAAGTCGTTACGTTCATGCAGCATTCCGCCGACTTCTTTTTCCAGCTCGAGCGCTTCTTCTTCGGCGCGCAGGTTAACCGCACCAATATTGTCGCGCTCACGAACCAGATTTTCTTTCTTGGTTTTCAGGGAATCCAGATCACCAAAGTCCTTATCCATATCGATGGCGGAATGCTCGGGTAATACTTCCGGCTTCATTTGGAATTTTTCTTCAATCGCCTCTTGCAGCGCTTCTTGCTGTTCGATGAGGGATGCAAGCAAGGCCTGTGCACCGGCGCGGCTTTCACGGGATTCACCTAAAACGCGCTCTGCGTCTTTCAGCGCACGTCCCGTTTCGGTCACTTCGTTCTCCACTTCGGCAAGCTTGTCTGCGGCATCGCTGCGTTTGGTCTCAAGCTCTGAGATAATGTTGAGGAATTTGGCTTTATCATCCGCGAAATCATCGGGGCGGGCTTTCAGCGCCGTGTGTTTTTCTTCAAGTCCTTCGATGCGCTCTTCCAGCGCTGCGAAGTATTGTGGGTTGGCTCCCGCCCCGACGATCTCAAGTCGCGTGTGCGTGTCGCCATAGCGTTGGCGATAGGCTGCCATTCCATCGATCATCGCTTCGTAGTTTTTATGCGTATAG
>CAYGQG010000199.1:0-2520 GCA_964351955.1 uncultured Micavibrio sp. | reverse complement strand
ACATGATGGCTTTGCTGACGGCGGGCCGCCAAGCGGAGGCCAAGACCTTCCTCGCGAAATGGTGGGGGGAGACAACTTTATCGCGTGATGATCAAAAATGGCTCTACGGTAAATACAAAGCCTATCTGACTACCGATGCGCATAGAAACAGGTTCGATGCGATGTTGTTTCGCGGGCAGGATCGTAACGCCAAGGCTCTGGCCGGTATTCTGGGGGCAGGTTATGCCGAACTGGCAGATGCGCGGATAGCGCTGAGTGACGAGAAGAAGAACGTAAATGGATTGATCGCGCGTGTGCCTAAACATTTACAGGATGACGCAGGCCTGTTGTATGAACGCCTGCGTTGGCGTAGACGCAATAACCTGAATGATGGTGCAATCGAAATTCTCAACATGGCGCAAGTGTTGAAAAGCCAGAATTTGCAAAACCGCAAAGGCTGGTGGCGGGAACGCCATATCATTATCCGCCGCCTGCTTGAAAAGAAACAGTTCACACAAGCTTACGCACTGGCGCAACGTCATATACAAGAACCCGGTAGCTTTGAATATGCGCAGGCCCAATGGGTGGCAGGGTGGCTGGCGCTACGTTTTGCCAAAAAACCGACCGAGGCGTTACAGCATTTTGAAGCTTTATATGTCAATGTAAAAACACCGATCAGTAAATCACGCGGGGCGTATTGGGCAGGCCGCGCCGCCGAAGAAATCGATACAAGCATCAGTGTGCGGTGGTTTGAAAAAGCATCAAAATTCTCGACTACATTCTATGGTCAGATGGCGGGCGCACATTTAGGGCTGGCAGGAACATTACCAGGCGCGGCTCCCCCTAAGTTGAGTGCGCCTGATAAAGACAGCTTTACAAGGGCCGAGTTGGTGCAGGCGAGCCGCTTGTTCGCGCAAGCAGGACTGCGTAAGGAAAGTAGCAGATTTCTCAATGCCTTTGTGCAGGACCAAGGCACGGCCAAAGCATATCGCTTTGCCGCTGAGCTCGCTTTGGCGGATGGACGTTTGCATGATGCGGTCAAAATATCGAAACAGGCGACCAGCAAGGGGTTGTTCCTGACGGCGCAATCCTACCCTGTGATGACGGATTATCTTGGTTCTGTGAATGTTGAATGGGCCTTGGTGCACGCCATTATCAGGCAGGAAAGCGTATTTGATACGCAGGCGCAAAGCCCTGTCGGCGCACGCGGCCTAATGCAGCTTATGCCCGCCACAGCCCGTGAGGTCGCGGGCAAGCTCGGTATCGCGCATAATACATCATGGCTGACAACCAACCCGCGCCATAATATCACTTTGGGAAGTTCGTATCTGGGGCGCATGATCCAGCGTTATGACGGCGCATATCCCATGGCGATCGCAGCCTATAATGCGGGGCCGGGACGGGTTGATAAATGGATCAAGATTTTCGGTGATCCGCGTAAGGGGGAAATCGATTGGGTCGACTGGATCGAATTGATCCCGATTTATGAAACCCGCAATTATGTGCAGCGCGTGATGGAAGGCGTATATGTTTACCGCCTGCGTCTTCGTGATATACAAAAACCATCGGCAACGCCTATCCATATTGCATGGAAAACCTAGCGGGCGCGTTTCCTTCTCCTGAAAAAGCAACGAATACCATACATGAAGATGTAAAGCTCTACTGTTAAGGGTTTTCGTCATTCTTGCCTCTATACTAAAGGCTTAAGATTTGATTGTTCGCGGGAGGACCTAAATGAAATTACTGATTGCCGATGACCACACATTATTTCGTGATGCGCTTGTTCAATATATCGAGCGCTCGGAACCTCAAGCAGAAGTCAGATTGGCTAAAGATTTTTATGAAACACAGGCAATAGTCGCGGAGCAAGATGGCTTTGATCTCGTGGTTTTGGATTTGCGGATGCCCGGAATGAAAGGGCTGGAGGGTGTTCGGCTTTTTCGTGAAGAATATAAGCATATTCCGGTCGCGCTAATGTCAGGCGTGGCAGAAACGGCAGATGTGCAAGCCGCACTGGATCTAGGTATAGCCGGTTATTTCCCAAAAACCTTGTCAGGCAAAGCCTTGATCGGCGCGATACAGACTGTCCTTGGTGGCGAACTTTTCGTGCCAATGGATATGGATTCTCGACATATTCGCCCCGCTTATTACGGCGATGGGTTTTTGCATCAACGGTCGATAGCAAATACAACGGATGGCGGGGCAGAACGCACAGCAGAGGATAACCATTTCAATTTAACACCGCGTGAACGCGATGTGCTGTTTTATCTCGTGACAGGCGCAGCGAATAAAGAAATTGCCGCCGCTTTAGGTCTTCAAGTCGTAACCATAAAGCTGCATGTGCGAGGAATATGCCGTAAACTCGGCGCAAAGAACAGAACGCAAGCTGCCTTAATTGCGCGTGAAAATGAAATTACCCTCAAACGGCCGAACGAAGTGGTGGCTGTAGTCTCATAAAATACGGCTTAGACAGCTTTTCGCCCTTCAAAGAACCATGTTGCAACCGTCAGCGACAATAAAATCAGCAGCGATGTCCATAAG
>CAYGQG010000198.1:0-2580 GCA_964351955.1 uncultured Micavibrio sp. | reverse complement strand
GGCAGATACATCTGGTGCAACACCAGCCCCTGGCGACAACAATGAAATCACTCCGGACCCGACCCTGAAAACAAACGTCTAAAGCGACTTTTTATCAACAAAAACAATACATTCACACCAATACCACCTCTCTGTTAATCCTTTATAAATCTTTCCATATTAATATAATTGTACGCGTAAAGGTGTTACCTACCCGCTAGAGGCAGGAAAACACAACAAAAACAAGGGTGTATAATAAATGGGCGACACTGAAGCAAAAGCTCCAGACATAAAAGCGGAAGAAACGCTGGTCAGAGATGACGAGCGTATTGTTTTGCCCGAAACACCTGAACTACCACCCGCAGTAGAAACCACCCTAGATACGTTCATAGAAGCCCTGAGCCTCGAAGACTCTGCTCCTGCAGAATTCGTATTGGCAAGCGCCCTAGCAGCCACAGCCGAACGCTTTGGCCCGAACGAAGCCGAAACGATGCTAAGCCAGTTTGATCAGGAACTGACTGCACAATTCTTTGAACAACTACTTGAAACCGGTGATATCCCACAAAGCCCAAGCATGAACAACCTGCTCACTGGCGATGTCAACAATCCCGCAGCCCAGTTCATTCTTGAAAACCTCGCGGCACAATGTGCAAGCGGTGCTTTCAACACAGTCCAATCGGCATTAAGAGCCGGAAGCACTGCTGAAAACAAGAACGGATCAAAGCGAAAATCCAGCGTAGCTGAAACATTGAGGCTAATGGATTCAATAGACAACATTCTCTCTACAGGTTTCGCAAGCTATGACAGCGCGAGAACAGACCAGGAAAGACAAGTCGCATATAACAACACCGTAGACGCTGCTATGGCTGTATATAGAGAGCAAAACCCTGACGCGACAGAAGCAGAACTACAAGCTGCCAGAGAGTTGATTGAAAAAATCACTCAAGCTGACATCGTGTCAAAATATGCTGAGCAATTGGCAAATGGTCAAATCACAAGAGCAGAATACCTAGAGAAGCTAAACGCGCTTAGAGACGAGTTTGCACAAAACCCACAACTGCAAGCATACGTTCTTGAACTGGATGAAATAAACGAAGATTTAGAGGCAACAGAAGAACTGTTAAAAGCTGCAGAAGATCTTCTACAGCAAGGCAATCATAACGCCCATGTTGTTACTCATTATCAGGCAAAGATCGCCGAGCTCAAAGAAGCACAACTACAAAAAATTCAAGAGATCCAAGAATACAGAGACAGCATGCAAGGACAGCTGAGCGAACTGAGCATGGAAGGATTAGATGCCAGACTGGCTCAGGAACAAGCGGAACTAGCCCGCCTTCAGACAATTCAAAACGATCTGAACAACATGGTCCAAGACGCAACAAAAGTCGCCGCTGACAGCAAAGCATTAGAGGCAGATGTAAACGATGCCAAGCTTGATCATACAATGGCAAAAACAGACCGTATGATCGATGAAATGGGTTTGGGCAGCGCAATAACTGACCACCACAGCATGACCAGAGAATTGCGCACTGAAGGTTTTGCGACAATCCGTCTTACCCATATTGGCGACACCCTTGTCCCGTCAGACATGATGAACCCGCGTCAGGCTTTTGATTTCGACATAAAATTCACTGCCGGCCTCGAAGACGGTGTCGATCATGTGGTTCAAAAAGATGAAAACGGCGAGATGTTCGTTCAAACAGCTGACGGCCAAAAAATCGTACTTGATGAAGGCATGCAGCGCTATATCGAAACAAGTCACGCCACAGATATTTCCGCGGCAAACTTTGAATTAACAGGCACAGCCCTTGAACAATACACTCACTCTCTTATTCAAACAGAAACACACAGAGATGCTCTGGAAACATCAACATCACGCGAAGCAGAAACCTTACAGAGATTAGAAGGGCTCCTATCCAACACAGATTTAAAGCGCGCGGAGCTTGATGCATTGGGAATGCAAAGAGCTGAGATGCAAGAACGCATCGATTTCTTTCGCGCTAACGGTGATGATGTTACAGACCTTGTAAAACAAATAGCGGAATTCGATGAACAAATAGCAACCGCAACAACAGCCTTGAACAACATCGGCAATAGTTTCGGCAGTGTATTTAACAACTATCAATCTCCAGAATTAAACGACAGCCTCACGTTTAACACAGAGTTTACTCTGGACACGGACTTTAGCACCATCGACCTGAATTCTAACGACAGCATCATAGGCGGTTTCAGCCTAGGCAACTCACTGTACACAGATCCGGCACTATCATCTGACAGCATTTTCTCATTGGATTACAATTTTGACTTTGGCGATTATGACACTTTAACATTCGATGACAGCTTCTTAACACAGCTTGATCTGGCAGAAACATATATCGCAGACCTCGACTTCGAACCCCTTAACAACGACCTTGATAGCATTGAAGCAAACTTGGAAGCTGAAATTCATTCCATGAAAATTCAACTCCTGACAGACGCAGGTGTTCCACCTGAACTGCACGAAGCGTTCATCAAAGATATGGAATACTCCCTGCTTACAGGAACATGTGCTTCCAACACGAATATCGGATCCCAACTGGGTACAAACGGCCCGCTTTCTGC
>CAYGQG010000197.1:0-2686 GCA_964351955.1 uncultured Micavibrio sp. | reverse complement strand
GAATTTCGCTTTCATGGATACGGGCGCACTCTATCGTGCCACCGCATTTGAATTGATCTCCAGCGGCCTCAGCGCCAAAGACCATCGCGATGCGGCAGACGCAGCGCAAATTTTGGTCAAAAAAATAGAACAAGCCCAAACACCGGACGAAATTCTCGGCAACAAAAGCCTACGTGAAGACAAAATCGGCAAAGAAGCCTCAACCATTGCCGCCTACCCCGATGTACGAGAAGTGCTCAATGATCTACAACGCACCTTCGCCGAAAACCCCGGAAAACCCTATAAAGGCGCAGTGTTGGACGGGCGCGATATTGGCACGGTAATCTGCCCTAATGCTGATCTGAAGCTGTTTATCACCGCAAAAACCGAGATTCGGGCCAAAAGACGCGTAAAAGAGTTGCAATCCCGTGGCATTGTCGCTACATATGAGGCCGTTTTGAAGGATATGCGCGAGCGAGACGCGCGGGACGCGGAAAGAGAAGCCGCCCCCATGAAACCGGCAGATGACGCAGTCATTATAGATTCATCCGATCTGGATGCCGGTGAAATGCTTGATAAAGTCTTGGATTTGGTCAAGCAGCGGCTCAACATTTAATCCTCACACATGCTTTCGAAACGCGTCCGCCGATAATGGGTATCGGTCGAAGGCGCATTTGAACCTCTAACGTTAGGATATTAAAATGGCACAGGCCGCAGCACGTTTAGAAGACAAAACAGATTCCAAAGACTTCGCAGCTCTTTTGGAAGAATCCCTAGGAAACCAAGACAGCTTCACAGGCTCCGTTGTAAACGGAACCGTTGTAGCAGTGAACAAAGAATTCGCCCTCGTTGATGTGGGTTTGAAATCAGAGGGCCGCGTTCCTCTGCAAGAATTCTCGCGCCCTGGCGAAGATCCTGAGATCAAAGCCGGCGATACTGTTGAAGTATATGTCGAGCGTATGGAAAACCGCGATGGCGAGACTGTTCTCTCCCGCGAAAAAGCCCGCCGCGAAGAAGCATGGATCGAGCTTGAAAAAGCCCATGAAAAAGAAGAGCGCGTCACAGGCGTTATCTTCGGTCGCGTTAAAGGCGGTTTCACTGTTGACCTTGGCGGCGCTGTTGCGTTCTTGCCGGGCTCACAAGTTGATATCCGTCCGGTCCGTGATGTTTCCCCGTTGATGGACACGCCACAACCATTCCACATCCTCAAAATGGACCGCGCACGCGGCAACATCGTTGTCTCACGTCGTGCAGTTCTGGAAGAAAGCCGCGAAGAAGCACGTTCAGACCTTATGGACAATCTGGCCGAAGGTCAGGTTCTGCAAGGTGTGGTCAAGAACATCACCGATTACGGTGCGTTTGTTGACTTGGGCGGCGTTGATGGCTTGCTCCACGTCACTGACATCTCATGGAAACGCGTTAACCACCCATCAGAATCTCTCCAAATCGGTCAGACAATCGATGTTCAGGTTATCCGCTTCAACGAAGAAAACCAGCGCATCTCACTGGGTATGAAGCAGCTTGAAGATGATCCTTGGACAGACATCGACGCACGTTTTGCTGTCGGTACGAAACTGAAAGGCCGCATTACAAACATCGCCGATTACGGTGCGTTTGTTGAGCTTGAAGACGGTATCGAAGGTCTGGTTCACGTTTCTGAAATGTCTTGGACAAAGAAAAACGTTCACCCGGGCAAACTCGTATCTACGTCTGAAGAAGTCGAAGTTATGGTTCTCGAAGTTGACGAAGAAAAACGTCGTATCTCTCTTGGTCTGAAACAAACTCAGCCTAACCCTTGGGAGAAAATCGCAGAAAGCCGTAAGGAAGGCGAAATCTTCGAAGGCGAAGTTCGCAACGTTACTGAATTCGGTCTCTTCATCGCATTGGACGAAGAAATCGACGGTATGGTTCACCTTTCAGACATCTCTTGGGATGACGAGAGCGAAGACGCATTGCGCAACTACAAAGCCGGCGAGATGGTCAAGGTGAAAATCCTCGAAATCGATGCTGACAAAGAGCGCGTTGCCTTGGGTATCAAGCAATTGAGCGACGATCCGTTCGAAGGAGCTATGGACGGCGTTAAGAAAGGTGCGGTTGTTACATGCACGATTACTGAAATCACAACCGGCGGCGTTGAAGTCTCCGTAAACGACAACGTGAAAGGCTTCATCAAGAAGTCTGAACTGTCCCGTGAACGTTCAGAACAACGCCCTGACCGCTTTGCCGTAGGTGAGAAAGTGGATGCGAAAGTTATTTCCATCGACAAGAAATCACGCAAAGTCGGCGTATCGATCAAAGCCCGCGAAGTCGACGAAGACAAGCAAGCGATGAAAGAATTCGGTTCAACCGAATCAGGTGCATCACTTGGTGACATCCTCGGCGCTGCTCTTGAAGAAAATCAAGGCGATGCGGCTAAGAAAGAAGAGAAAGCCGAAGCTAAGCCTAAGAAAAAGACTGCTAAAAAGGCTGACGATGCGAAAGCTAAAGATGAGGACAAAGCCGAAGAAAAGTCTGAGGACTAAGGCTCAAAAAATACTCACTCTTATTAACAGATCAAAAAGAACCGGGGCTTATACAAGCTCCGGTTTTTTTATGAACCCAGCGCAAACAGCGCCGACTCAACGATTTTCTGATACAAAACTTGAGCAAAAACAGCACTTTAAATTCAATTGCCCACTATAAATTTTCATCTCTTTTCCTTGACGAC
>CAYGQG010000196.1:0-2688 GCA_964351955.1 uncultured Micavibrio sp. | reverse complement strand
TTGCTCTCTGTTAGCATCTTCGCCAAGCATATCTGCAGATGTAGCTGTCAAATTGCCTGGTCCTGCGTTTGCGTCTGGCCCGGTGGCAATAACCGTTGATCCAAGGCCGCCGCCGAAAGTCACAGCAGCAGGTGTTACCTCTGTATTGGTAACTTCGACACGTTCGCCATCGCTATTGAATGAGATTGGTGATGCAGATTCTTCAACGCGCAGATCTGCATTGCTGAATGTGCTGTAATAAGGGTCAAATGCGCCAAGCCATATCAGATCTTCGGTCGTTTGACCGCGTCTGCGTTCAGCTTCACGCATTCTTCCTTGTATTTCGGTGGCATCCACCATATTAACACACCCTCTTGTTTTTACCGTTTGCCCGTTTTCGAGCTTTTTTGTTTAACCTTGTGTCGCTTTTGCGACGTTTTTATTAATTCTTACTTAGGCCATGTCTGGTTCTGGTTCGTCCTCCATTCCCAACATGTCTTTTGCAAAATCGGGGATTAATCCGCCGATGCCTTCATCGCTCATAAATGCTGAAGCGATTGAAACTGCTAAACCTGCTCCTCCTGCTTTGGCGGCATTTCCGAAATTTCCGAATAATCCATTGCCGCCACCGCCAAAAATTCTTGAAAGGAAGAAGAAAACACCCATAGTCAAAACCCCTGCCAATAGCGGGTTTTCTTTGGCAAAATTCATAACGCCGCCGAATGTTGAGCCTAAATCCATGTTTTCCTTCGTTTCCTTAATAAGCAGCCATTAAAGGCGCTATTCGTTAATCTCTATCAAAGGTATGGAAAGGGGGGATTTGTGATGCGAAGTGTCGCAATAATCGATCTTTCATACCCTCGTATTACCAAACGTTTTCAGTCTCTTAGTTGGACTTTTACGTTTTATAACCTGCGTGGCTTAAAACCTTTTGCGGGTTATTTCAAATTACATGGTATAGATCGCGAGTTAACAAAGTCTTAAAAAACGGCGGTCTTCTTACGATTTTTGCGTTTTTTCTACTTTTTTATATGCCGTAACGGGCCTATACCACCTTTAAGGTATAGGCTAAAGGTAAAGAAAACGTGTAAAAAACAGCGTTTTCAGGCGTTTAGGGTAGGGGTGGTGAAGGGCTGATCGTCCGAATTAATGGCGGAAATGACGCATGCCGGTCATAACCATAGCCAGACCACGTTCATTCGCGGCTTCGATAACTTCATCATCACGAATAGAGCCACCGGGCTGGATGATCGCCGTTACGCCGGCTTCGGCGGCGCTAATCAAACCATCTGCAAACGGGAAGAATGCATCGGATGCGACAACCGACCCTTTAGCCAATGGCACATCAAGGCCTAACTCTTTAGCGGCTTCTTCGGATTTCCACGCCGCAATACGCGCGGAATCAACACGGCTCATCTGTCCTGCACCTACACCGACGGTCGCGCCGTCCTTGGCGTAAACGATGGCGTTGGACTTAACGTGTTTGGCAACGCGAAATGCAAAGAGCATATCGGCGATTTCTTGCTGTGTAGGTTCGCGATCGGTTACGACCTTGAGATCGTCTTCTGTGATATGTCCGAAATCGGAATCCTGAACCAACAAGCCTCCGGCAATACGGGTCACCATGCGGCGCTTTTTAGTCGGGTCGGGAAGAGCGCCCGTAGTAAGTACGCGGATATTCTTTTTGGCTGTAAGCAACTCAATGGCATCTGCCGCAATATCCGGCGCGATGATGACTTCACAGAATTTGCCGATGATTGCTTCGGCTGTTTCCTTGGTCAGGGTACGGTTGAGAGCGATAATGCCGCCAAACGCACTGACAGGGTCGCACGCAAAGGCTTTATGATAGGCATCGAGCGTGTTCTCCGCGCTGGCAACACCGCACGGATTGGCATGCTTGATGATCGCAACGGTTGGCTCATCAAATTCGGCAACCAGTTCAAATGCGGCATCGGTATCGTTCAGATTGTTATAAGACAGTTCTTTACCTTGAAGCTGTGTGGCTGTGGCCGCACCGGGTCGTAAAGAGTCATCAACAGTATACAGCGCGGCAGTCTGGTGAGGGTTTTCGCCATAGCGCAGTTTTTGTCGCAAATTTCCTGAAAAGCTGATGCGGCGCGGATAACCGAAATTGTCATCCATCTGTGTCACAAACCAGCTCGCGATGTTTGAATCATAAGTAGCGGTCAATGAAAATGCAGTAACGGCGAGCTGTTTACGCAGCTTGGCTGAAACCGCGCCATTGTTGGTTTCCATGTCGTTCAGGACTTTTTCGTAGTCTTGTGGGTCTGTAATCACGGACACGAATGCATGGTTTTTGGCCGCTGCACGGATCATCGCCGGTCCGCCAATATCAATGTTTTCAATACATGTGCCGAAATCAGCGCCGCCTTGAACGGTTTCTGTAAACGGATATAGGTTGATAATCACCATATCGATATCGGTGATGTCGTTGTCATCCATAGCTTTTTTGTGAGCATCGTCGTCACGGCGCGCCAGAATACCGCCATGAATTTTGGGGTGCAGCGTCTTTACGCGCCCATCCATAATTTCGGGGAAACCGGTATGATCGGAAACATCTTTAACCTCGATCCCTGCCTCTTTCAGCATTTTGGCTGTGCCGCCCGTAGAAAGAATTTCGACATCGAATTTAGCCAGCTTGCGGATGAAGTCTTCCAGACCGTTTTTGTTGGATGCGGAAACCAGCAC
>CAYGQG010000195.1:0-2713 GCA_964351955.1 uncultured Micavibrio sp. | reverse complement strand
TACCCCAGTATTTTTCGTGGATGCTTTCGTGCTCGACAACTTTGGCGTGGCTATCCAGAACGGTGATCATCGGCAGGTCATGACGTTTGCCGACTTCGAAGTCATTAAAGTCGTGTGCAGGTGTAATTTTAACAGCACCAGAACCTTTTTCAGGGTCGGAGTATTCATCGGCGACAATCGGGATCAGACGATTAGTGATCGGCAGAGCGACAGATTTACCGACCATGTCAGTGTAACGCTCATCCTCAGGGTGAACAGCAACAGCCGTATCGCCGAGCATTGTTTCAGGGCGGGTCGTCGCCACGGTTATGAAGCCTTCTTCCGCGCCTTCGACAGGATAGCGGATATGCCACATGCTGCCTTTTTGTTCGCGTTGTTCGACTTCAAGATCGGAAATTGATGTGTGGAGTTTCGGGTCCCAGTTCACGAGACGCTTGTCTTTATAAATCAAGCCTTCTTTAAACAGGCTGACGAACACCTTTGTCACAGCTTCGGACAGGCCTTCATCCATCGTAAAGCGCTCACGTTCCCAATCAGGAGATGCACCGAGACGCTTAAGTTGGTTAACGATCGTGCCGCCCGACTCGGCCTTCCACTTCCATACTCGATCGAGAAACTTGTCACGGCCCAGATCGTGGCGGGATGTACCCTCCTCGTCCAGCATACGTTCAACAACCATTTGCGTGGCGATGCCTGCGTGGTCCGTACCCGGCTGCCACAAGGCATCTTTGCCATTCATGCGCGCATAGCGGGTCATAATGTCCTGTAGGCTCATATTCAGCGCATGCCCCATATGCAGACTGCCCGTGACATTCGGCGGCGGCATCATCACCGTAAACGGCGCGGCGTTGCTTTCGGGTTTACAAGCGAATGTGTCTGATTTTTCCCAACGTTCGTAAAGCTTGGCTTCAATGGCGTGCGGATCAAATGTTTTATCGAGCATAAATATATTCCTTTAATCGAGCGCGATCATAAGGGATTGGCCGTGTAAATCAAGGATTTTGGGGGTGTTTAAGTGGCTAAGATTAGTCTTCCATGGCCCGTTTTGCCACACGATCGAGCTCTTCTTGTACAAGACGCTCGATAATATTCGGCAAGTTACGGTCTAACCAGTCGCGCAACATCGGCTTAAGCTCTGTGCGGACGATTTCCTCAAGCGTGATTCCACCATGCTCGACAGCTGTTTTCTTCGCCAATTCGGAGAATGCATCATACGCCGCAGATTCCGCCTGATCAGTCAGAAGATCGCTGTCGTCTGATGTATAAGCTGTACTCGCAATATCCTGCATTTCGACCTCAATCGGCTCGGGTTCTGGCTCCGGCTCAGCTGCAACTTCAGGCTCGGGTTCTGGCTCCGGCTCAGGTTCCGGTGCTGGCTCTTCCACCTTCTCTGTAAGCTCAATCACCTCTTCCTCGGGTTCAGGATCAGGTTCAGGCGCAGATTCTTCGGGCGCTTCGTCATCGTCATCAGAAATGATCTGGCGTATGGACGTCAGGATTTCTTCGATTGATGGTTCTTCTTCGGTGTTTTGATCGGACATGAATTTGCGTTGAAATTGCAGACTTTTAACTTTACCAGTGTCTTACATACTGAGGGCGTTGTCAAAGAGGATGAGTCGAGTTTCCCCCAGCATATCCACAAAATGTGCAGAATTGCCGCTAAAAAGTGAAGGTAACCTCTGGTTCGAAGCCACAAAGATACGGGGTCGATGCGTCGAAAAGCGAGTATGACGATACAGTTCCGTTCTCCGCCTTTTGAAAAACAGTCCCCGCACCACTCGGTTTTCCGCCCGGCTTCACAACGCAAACCAATCGCCCGTCAGGGGCCAATTGGTCCAAGATTGTCTGAGGAACTGAGGACACTGCACCATTGATGATTATCGAATCATACGGCGCATGATCAGGATTCCCCTCAACCAAAGGCCCAATGAAAGACGCTATATTACAAATACCAAGGTCATCGCATTTTTCGGAAAAGTGATCGAGCATCCCCTGCTCCGACTCCAAAATGACGACTGTTGAGACTATTGATGACAAAATAGCCGCGCTGTAGCCCGTGCCGCCACCGATATCCAGCACCACGCTCTCGGGCTTTAGATCAAGCGCCTGAATGAGCCGTGCATGCACAGACGGTTCCATGATGTAACGTCCCTCACCGATCTTCAGATCTTCGTCGTTAAACGCAGAATTCCTCATTGCCTCAGGGACAAAGGCCTCACGGGGTGTGTTTTCAAATGCATCGAGAATGCGCTGGTCGATCACGCCATTGGTGTGAATCTGACTGTTGACCATATTTTTTCGGGCTTGTGCAAAATTCATCATAGGCCACTTTTTACGCCAAAGTGTTGCGGATTACCAGCCGTTTTCACACTGTGTTATTGACTTATTACGGTGTTTTACACTACACATCTGATACGCAATTCTTAAGGCGCGGTGGCAGAGTGGCTATGCAGCGGATTGCAAATCCGTGTACACCGGTTCGACTCCGGTCCGTGCCTCCAGAATTGTTTAGCAATATGAAGCGTACAGCGCCGTGGCCTTTTTAGCCTGCGAACAAATGCAGGCATTTGCTTCGCTTCGGTCCGTGCCTCCAGAATTGCCGTTATATTTATAGCAAGTCGTGCTTGACAAAAATTTACAGCTCAAGCATAAACTTGGCTTCACTGTTCCTCGGTAGCTCAGTGGTAGAGCAGGTGACTGTTAATCACTTGGT
>CAYGQG010000194.1:0-2830 GCA_964351955.1 uncultured Micavibrio sp. | reverse complement strand
GTAGCTCAGTGGTAGAGCAGGTGACTGTTAATCACTTGGTCGCTGGTTCGAATCCGGCCCGAGGAGCCACTTTCCCAAAATCGTTATATATTGGCCAAGGCTCTCAGCTTTTGAAATGAAGTTGCGAACCAGCAATTAAAAGCAAGCGAACAAACCTTCGGTTTGCTTCGCGGTTCGAATCCGGCCCGAGGAGCCACTTTCCCTAAATCGTTATTCAAATAACTACAGCAACCCTATTGGTTAAGCTCATAAGTTGCCTGCGGGAACTCCACCTTCTTTACAAACGCAGAGGTTTTTCCACCGTTTGGTGCGCCATTTGTATCGAATTCCAGGGCAATGCCGTAGATCGGCGGTGCGGCGAAACCGTAATAATCCCTGAACGCCTTTCTTAGATCAAAGCGTGTTTCGACGGTCTCACCGGGTTTAGGATGCGCCACGCAGACAAAACGGCCGCCATCATGGTAATAACGCCCCTTCTCCGGCTTGTTGATTGCATCATTCTCACACAGATGCAGCGCGATAAAATATGGGGCATCAGGCACGACGAAACTGCCGCTGCTTACATTTTTGTCACCAAAAAACACCTGCAACATAATGGCTTCGTTGCGTTTCCCCTTAGCGTAGGACGCGCCTTTAGGGAACTCATTCACCCCCCAATGAACCACAACATCACGATAATTATCGAGATAACCCTGCTTCAATGCGATAATTGACTGTCCCCGCTTCAAGGACTTCACAATCAAACCGTATTCACTATCGAGAGTAAGGCCGGTTTTATCTCTGCTCTTTGCGCCGCGCTCAAAGATAATGTTTTTATCGGCGAGCCACTGCCATGCGTCCTGCCCTGCGCCATCGGTAAAATCCAGAACGGCTTCTCTTGCCAGAGCATTTTTATAAACAGAGATGATTCCTAGAAACAAAAAGACAGCGAATACAAAACGCATATTAAAAACCTCTGGTTAATTGAGCATGTTCGAGAACTAGCATAAACACCTATGGTTTTCTATATGCAGAAGACGTGGCAGCCTTCCGCCCTAAAAAATTCAATAATTTTCCAAGGACATCTGTATTCGGGTCGTCTTATAGTTAATATATAAGGGGATGGATATGAAAACGCTCATTTATTACATGCTACGGGGACGCTTATTTAAAGCGCCATCTTTGATCTTTCCTGCCCTTATTCCATTTATAGAAATATTGCCGTGGCTGTTGGCACTGGTTGGATCTCTGGCCGGAGCAAGCTCCTTTATCGCCGCATCTACCCGACGGATACGTGAACATCGCACCGTTCTTTTAACTTTAATGATGCTGTGCTTTTTAGGCGGCGCGGGCGTTTATTACCGTGATGTTTTGTTCGAGAAAGAACCGTTGATTACGGATGCGGAAAATTTGCCTACGCTCACGAGTGTTAAAACCGCCCCCGGTTTTCAACTGTCCTCACCGCCACATATCTGGAGCAGGCCTGTCAGACAATGGTCAGCCCGCAGAGATAAGCACCAGTTTCTATCCTCCCCCTATATCGCCGATGGGCTTTTATTTATCGGTACGTTCGGCGATGCGCTAGAAGCGCGATCATTGACCGATGGTTCTGTCGTCTGGAAGCTGGTGAAGGATGAGCCTATCTCCGCACCGCCTATCGTCAGCGGCGGTAAGATATATGTCGGCGAAGGACTTCACACCGCCCCTAATTCCGGCTTAACCGCCCTTTCCTACCCTGACGGCAAACCAATATGGGAGCGCCGTTTCCCCAGCCATGTTGAATCCTATCCGATCGTGGACGATGAGAATGAACGGTTATGGATTGGTGCGGGAACTGAAGGATTATGGTCGCTTAAAACAACAGACGGCACGAAAATCTGGCACGCGGCGATCGGCCACATTGATTCCGCACCGCTATACAGAGATGGGGAATTATTCACCAATGCGCGGCTGGACGAGCATGAAAACGGATCGGCCTTGTTCAAGCTCTCGCCCGATACAGGCGAAGTCATTTGGTCTCTGCCGCTTCAGGGTAACCCGATGAGCAATGTCATACCTGTTAACGAGACTCGCTTGCTGCTTAACAATGCGATCGGGCAGATCGGTTTAAACAAAAACACGGATGCCGGTTGGGTTTACGGCGTTGATGTCAGTGAGCCGCCTTCAATCGCCTGGAAAGTGAAGCTGCCGACTATGGCTATCCCCGACGGACAGATAACGCGGGACAAAACCGTTGCTGTGTTCGGGTTGAAAAATGGTGAGATTTGGGCGCTCAACCCGATGACGGGTGAAATATTGTGGACGCAGAAATGCGGTGACGAGTTTAAAAACAATGTAGCGCTTTATGAGGACGGTAACATCCCGTTTGTCATAGGACTTACTGTGGATGGCACGGTGAACGTGCTCAACGCGCGCACCGGATACATCCTGCAAACATTCAGCGTCGGGACAGGCGGGTATTCTGCGCCGCTATATAAGGACGGTATGCTTTACCTGACAACGCCGCATTTCATTCATGCTTATGACATCACGGGAAAGGCAGCAGCCGATGCCCCGTAAAGATATTTTGTGGTTCAAGTTTGCTGAAGATACGACCCTGCCCGCGCACCCCCCTCCCGAGCAACAATCAACACTGGAGGATATTTTCGATCCTCAAAATCCACAATCACAATGGTGTGTCGCACTGGGTTTATTAAATCTTCAATACGCTGCGCCGAAAAACGGACTTATCAAATGGCATGACGGTATTCCGTATATGAACTGGAATTACATGACCGATATTGTAACGGGCGGCAGTGTACAGCTTGTTCGGGAAGATGGGGATAGCTATACGATGAAAGCACGCTATACG
>CAYGQG010000193.1:0-2836 GCA_964351955.1 uncultured Micavibrio sp. | reverse complement strand
AGTTAGTATTGTTGTTCCATGAAATTGGAAAAATACGGAACGAGATATTCCCCGCCATGCTGATTTAAATGCCCTTCATCTGCGAAAAGATATTGTCCATCCTCGTTATAGGGGTCTTGTAAAAACGGCGTAGGGTCGAAATACGGGACGTTTAAAGCGTTAAGGAACGGAATAAAGTCCGCATGAGTATGCGTTAGTTCTTTAGTCGTGTAAGCCATATCAATTGCCAGACAATCATGTTTTTGTTCTGAAGTGGGGAATATCTTCGTTATCAGGAGATGGTTCTTGATCTGGCATAGATGAGGGTTTTTGCTAAATAGCGGCCCTGTCCCTAAGAAAACTACCTTTTTGTTAAGTGCGTTTAGATGCTCCATAGAGACTTTGGTTTCTTCGCTTAGCCGTGGTGATTTCAGCCCCACAAAAACATATTCAATGGATTTATCCTGCTCGAGGGTTTCATAAAATGCGGGGGTAAGCTCATTGCAGAACGTGTCTTCTTTTCCTGCTCTGAAGCGGGTTTTTTGCGTTTTAACCCATACATGACAATCGCCGCGTGTAAATAGACGAACGGTCAGCCCTTTGCTGTTTGCCCATCCCAGAATGGTTGGTACATAATGTGAGGCGAAGGAGTCCCCGACCAGTATCACTTCGTATTGGTCCTTATTCGGGCCGATATAACAATTTTCTTTATCATAGGCACCGCCATCAACCGAACAGATCTTAAACAGCTTGTGAGGGCTTGTGATAGAAGCATCTAGCTCATACGTCACCCGCCACGGGGCCTTGCTTTGTTTTTTGGCGACATTGGATAAAACCACGAAGCTAACAATGGCGAGCAGACCAAGTGCTATGGTTTTTCTAGGAGCAGGTTTCATCAATCGAAACGGTTGCTCAACATATTTGTAAGATAGGTAGCCCATAGTAATGGATAGCAGCGCCATACATATCTGCACCGTGGTGGTTAATTCATTTCCGAAATAGCTTTTATAAAAAGCGATAATCGGCCAGTGCCACAAATAGAGAGAGTATGAAATTAGTCCTAAAAATACGATAGGGCGCAACGACAGGAGCTTGTGCATCATCGCTGTTTTTGACCCTTGCGCGGTATATATAAACAGTGCGGCACCAAAACAGGCCGGTAATGCTTTTAGCCCGGGAAAATTCTCGCTACTGAGAAAAACCGATGAAAACAGGATTAGTCCCAGAGCTAAGGCGGCGAGAAGCTCTTTAATGGTTTGATTGTTGACCGGCTTGATAACGCCAAGAGCAACAACACCGCCAATGGCCAGTTCCCATGCACGGGAGTGCAGGTGGTAGAAGGCCTGCATGGCATCGGTTCTGACAAGATATTCACTGACGGCAATACTGGTCAGCATGATGATCATCAGGCAGGTAAAAACACGGCGGCTTTCTGTTTGTTGTCCTAATGCTTTATGAAGCAATACCAGTAATAATGGCCAGATCAGATAGAATTGTTCCTCAACGCCGAGTGACCATGTATGGAGGAGGGGGGCGTGTGCTTCATCGGCTGCGAAATAGTCCAACTCCCGACTAAAGTAGAAATTCGATATTTGGGCGCTTGCCATGCGGACGGCTTTGAAATGGGTGTAAAATTCTTCCGGTCCTAAGAAAACAAGGGCTAGAAGCGCACTGGCAAATAACATGATAAATAAAGCAGGAAAAATGCGCTTAATCCGCCGCGCATAAAAATTGGCAAACGAGAATTTTTCCTCCTTGATGTCTCTGAGAATAATGCCGGTGATTAAAAATCCGGAGATGACAAAAAAGACATCGACGCCAACAAATCCGCCTTGTATAAGCGTGATGTCCAAGTGGAACAGCAAGATGACGAACACCGCGATGCCGCGCAGCCCATCTACGTGTGGTAAGTAGTGGTTTGGTTTGTAATTATTGCCGGTCATACAATTAGGTGTGAAAAAACTGCGGTGATTTATTGTAATGTGAAAGAAATATACTGATCGTTCAAGCATATTTGGCCACAAAACCATAATTACATGTATGTTGCGGTTACTGGACGTTAGCGGATCGCATTCAAAAAGTCGCGCTGCAACAGGCCCCCGGATAAGAATATTTCGATAGAATAAACATTCTCCGAGGATTACATCCCGAGGGAGTCAAAATTGCTATTGTGCATACTGTCCCAAGAGTAGCGAGGGGGCGGGGGTGTTCTATCCGGTTCGTCTTCATAGAGCATATCCAGAGTCGTTTCGCTGTTTGCAAAAATAACCTTTCCTGCATAGGCTTCCCGCGAGAAATCTGTAAAAGCGTGCATCGGGTCGTGTGGTGCCATTGAGGCCACCAGATTGGTCGGCACAATAACTTTGAATCCGTTATCAATGAGATCCGCTAACGTCCAGTAGACACAGTGTTCCGCGTAGAACCCTGTTAGAATAATGGTATTGATGCCGTCCTCTTTTAACTTATCGAAATACGCTTTGTGTTCTTCGTAAGGGGACATATGCGTTTTCGGAAGTAAATCATCCTCAGTGGGGACGGGGCGAACATGATGAAACGCGCGTTCTTCGGCGGTGTAATCTCTTTCCTGTCCCGGACGGGTGTTGCTGTGCTGTGTTACCCAGCCGATGCGCGCCACGAAATCGCGCGCGTCATCAACAAAATCCGCGATATCTCGTGCTGTTTTGTCCAGATGCTGGGATGTCGTGTGTCGGAATGATCCTTTTTCGAAGTAGAGATCGGGATCACAACACGCTCTAACCGCGTCAATCGTCAGGACGGCTATTTTCATAACGCAATATACCGCAGATATCTTCAAAAATGCCAGTATAAATTAAGGCTGCGCGTTGAAGTGCCTGAA
>CAYGQG010000192.1:0-2848 GCA_964351955.1 uncultured Micavibrio sp. | reverse complement strand
ACCCAATATAAAGTACATGCATTTTGCGGCGGATTATTTGCCGGAAACTGATTTTTTAACCGCATCAACCTATCGGGAAAGATAAGGCTGACGCGGATTTCGTGCTTTGAGTAAGATTTTAGTCTGACAAAGCACTGAAACATAGATTTAGGCAATTATGCCTTCATTCATAAATGTAAATAGAAGCGATAAGCAGGATCGATCATGAGCGCAGCAAAAAAGAAAACACCATCTACAAAAAATTCTACAGCAAACACCATTGAGAGCTTCACAGGCCGTAAACGTGTTCGTCGTAATTTTGGTAAAATTGACGAAGTTGCTGAAATGCCCAACCTTATTGAAGTTCAGCGTCGCTCATACGAGCTGTTCCTGCAGGATGATATTCCTGCGGATGATCGCAAACTCGAAGGTCTGCAAGAAGTGCTGGCAACAGTCTTCCCGATCAAGGATTTCTCCGATAAAGCCGAAATCGACTTCGTTAAATACGAACTCGAAGCCCCCAAATACGATACTGAAGAATGTCAGACACGCGGCATGACATACGCTGCGCCATTGCGCGTCACGCTCCGTCTGTCTGTTTTCGATGTTGATGAAGATAGTGGCCTGCGCTCTATCCGCGACATTAAAGAGCAGGACGTATACCTTGTTGATATGCCGTTGATGACCAATAACGGTACATTCATCGTGAACGGTACTGAACGTGTGATCGTATCCCAGATGCACAGATCACCGGGTGTGTTCTTCGACCATGACGGTGGTAAGACACATGCTTCGGGTAAATACCTCTTCTCTGCCCGCGTTATTCCTTACCGTGGTTCATGGTTGGACTTCGAATACGATGCGAAAGACCAGATGTATGTTCGTATCGACCGTCGTCGTAAATTACCTGTCACAACATTGATGCGTGCTTTGGACTCTGCTGAAACAGTCGCATACAAAGCCGAATGCGAAGAAAAAGATCAGGAAGTTGATCCGTTGATGGTTCAAGGGATGTCCAATGAGGAAATCCTGAGCACATTCTACGAAACACTGGCTTACACAAAAGACAAAAAAGGCTGGAAAACACCATTCGATGCCGAACGTTTCCGCGGTGTTAAGCTGACAAGCGACCTGATCGATGCCAAAACAGGCAAGGTCGTGTTGGAAGAGGGTGAAAAAATCACACCTCGTAAAGCCAAGAAATTTGCTGAAGACGGCCTGAAAGAAGTACTGGTTCAGCCTGAACAACTGATCGGTCAATATCTGGCTGCTGATTTGTTCGACAATGAAACAGGTCAGGTCACACACGAAGCAGGTCACGAGATCACGGAAGAAGATATCGCCTTGCTTGATGAAGCGAAAATCAAGGAATTGCCTATCTTGGCGATCGACCATGTCAATGTCGGCGCGTATGTACGCAATACAATGCTGATCGATAAATGTGATACACGCGAAGAAGCGTTGATCGATATTTACCGCGTTATGCGCCCGGGTGAGCCGCCTACGGTTGATTCCGCTGATGCTTTGTTCCAGTCATTGTTCTTCGATCCGGAACGTTATGACCTTTCTCCTGTTGGTCGTGTGAAAATGAACGCACGCTTGGATCTCGAAGCTGATGACCAGTTCCGTATTCTCGAAAAAGCCGACATCCTTGCCATCCTGAAATACCTGCACGGTCTTAAAGATGGTCAAGGCGAAGTGGATGACATCGATAACTTGGGTAACCGTCGTGTTCGTTCCGTTGGTGAATTGATGGAAAACCAGGTTCGTATCGGTCTGCTCCGTATGGAGCGCGCGATCCGCGAACGTATGTCTTCTGTCGAAATCGACACTTACATGCCGCATGACCTGATCAACTCCAAACCTGCACAAGCAGCAGTTCGTGAGTTCTTCGGTTCATCCCAGCTGTCACAGTTTATGGACCAAACCAACCCATTGTCAGAGATCACGCATAAGCGTCGTCTTTCAGCGCTTGGGCCGGGTGGTCTGACGCGTGAACGCGCAGGCTTCGAAGTCCGTGACGTGCACCCAACTCACTATGGTCGCATCTGCCCGATTGAAACACCGGAAGGTCCGAACATCGGTTTGATCAACTCTTTGGCGACATTCGCCCGTGTTAACCAGTATGGCTTCATCGAAAGCCCGTACCGTAAGGTTGAAAACGGTAAGGTAACTCCTGAAGTGGTCTACATGTCCGCAATGGAAGAAGCCAAATACATGATCGCGCAGGCGAACTCTGAAATCGATAAAAGCGGCAAACTTGCTAATGACTTGGTTTCTTGTCGTAAAGCTGGTGAAAACATCATGTCACCACCTGACTTGATTGAATTCATTGACGTGTCACCAAAACAGATGGTGTCTGTTGCTGCCTCTTTGATCCCGTTCTTGGAAAACGATGATGCGAACCGCGCTTTGATGGGTTCAAACATGATGCGTCAGGCTGTGCCTCTGCTGAAATCCTCTGCTCCTGTTGTGGGTACGGGTATGGAAAGCACGGTTGCCCGTGACTCCGGTGCGGCTGTCTCTGCCCGTCGTGCGGGTGTGGTCACTAAGGTTGATGCAACACGTATCGTTGTTCAGGCAACAGAAGAGCTTCGCTCTGACGAGCCTGTCGTCGACATCTACAAGCTAGCTAAATTCCAACGCTCTAACCAGTCCACCTGTATCAATCAGAAGCCTCTGGTTAAAGTGGGTGACAAGGTTCGTTCCGGTGACATCATCGCTGATGGTCCTTCCACGCAGTTCGGTGAACTGGCCCTGGGTAAGAACGCTCTCGTAGCCTTCATGCCTTGGAATGGTTACAACTTTGAGGATTCCATCCTGATCTCCGAGCGCATCGTGCGCGACGACGTATACACATCCATCCACC
>CAYGQG010000191.1:0-2864 GCA_964351955.1 uncultured Micavibrio sp. | reverse complement strand
GTGGCGAAGCGTGGCGGGCGTTTGGGGTATGCGGATAAAGGCGGGTTGTGTTTGAGCGAGTTCAGAAAAGGGCTGTCGTCCTATTATCATGCCGAGTGCCGTTCGTTGTTGTTCTTGGATCGACAAATCGAGAAAGCCGAAGCGGAAGGGTTCGAGAATTTTATCCATGATTCAACGGGTAGTTTTTGCGAGATCGAGGATGAAGTCGTTTTGCAAAGCGTCGGTGAGATTTCAAATATATGTTATATCGAAGCATCGCCCGAACATGAGCGCGAAGTTGTTGAGCGTGCGCAGAAGCATCCAAAACCGTTGTTTTTTCCACCGTCAAAATTTCTCGGCTGGTATGACGATTTCATGGAAGAACATGGGTTAAGTGAAGATCAGGATGTTGATCCCGATACATTTTCGCGCTGGGTTTTTCCCAAGCTTTTCGAGCAGCGATTGCCGAAATATAAGAAGCTGTCTGACTTTTACGGGTTCACGGTTCCGTCAGAAGCGCTGTCTGATGTTTCGAATGAGGCCGAGTTTCTTGAGGTGATTAACAGTTACCGATGAGCAAGAATGTTGAAATATATACGGATGGTGCGTGTAGCGGAAACCCCGGGCCGGGTGGATGGGGCGTTGTCATGCGCTGGAACGGCCATGAAAAAGAATTGAATGGCGGTGAAGCGGATACGACCAATAATCGTATGGAGATGATGGCGGTTATAAAAGCGCTTGAGGCGATTAAGGGTAAACCGCATATCGATATTTATACTGACAGCAAATATGTTATGCAGGGCGTGAATGAATGGCTTCAGGGATGGAAAGCCAAAGGCTGGAAGACGGCATCGAAAAAGCCCGTTAAAAATGTCGATCTTTGGCAGGAGATTGATGCGTTGGTTAATGATCATAATGTTACTTTTCATTGGGTCAAAGGGCATGCGGGTCACCCTGAAAATGAACGTGCCGATTCGCTCGCTGTGGCCGGAATTCCAAAATAATTTTCAAAAAAACTTGATTATCCACAAGGGTTTCTGCGGGTTTGGGGTGTGAATTCTGAATTTTAAGAAACCATTAAGCTTTTCAATCGAATGTGAAGGTATAGCGTCAACAACCCCCATTGTTCCCCGTTGATGTTATCAAGACCTTGAGCAAGCCGGGAGGGCTTTAAAATGACACACACTGCTTTGACATCTCCTTCTTATAAGACTGCTAATGCTACGGAGGAAACGACAGCTTTGCCGTTGCCGCCCATGAAAGAGCAGGAGGCCGAGTTGGAAATTTATGCTCGCTTTATGCGTCACTTGCGGCATGTGCCAAATTCCCGAATGGAGATTAAAGTTCTCTCGGCTATTCAGTTTACGTCCGACATGCTGGATTACAGCGATGCACATATTGCCAAAGTGCTGGTCGAGATGGGACTGCGTGCGCCGCGTATGGCGTTCCCCGCAGATTATCTCAAATTTGCCGACCGTGCGCTGATGCGTAATGGTTGGGATATTGGTGGTCCGTCAGCGGCCCTGTACGAGCTGAAATCCTTCTGGGACAGTATTGGCGAAGATCGTTTCGCCGCATTCAGAGGCGATTTCCCGTTGATTGCGGAAGATGCTTATATCTAATCGTTGAAGCGGGAAGACTCGTTAAGGGTTTTAACATGGCCCTGCTTAACTTCTCCGCTTTGATAATTACCCGTTGCGGGTTGAATTTCTCTCATTTGACGGTCAGTACCGTTGCGGAAAAAGATTGAGCCAAGTAGCTCTTCGAAACCGTTTGCCGGTTGGAAATCATAATTGTTCGCGGGTGGATATAGGCCTGCGGATTTACTCATTACATCACGCCAGATGCGCGCAGGGAAGCTGCCGCCCGTAACGCTTTTCATAGATGTATTGTCATCGTTACCAAGCCATACAACACCAACAAGTTCACGCGTGTAACCCATAAAGAGAGCGTCACGATTGTCTTGGCTTGTCCCTGTTTTACCGGCAGCGGCGCGGCCGAAATTCGCGCCTTGTCCCGTACCGTATTGGATGACGCTGTTCATCATTGAGGACAGATTTTGAATGTCGTGGCTGGCGAAAACTTTTTTGCTTTTACTGCGGCGTGGGCGTTTGTAATACAGCTCGTCCGTGTCTTTCGAACGTATTTCAAGAATGCCGTAAGGTTCAATTGAATAACCGCCATTTGCCAGCGTGCTGTATGCGGTCGCCATTTCCATCAACGAGATACCGCTACTGCCTAAACCGAGGGAAAGGTCAGGTGCGAGTTCGGCTTTGATGCCTGCGCGGCGGGCGGTGTCTATGACCGCGTCAGGACCGACATCTTTGATCAGTTGGTATGAGATTGTGTTCAAAGATAGCGTTAGAGCTTCTTCGAGTGTGACTTCGCCGTAGTATTTATGGCCGAAATTTTTCGGACGGTAACGGCCCGTTGTGATGGGTTCGTCCATGATGAGGTGTTGCGGGTCCCAGCCGTGTTCGAGCGCGGTCAGGTAAACAAATGGTTTGAAGGATGAACCAGGCGGGCGTAAGGCTTGTGTGGCACGGTTGAACTGACTTGCGGAATAGTTGCGACCACCGATGATGCCGAGCACTTAGCCTGTCGGACGCATAACAATCATTGCGCCTTGGGAGAAGTTACGATCACCGCCGTTTTGTTCAATCGCTGCGGCAATTTCATCTTGCATGTGTTTTTGCACGCGGGAGTCGAGCGTGGTTTTGACGATTAAATCTTCGTTCGGTGTGCCGATGAGTTCATCCAGACTGTCGACAATCCAGTCGGTGTAATAACGATCAGCGAGTTCGTCCGTGGGTTTTTGTGTCGGTTTCGGGGGAATGTTTGAGTTGCCCTTGGCTTGCTCTTCGGTGATGTAGCCTGCATCGACC
>CAYGQG010000190.1:0-2870 GCA_964351955.1 uncultured Micavibrio sp. | reverse complement strand
TTAGGGGGTGCGGCCGTCTCCTGTGCTGGTGTTTGGGGGAGCGCCCGGTGCTGTTGAACCTGTGTCATCAAGGTCGGAGCTAGGGGCGATAATATGCACACCGGCTTGCACCTGAGTGCCGCCAATTTTGGTCATGCCTGAAGGGTTATAATAAACCACACTGGGATCATTCAATGTTGTGGTTGAACCCGAGAACGCAGCGCCTTGGGCGCGTACGGACTGTTCTTGAATATAGAAACCGGCAGCATCAGCCGAAGTGGATGACAATGCTGTCCCTAACGTTGCTAGAGTTAAAACGGATAGTGTTTTAAGTGAACGGCGCATCGAATTCTCTCCCTTGCGATTTGTTAGATTCTAAACAGTAATACACTGGCAAAAATGATTATTATGTTGACCAGTGTAGAAGCAAAAACGGGAGAATCCTAGGGGAGACCTGTTGTGCGCCGCAATATATTGTTGCTTATTTGCAACAGTTATTGAGTAGGTATTTGTTTAATGATGTCGGCGTAAATATCATCCGCGGTGTCAGAAGTGCGATACATACCCAAGAGCGTATCATCAGGACTCATCAGATAGATAAAGCTGGAATGGTCCATCGTGTAGTCGTTCTGCGTGTCGTCTTTAACCTTATTGGCAAAAATACGATAGCGTTTCTTGACGAAGTCAATTTGCGGCACTGTTCCCGTAAGTCCGACCAAACGGGGGTGGAACAAACGCACATACTCCTGCATGACGGGTACTGTGTCACGTTCAGGATCAATCGTAATGAATAGCGGTTGAATGCGTTCTGCGGCATCGGGGTCGCTTTTCTCCAGCCCGCTGATCACGCGGCTGACTTTCTGCAACTCGGTCGGGCATACGGCCGGACAATACGTGAATCCGAAATAGATCAGCTTGTAATCACCTTCATAGGATTTTTCTGTGACCTCTGTACCTGTATGATCGGTCAGGTTAAATGGCCCGCCTATATTCAAACCAGCGATCGGCGCGTTGGATTCAACGGACCCCTTGCTCACCGTACGGGCGTTTTGCATTTCTTTTTGGACAAGGCCAACACCGATACCGACGGCAAGCGCAACGACACTCAACACGGCTGTGCGCACAAGGCGCTTTTTCATCTTTGCATTCATGGAAGGGAAAATAGGCCTAAACGGCGGCGTGATCAAGCCCGTCTGCCGTACTATCAGGGTCGAATTGTACCTGAACGATATTTCTTGGCTCCAGCGGCGGCAGAGCACGCTTTAAAAATCGGGGCTCATTCGGTGGCGGCGCAATGCCAAGATCGGGCTCGAACACTTCAAACCCGTTTCTGGTAGCTGCCTTGTACGACGCATGATTGTCGAGGCTGATGCGCCCCATAACTTCGCCATATCCCTGTTCCCGTAAGCTCAGCATGCGCGCTTCATAGAGAATATCAACGAGGCGTTGCCCGCGTTCTTCGGGCAGGACGTATGATCCTGTGATTTCGGGAATATCTTCGATGACAAAATCAATCATGCCTTTGCCGACCAAACGGTCATTATGCGTATCAACCAACGCGAAGAGCTCGTATCCAGAGCCTTGCAAGGTGTTGCCGGCAATGTCCCAGACTTCCTGCTGGCG
Source organism: uncultured Micavibrio sp. (assembly GCA_964351955.1). Taxonomy (GTDB): domain Bacteria; phylum Pseudomonadota; class Alphaproteobacteria; order Micavibrionales; family Micavibrionaceae; genus TMED27. The sequence goes on along the minus strand of CAYGQG010000190.1, from coordinate 1,268 downwards.
CTGTGGGCTGAGGTCTTCATAATCCTCGCGGTCCAGACTGATAACTGTGATCGCGGCATCCATCTCCCCCTCTTCGAGAAGGAAGCATTGATATTGTCCGTTATCGCTTTCAGCCATTAATCGCATTGTCTCTCCTAAATTCGTTGTTCTATCTGTGGGGCATCGTGTTTTACCGTGGCTGCGGGTGCTACGGCAACAGACCGAGTGACGTGAAATGAGCTTTGCTCTACGGAGTTGCCGTTTGCAGGTTGATAAAGGTTGAATCCATTACGTGTCGCGGCTTTCATGCTCGCTGTGTTCAGCTGGTCTATCTTGGCTTTGACATGCTCGTAACCATGTTCGCTCAAAAATTGCAAACGACCTTTGTACAACCAGTCGATCAATCGTTCCCCTCGCCTGTCCATAGCAATGTAGGATTGTGAAATTTCAGGCCGATCTTCTTTCTCAAGGCCCAGATCTTCAATTTGCGCTCGCCCGACGATGGCGGATTGCTCTTTATCCCACAATACGAAATGCGCTTCATCATCTCTGCCGAGCTTGCCGCGCAAAACGCCCATCACGCTGGTTTTCGTGCCCTCAGAGATAGCATAGGGAAAGTCGAGAAAATGTCCTTCAAGCGCCAATTCCGCACCGACCGGATCATCCAGATCCTCGGCTTCGAGTAATAAGCACTGGTAACGGCCATGGTCATATACGGTGCGCATGGCAATTTTATACAGAATTATTATACATAACACAAGAATTTTGTTGCTCTTGCCTGTGTCGTTAATCTGGTCTACATCTGTTGTAAACAACCTTCGGGGTGCTTTCATGGTTGAAAGCTGAGAAATACCCGTTGAACCTGTTCGGTTAGCACCGACGTAGGGAAAGGAAGCAAAATGCCCCACATAATTGTCGAGTATACAGAAACCTTAAGCACCGTAGATATAGCGGAACTGCTGTTCGAGCTGCACGAGGATTTGTCTAAAAAAGACACGATCAACATCCACAGCATCAAAACCCGTGCGATACCGGTTAAATACACCATTGTTGGTGACGGTAACGAACCGGATAAATTTATCCATATCACGCTAAACCTGCTGCCGGGTCGGGACGACACTTTGAAAAAAGCGATGGCCCAAGGTCTGCACGATACTGCCCGCGCACATTGTGTCCGCGACAAAAGCATTTCCCTCAGCGTCGAAGTCACCGAACTACACGCTGAAAGCTACACCCATTCAAGTTATACAAAGGAGTAATCACCATGGCCCCCAAAGACGGCGTATGCC
>CAYGQG010000189.1:0-2898 GCA_964351955.1 uncultured Micavibrio sp. | reverse complement strand
CGTCATCCGCGATGCCGACGAAGTGCGCGTGACATTTCATGACGACGAAACACTAACCGCCGAAGTGGTTGGCACCGATGAAAAAACAGACATCGCGATACTTAAAGTCGACGGTACAAAGAAACTAACCGCCGTCAAATTCGGCGACAGCACATCCTTACGTGTTGGCGACTGGGTCGTTGCTATCGGTAACCCGTTCGGCCTCGGCGGCACGGTAACCGCCGGCATCATCTCTGCCCGTCAACGTGACATCAACGCCGGACCGTATGACGACTTCCTGCAAACCGATGCTTCGATCAACCGTGGAAACTCTGGCGGTCCTATGTTCGACATGAACGGACGCGTTATCGGCATCAATACCGCAATTTTCTCTCCGTCCGGTGGCTCTGTCGGTATCGGCTTTGCTATCCCCTCCGCGTTGGCTGAACCTGTTATTAAGCAGATCATTGAGTTCGGGCGCACAAGACGCGGCTGGCTCGGCGTACGCATCCAAAGCGTAACCGAAGAAATCGCTGAAAGCCTTGGCCTTCCAAACGCTCACGGAGCATTGGTCGCCAGCGTCACACCAGACGGCCCAGCGGAAGATGCCAAGCTCAAGGCGGGCGACATCATATTAGAAGTCAACGATCAAGAAATCGACGAGATGCGCGCCCTGCCCCGTATCGTCGCCGGATTGCAGATCGGAACAAAAGCCAAGATCAAATTCTGGCGCGAAGGCAAAGTCATGACCTCCGATGTTGAGATTGGTGAGCTGGAAAAAGCCGAAGAAGAAGGCTTGCTTACAGCTGGCAGCGAAATCGGTGACGGCGGTTTAAAAATAGACAGCGTCGGCATCAGCGTTAAGGAAATGACCAAAGGCCTGCGTGATGAATTTGGTATTTCGCCATCCGTGAACGGTGTCGTAATCAGTAACGTACAACCGCGATCCGAAGCCTCCCGCAAGGGATTAAGCATCGGCGATGTGATCGTCGAAATGAACCAACAGGAAGTCTCCACACCGCAAGAAGCCGCTGACATCATCAAGAATGCAGCCGATAACGGTCGTCCTTCTGTCTTACTGCTAATCAATCGCGAAGACGAAGTCCGCTTTCTGGCGCTGAAACTTCAATAAACAATGCTGGATACACGTCGCCTCCATTTGTCTATCATCACGGCGGATGATTTTGACGACGTGTACCACACGCTAAACAACCAGCGCACTTGCGAGATTATCTCTTTCCTCAACTGGCCCCTCAGCGACGAGCAAGTGCAATGGTGGTGTGACAAAGCCGTCACGGGCTTCGAGCGCGAAACTGAATTCCTCTTCATCGCCAGACAAGACGAAAAACCCGCAGGCTGCATTGGCCTACATCTGGAAAACGACAAGCAGGCCGAAGTCGGATACTGGGTCAGCGCAGATATGCAAGGGCAAGGCATCGCCACTGAAATGCTTCAGGCCGTCACAGCCTATGGCTTTGAGGCACTAAACCTTAAACAGATATACGCCACCACCGCCCTCGACAATCCACCTTCCGATACTGTTTTGACCAAAAGCCGCTTCGGGCGTTCAGGACAAAAGGATGTAGAGCTACCCGACGGTACATTTCGCCCATCCAATCTATTTATGCTAAAAAATCGGTCATGACCGATACTGCGACCATCCATATCATTGCCGGCCCGACAGCCAGCGGCAAATCCGCCAAGGCTATGGAGCTTGCCGAGCAACTGAACGGTGTCATCGTTAATTGTGACTCCCAGCAAATCTATGACGGTCTGCCCCTACTCTCTGCGCAGCCATCGAACGAAGACAAGGCCCGCATGCCCCACCGCCTCTATGCGGAACTCCACCCTAACGAAGTGTGCAGCGCGGGTAACTACCGCGAACTTGCCGAACCCGTAATCGAAGACATCATCACAAACGGACAAACCCCTGTCATCTGCGGCGGTACGGGCCTGTATATAAAAGCGCTGATCGACGGATTATCACCCATGCCTGACATTCCGGATACTGTGCGTAACGCCGTAGTCGCGCGATACGAAGAGATAGGCGCAGAAAAATTTTACAAAGAGCTCGAAACACGCGACCCCGAAATGGCTGCCCGTTTCCACGTCAATCATAAGGCCCGTATCATCCGCGCAATGGAAGTGTTGGAAGCAACCGATAAATCCCTCGCTGAATGGCAGGAAATGCCACGCCAAGGTCCGCCTGAACACTGGAAATTCGAGATACATAAAGTCCTGCCTGATCGTGAAACCCTTTATACCCGCTGCAATCAACGCTTTAAATGGATGGTGGAAAACGGCGCTCTGGAAGAAACAGCAGACTTTGCCAAACGCCTCGAAAGCGGCGAAATAAACGACGGTGTACCACTATGCAAGGCTCTGGGATTCAAAGAACTTCGCGCCCATCTTAACGGAGAGCTAACTTTGGACGAAGCTGTCGAAATCGCCCAAGGCATCACCCGCCGCTATGCCAAACGCCAAGTCACATGGTTTAGAAACCAATTATAGAAAATTCTTGCTGTCACGCGCCTTATAAATTATGAAAACTTATGATAGTGACACACGAAACACCCGATACCGCCTGCACGGCATGGAAAAAACTCGACTACCGCTGTTATAGCAGCGGTATGATCACCATATCAGACCCCGCAACAGTCACATCACAAAACGACCGCTATGGCTCCCCTGTCGTCGGCACAACACAGTTCATGCGCTACCCCGCGTTTTTATCTCGTCTTGCTGAGCATATAAACACCGCTGATAAACCTATGCGCGTGCTTGTTGTTCCGGGCTCGGTTGGTTGCGAAGCATATACGCTCGCGATGCTGTTACATAACCTGTCCGACGGAAAAACACAGGCCACTATCGATACCTTCGATATGTCGCCATCCTTCTCGGATATCGCAGAAAACGGGC
>CAYGQG010000188.1:0-2909 GCA_964351955.1 uncultured Micavibrio sp. | reverse complement strand
CCGAAGATCAGGTTGATACCCTGCTTCATAATATTGGAGTCGAGGGTTTTGCCGGGTTTGCCTTCATTTACACTACTCTTGGCGGTCCAGTAACAGCCAAGTTTGTAAGCCACGAGCGCTACCGATTTATCTGTCGTTACAGGGAAGACAATTTGTCCACCTTGTGAAGACGCATTGGGGTTGTAGGCTTCGCATTTTTCGGAATCGTTATCTTTTTGCTTTTTCTGTTCGCTGACTTGTTTCATGACCTTGGGTATAAGATCATAACTCGGGAAGTTAAGCTGTGCTTCGACAAAGGCACCGTTAACTTGCGCTAATCGGTTGAACCAGATACCCGCACCGCCCCAACCGCGATCGAGAATGGCGGGGTCCATGTCAAATTCATTGGTGTCGGTATTGTATTGGACCCATACAGCATTCATCTGCGTGTCGATTGTTGCCTGCATGGTGTTTACAGCTTCTTGTCGCCATCGGATACTTGGTTGCTCTTTCGCACATGGGCGATCATCAGTTCCTGTGGTCGGCCATGCTGTCGTGCATTGGCTGGCACCTTCGACGAGTAGAGTGTTGTCCGGGTTACAACCCATGCTGCATTCGTTGTAATTTGCTTCTTGTGTAAAGTCACCGGCATTGAGAAATGTAAAGCGTCCGCCGAAGTCAACGAAATTTTCAGCATTCGCGAAGTTAAACCAGTGATCGCGGATAAGGTTATAATAGAATCTCTGCATCGCAACAGTGCCAAGGAAGCCATCTGTTGTATGTACGTTACCTGAGTCTGTTGGACGTCTGTCTGTGATAGGAATGCGGATTTCACCACAAGTCGGTTCTACGCTACCAGGTTCTTCATTAAATAGAGTTTCGTTGGTTCCGTCTTTGTCCCAGTCCAAATCACCTTTACGGCCAAAGCGAATAACGATGTCGCCGCCGGTATAAAACTGAAGAGCGTTTTCATATGTTGTTCCTGCGCCGGCACCGCCACCAACAACCTCAACAAAGCTTTGTGGGCTTGTGGTTGTTTGCCATGATTGTGGTGATTTAACCAGATATGGTCGCACACCACGGGGGTTAACCGTGGACGAAATGTAACTGGCATAAGCGCCGCTGTCTTCGGGAGGCGGTAAGAAATAAAATTTGTTGTCTGTTCCTGTTGTTCCACCTACGGCGACACCACCTGGGTTTGATTTCACAATTTGCGCATCGGCAAAATACGTAGAAAAAGCACATGCGTGGATCATGGATAGGGCCATAACAATTGGCGCGGCATCAGGATATGCAGGTGCGGCGATCAGATTCTCAGCTTCACCAAGCGGGTTGGCTTTCGCGCCAAGGCGACCGGCAATGGCTGCGTTGTAGCGGTTCCATGTTTGTGTTGCCAAGCCAGAACCGTATTTTGCAGCAAAAAATGTGACGTATTGACCGGAGTTGTAACCGAATTGCAACGGGATCAAAAGACCGATGGCGACAACCAGTCGTATCGGTACCCAGACATTCTGGAACCGTTGCCCGAACGGTGCGCCTGTCGCGGCTGTCTCCACGACGACAACCAGTACGAAATACAAGAAGATCAGCGTACCGATGATCAGAATTGCCAATGAATAAAAACGGAACAGGTTGCGCAGCGCGATATGGAATGGCCACGGGAACGGTATGGATGCCGGTTGATCAGGACAGGCGATACCTGTGTTTGCGACACAAGAATTAAAGAAGTTATTGGCGACCGTACCGTCGCCGACACCGAAGACTTGATCCAGCAACATGAAGGCGATATCGCCATCAGGGTTTGTTGTAACAAAAATAGAACCCGCAATCGCCGGACCGAATATCAGGCTAAGGACCAATGTACCGAGTTGAAGCGCCAGAAGTGTGATTGCGGTTAGCATCAATACGAAAATGACCAGCTGGTCGATGTTCTTTTTGCTGATGACAATGGAATTGGCGGATTCGGCAATGACGTGACGGATGCCGTAACGACCTGTGTTCTTTGGGTTTAGATAGGGGTGACCGGCGGGGAGCAGGCGGACCATGCCGTATATTTGTGCCATTAAAAAGGCTACATAGGAAAATCCAGACGAGAAAAGCGCTCCAACCCTTGGAAAAATTCCAGGCAGGACCGCATATTTAACTATATCTTTTGTTTGTATACCGCTCACAATATAATACTCACCACTCCTTATAGTGTACCGCTAAAATAGTTAAAATTTTAGTTAATTCCGCACTCTTTTATTATTTTCTGAGGTATAAGCCCCCCAATACCCAAGATAATAGTATACCATGGGCGTGACTTATTTTCGCCACATTTGTGATAAGCGGCTGTTTTAAGTGCTGAATTTTTTATGTACTGCGTGAATGGCAGGCTGATAACGGGGCTTATTATCCCGCTTTTCTTAACGGCTTATACTTAATACGGGTTGGCGTGTCCGCATCGATTCCCATGCGGCGTTTGTAATCGGCCTCATAATCCTCGTAATTGCCCTCAAACCACGTGACCTGCGAATTGCCCTCAAAGGCCAGAATATGCGTGCATAAACGGTCAAGGAACCAGCGATCGTGCGATATGATCACGGCGCAGCCCGGGAAGCGTTCGATGGCTTCTTCGAGTGCGGCGAGTGTTTCCGTATCAAGGTCATTTGTCGGCTCATCGAGCAAAATGACATTGGCTTCTTCTTTGAGCATTTTGGCAAGGTGTACGCGGTTTCTCTGCCCGCCTGAAAGGTCTTTAACTAGTTGTTGTTGATCACCTTTTCGGAAATTAAACGCAGACACGTACGCCCGTGATTGCATCTCGATTTTACCGAGTTTGATCATGTCCGTACCGCCGGAAATCTCTTCCCAGACGGTTTTGCTTCCATCGAGAGAATCGCGGCTTTGATCGACATAACCGAGCTTGACAGTATCGCCGACTTTGAAAG
>CAYGQG010000187.1:0-2918 GCA_964351955.1 uncultured Micavibrio sp. | reverse complement strand
TAATCTGCTTAATCGGCAGCTCTAGGCGCGGGTTTTTATTCATACCATGTGGATCGGGTGCGGCAGCTTTTTCCGCCGTTAGAATAGCGGTAACTTTTGAAACACCGTTCACACCTTGAACAACTTTTTCCGCTTGCTGGCGCAACGGCTCCAATGCCGGCCCGCGCTGCGGATCAACCTCGATCATAAACAACACCGTACCGTCTTGCGCAATTTGCAAACCTTTAACAAGAGAACGTGCAGAGGCTTTTGTCTCCGGATCAATCACCGTTTCCAAAGCCTTCAGGATATTTTCTCGTGTTTGTGCTGTGTCGCTCATCTCTACTTTAATCTTGGGCCTAAAGCCCTTGCTTTCACAATCAAATAGAATATTGTATGTGTCATATAGGCAAAGTGCCCAATTAATCAACGAAATTCAGGATGAATACCTATGGGATGGGATGATCGCGACAAAAAGAACCCTTGGGGCAAACCCGGCAATGACGACCGTGGTGCTTGGGGCGGAAATGGCGGAGGCCGTGGCGGACGCGGCGGCGGTGGCGAACCTCCCGATCTTGATGAAATGCTTCGCAGAGCGCAGGAAAACTTCCGCAGCGTAATGCCCGGTCGTTTCCAAGGCGCACCTCTTATCGGCATATTGATCCTCGGTATCACCCTTCTTTGGCTCGCCAGCGGGTTCTATGTTGTGAACCCTGGTGAACATGCGGTCGAACAACGCTTTGGCGCATGGTCATACACACAGGCCGATCCGGGTCTGGGGTATCACTTGCCTGCCCCTATCGAAACTGTTGAAATCATCAACGTCGAAGAAATTCAAAAAATGAATATCGGCTTCCTCGAAGCCTTCGCCAGAAACGGCGCGGCTTCACGCCGTGACATTCCTGATGAGAGCTTGATGCTGACATCTGACCGTAACATCGTCGACCTCGATCTTGTTATTCAGTGGAACATCAAATCATCCGAGGATTACCTGTTCGAAATCCGCGATCAGGAAAACACCATTAAAAAGGTTGCCGAAAGTGCGATCCGCGAAGTTGTCGGTCAAACCGATATGTTCCCGATCATCACAACAAGCCGTGCAGCCGTAGCAGATGCCGCCAAGAAAATCATTCAGGCAAATCTGGATGAATACAAATCCGGCGTAAACATCACGCAAGTATTGATCGAACGTGCAGAAGTGCACCCTGATGTTCAAGCCGCGTTTCAGGACGTTCAGTCTGCAAAACAGGATGCCGAAGACGTACAAAACCGTGCCGATGCATATCGTGAAGATATCCTGCCCCGCGCACGTGGTGCTGCAATACAAATGCTGCAAGAAGCACAAGCCTATAAGCAATCCACAATTGCCAGATCAAATGGTGACGCGGAACGTTTCGATTCCGTATACAACGCCTACCTGACCGGTAAAGACGTAACCAAAGAGCGCATCTTCCTCGAAACTATGGAAGAGGTTTTGGGCAACGCACATAAAATCATTCTGGATGGCAATGCCGGCGGCGGTGCCGTTCCTTACCTGCCTTTGAACGAGATAAACCGCGTTAAACCGGCTGCGGGCACAAGCTCCACAAACAGAGCACAATAAAGCGACAAGAGGACATCATGAACAAACCCTTACTTATAATCTTAGCGGTCTTTGCTGTTGGCCTGATCGGCGCATCACAAGTTTTCTTTATTGTAGACGAACGCGAACAGGCAATCGTCCTGCAGCTTGGTCAACCTGTCGGTGAAGTCAACGGTCCGGGTCTGCACTTGAAAATCCCCGTCGTGCAAACAGTTCAATACTTTGACCGTCGCATCCTTTCCGTCGACCCTGCCCCTGAACAAGTGGTTATCTCCAGTGTCGACATCGGCCCAAAGCCTGAGGAAGAAACCGACGAGGAGAAAGAAGAGCGTCAATCATCAATCGCCAACGTAACGGGAGAACCGATTATCCTCGATACATTCGCACGCTATAAAATTGTCGACCCTCTGCAATTCTTGAAAACATTACGCACAATCGGCGCGGCCAATTCCCGTATTGAAAACATCTTGAACGATGCTACACGTGCCGAGCTTGGTAAAACCAGCTTGCAGCAACTACTATCTCCCGCACGTACGCAGGTTATGCGTGACATTCAGCGCCGCGTAAACAACGCAACAGAAGCCGATAAGCTAGGCATCCAGATCGTTGACGTACGTATCGTTCGTGCCGACCTGACCGCTGATTTGCGCACCTCTACGGTTCGCAGAATGCAATCCGAGCTGAAAGAACGTGCAACGGAAACACGGGCTAAAGGTGAGGAACGCGCATTGGAAATTCGCTCCACCGCTGAAAAAGAACGCACCGTTTTGATCGCTGAAGCTCAGCGCGATGCCTCCATCATCAAAGGGGAAGGCGACAAGGACGCGATTAAAATCTACGCAAATGCCTTCAACAAGGATAAAGAGTTCTACTCGTTTATTCGCTCTATGGAAGCATACAAAAACACGCTGGCAGATCCTGACACACAATTAATCTTGTCTCCTGACAGCAAATTTTTTAAGCATTTTGATAACCAGTAAACTCACACGACCATAAGGAGGTAGAATGAAAAATCTTCGTTTTTTCATACTAAGCAGTTTTGTATGTGCAAGCCTTCTCGCCTTGCCGCTTGTGATTTCACCAGCATCGGCAAAAGGGCTACCCCCCGCGCAACACGGCGGTTTCGCTGACATAGTCGAAGAGCTTATTCCGGCTGTTGTGAATATTTCCTCGACACATAACATTGGCGAAGCACAGGATTTCCCTGAACTCCCGCAATTCCCTGAAGGCTCTCCGTTTCAAGACTTCTTCGAAGAATTCATGGAACGCCGCCAAGGCATGCCGTTCGAACCGCAAGCCTCTCTCGGCTCGGGTTTTGTTATCGATGCTGAAAACCGTTACGTCATCACCAACAACC
>CAYGQG010000186.1:0-2919 GCA_964351955.1 uncultured Micavibrio sp. | reverse complement strand
GTATTTAAGGAGCTGGGTGTTTCAACAGACTTTAATGACCCGAACGAATTGGCGGCGACTACTATCTTCGGCGGTGTGCAGCCGGGTAGTCAGCAAAGCGGTGATTTTTCATCTTCTCTGAACGGTAACCAAGCTTTGACGCAAGCGTCCTTGGCTAGTCTTCGTTTCCTTGCTGATACAGGTATTGATGGTATCGGTGATATCGGCGTTTTCCTGAATGCGCTTGAACAGCGGAATTTGATTAATGTTCTGGCCGAGCCGAATTTGACCTCTATTTCCGGTGAGCAGGCCGGTTTCCTCGCCGGTGGTGAATTCCCCGTGCCGTCCGGCCTGGATAATGTTGGTATTGTTTTTGTGAGGTTCCGCGTGTTCGGGGTTTCCTTGAATTTCCGTCCGACCGTGTTGTCGGATGAGCGTATTAGTTTGCAGCTGAATACGGAAGTATCTGCCGTTGATAATAATAACGCGGTGACGCTTGGCGGGATTGTGGTTCCGGGCCGTAGTATCCGCCGTGCCTCGACTACGGTTGAAGTGCCGACAGGCGGTAGCTTGATGATTGCCGGTATTTTGCAATCGAATGTCATGGAAGGGTATTCCGGTCTTCCCGGTATTGCGGAGACACCTGTTCTTGGTGATCTCGTAAAATCCGACAACTTTACACGTAATGAAACCGAGCTGGTTGTGATTGTAACGCCATATCTGGTTGAGCCTTATAAAGAAGTCGAGTTGGCGGAACGTGTTCCAAAAGATAACAGCAGGCCGCTTGCGCAAGCTTTTGCAGTGAATATTCGCCGCAACTATGAGATTGAGGACGAAAGTCTTTTTGAAGCCGGTGCCGGTTTTGGATATTTGCTGGATTAATAAGGTTTAGGAGTACGTTATGTCGAATAAAACAAAAATGGCAGTTTCTATGCCTTACACAATTCTGGCTCTGATCGCGCTTTGTATGCTGCTTACGGCTTGTGATTTATACGAAGAAACATCGATGAATACATCGAGCAAGATCCAGCTTCAGGAAAGCCGTTATTCCGAGACTTATGATGTTGGCAATCTTGATGATGTTATGCTTGTTTCGGTTGTGAGGCATTATACAAAACATGGTGACGGACCGCTTGATTTGACTGTGACATATGATCCTAAGGTTTCCGGTGCCGGTGCGATGAAAGCGGGTGATGAAGTGTCCCGTATTGCAACGTTCCTGCGCAAAAAAGGTATTTCGCAAGTTAAGGCCGGTATTATGCCTGTCGTGAATTCCGGCAAGGATATGCAAGCGTTGGTCAGTTATGACAGCTATTATGCGGCTGCGCCTGAAGGCTGCGGTACTATTCCCGGGTTTGCCGATCGTAGAGATGAATTCGAAGGTGAATACGAGCTTGGCTGTACGCGCGATACGTTGCTGGCACGCCAGTTGGCGCGCCCTGCAGACCTTAAGGGCCGCCAGATTTCGCCGACTACAGATGGTCGTCGTGTTGCTAATTCAACCGAAACGTATCGTACCGGTGTACCCAATCAACCTCTTACTGGTGAAAGTGCATCAGGAGACGAATAATATAAGGATTGTCCGCGCTTAATTTGATGTTTTGAGTTGATGGAGTCTGATCGCGTTATGCTCTATAATAATAAGAAAACCAGTTTATCGTGAAGGACATAGGCATCAAAACATGAGTGAGGCAGACAATCAGGCGACATCAATATTGCTTCCGTCTTCGGGGGTTGCCGTTTATTCCACAGATCAGCAAACATTACAGGCCGCCCGTGATTTAGAGAATGACTGGCGGTTTGCCCGCGTTCAGGTTCAGGACGAAGAAGGCAATGTTGAGAACGCCATAGAGGTTTATCAGGATATCGCGTCACCGGATCTGATTATCGTTCAGACCGATACGATTGACGAGGCATTTACCGAAAGGCTCGGCGCTTTGGCCGCGAATTGTGAAGAAGGGACATCTGCTATCGTGGTTGGCCCGGACAATGATGTTAATTTATACCGTAAACTGATTGATATGGGCGTTAGTGATTATCTGGTTCGTCCCGTGTCATCGTCTGATTTAGGTGAAGTGATTGCAAAGGCCTTGATTGACAAGGTCGGTGTTACGGGTAGCCGTTTGATCGCCGTTACGGGCGCAAAAGGCGGCGTTGGTGCCACTATTGTAGCGGAAGCGCTGGCTTGCGGTGTTGCCGATATTCTCGGTCAGAAGACAATGTTGCTGGATACGTCCGGTGGTTGGTCAACTTTAGGCGTTGGTCTGGGGTTTGAGCCGTCAACAACGTTGAGTGAAGCGGCCCGCGCAGCCGAGAACAACGATGAAGATAATTTGAAACGCATGTTGCACAACGTTGATGAGCGTTTACAGGTTTTGGCAACGGGCGGTGATGTGATGCTCGAAGACAATGTTAGCAGCGAACAGTTTGAAGCGCTGATTGATATGTTGATGGTTAAATCGCCCGTGGTGATTGTTGATGTTTCGCATTCGCCATCTGCGTTGCAGAAATGTGTTATGACCCGCGCCAACCAGATTATCGTCGTGTCCACGCCGACCTTGCCCGCGTTACGTCTTGCGCGAAGCTTTATTCAAGAAGTCCGTGATCTTCGTGGCGGGGATCATGGTGAATTATCCCTGATCATCAATATGCAGGGGCAATCATCCACGAGTGAAGTGTCGAATAACGATATTGAAAAAGCGATGGAGTTAAGTGTTGCCGCGTATTTGCCGTTTGATTCAAAAATATTCCTCAGCAATGAAAGCGAAAGCAAAAAGCTGACAGACGATAAGGCTGCACGCGAAGTGATTGAAACAAAATTGTTGCCGTTGGTTCGTAAACATCTTGCGGCGAATGACGGTCATGAACCCACAGAGCCAGAGGGCAGTTTCCTCGACGGCTTGCTCGGGAAGTTAAAGAAGAAAGCATAATTCATGTTTG
>CAYGQG010000185.1:0-2970 GCA_964351955.1 uncultured Micavibrio sp. | reverse complement strand
TTTGCAGGCATGGCTAGAAAATAACGACCCGATGCTGGTGCTGACGATCGGTGATCCGATGGCCGAAGAAGACCCCGCACATACTTTGCGCAATCTGGAAGCACAATGCAGCGGGTTTATGGTCGGCGGGCTTACATCCTCACGTAAAAACCACGCCCAATTTGCGGGTGAGCTTTATAGCGGCGGATTATGCGGGGCCGTATTCTCCACCTCTATTCAGGTTGCCAGCACCCTTTCGCAGGGCTGCAAACCTATTGGTGTGCCGCATATCGTAACGAAATGTGACGGACACGAAATCCATACTCTTGATGATCGTGATGCGCTGGAAGTGTTTGAGGATGATTTACGATCAATGGTCGTCAAAAAGATCGATCGTGACCCGAACGATATACATATAGACGAGGCGGCGCTCGAAGACCCCAAAGAACTGCCCGAAGATTTTCACAGCCTTATTAAAGGTGAAGTTCATGCGGCGCTGCCCGTTTCTGAATCCGATCAGAATGATTTTCTGGTGCGGAATATTATCGGCATTAATAACGACGATAACGCGGTGGTGATCTCTCAACATGTTTCAAATGGCGACCGTCTGATTTTTGTCTATCGCGATCATGACAGCGTGTATGAAGATTTAAGCACGCAATTACTGGAGCTGCGCGAACGGGTGCAAAAAGACACGGGGGCTTTCGAGCCTAAAGGCGCACTTTATATCTCCTGTGCTGCGCGGGCATTCAATGAGTTCGAAGACGGCAGCAAAAACGAAATGCAGCTTATTCACGAGATCATTGGTGATGTACCGTTGACAGGGTTTTATGCCGGCGGCGAAATAAATAAAGCCCGATTATATGGATATACGGGCATTCTGACCTTATTTTTATAAAGAGACACTGTAGATTTTATGCGTAGATATAGTTAAGACTATCCATGTACGCTGCATGTACGTTTTAAGAAAGGACCATTTAATGAACCGTTTCCACCTTTTTGCATTTTTGGGCGTATTCAGCCTGATTATTGCTTTTGCAGTTACTCCCGCAACCGCACAGCCAGCCGATCCTTTGCCCGAGCTTCCTGAACCTATTCAAAATCTGGTAAATGAAGGCGCGCAAATCCGCTATCTGGGTAAAGATAATGGTCTGGATGCGTGGCTCACAATTAAAAACGGTGTTGAGCAATATTTTTACGTCCTTCCCGATCGCAGCGCCTTTGTTATGGGTGTTATGTTCGATAAATCCGGCAAGTTGATTACGGTTGATCAGGTCCAGCGTTTACGTTCACAAGGCGACACTCTGTTAGATACGCTTGCTGAATTCCCGACACCTGAAGCTTCGGAAGCAGACAAGCCTTTTGAATTCAAAACTCCCGCCGAGCAGATGTATAACGACATTGAAAACAGCAATTGGGTTGCGCTTGGAAAAGCGGGTGCCCCTGTGATGTACAGCTTCATCGATCCGCAATGTCCGCATTGCCACAATTTCGTAGAAGAGTTGAAAAACGGCGGTTATTTTGAGAATGGTCAAATCCAGTTGCGCTTGATTCCTGTTGGTTTCCGCGAAGAAACGCGTGCGCAGGCAGCGTTCCTGATCGCAACACCAAACCCCGAAGAGCGTTGGTTTAAGCACATGGGCGGCGACGAGACGGCATTGCCGGCTAAGGCGGAAATCAACCAGCAGGGCGTACAACGCAATTTGGCGATCATGCAATCATGGAAATTCAATGTTACACCGATGATTATTTATCGTGGTCGTGACGGTAGCGTAAAGCTTATCCGTGGAAAGCCCGAGAACACATCGGGTGTTATCGCCGATCTTAGCAGTGCCGGATAAGGCGCTGCGCATTATTGCCAGCTTTTATTTGCGTATGAATTAAACGCCTTTGGTAACGGGTCTTGTCCCCTACCCTTAATCCACCGTATACTTATGGCGCATAAGGATAATTAATGCTGCATGCATTGTAGAAGTAACTTGTCAGCCGGAGCCTTTTTCATCCATGGACCCCTCAAACCCGCAGACAGATAAAAAAGCGGATTTTCTCCTCCATATATTGGAGGCGATCGGTGCACCGCTTATGAGTGCCATTACCGATGCTGCGCCTGCGGGGCAAGACAACCCGCAAAATGAAGCGCAGACCATGGCGGCCTTATTGGGGAAAACGGTCGAGGCGAGTATCGATCTAGGCAATATCATGCAGATCAACCCCGCCGAAGCACAAGACGACACGCTCAGGGTCGCGCTGGCGGGATTAGCAGGGCCATTAGTCGCCGGACAATACAAACATCGTCAACGTGTTCCGGAAAGCCCCGAGATCAAAAAGATCACGAGTGCTCTACAAGCCGTACTGACATTCTCCGACAATTTTACGCCGACCCCGCAAACGGTCGAGCGATTAAAAAACCTCGAAGCGCAGGGCCAAGCTTCGGACACATACCAGACACAAATTCAATATATGCAGGCCTTTATCCCTGTCGTCGAAGCGATAGCACAGTTCTCCTTCGGGCAAGCTGAAGCCAAGCTGATCATGGATGTCAGTGACCGCATCATCAAAAGGTCGATCGAGCTGCGTGAAACATTGCTGCCGAATGAAAGCGACGAGGGCGTTCAAAAGCTGGTCGAGCTCGGGTTCGTTCGGGCATTGGGGCAACTTTATAGCGCCTGTCACAAAGCCGAGACAGAGAAAGTTACAGGCATGGATCAAGATGCCGCCGGTGGCTTGAGTCTTGATCCCGTCTGGAAAGCGTTCGATATGCGCACGGCTATGGTTGAAGCGTTGGCTGCGAAAATGGCCCCTGCGGGCGCGGCGCAATCCGGTGGTACAGCATCCGGTGGCGGGCCTGCCGTAGCCGCGGCTGCGACCGTTGCCGAACAAGCATCTCCGCCACCTGTTCAAACGCCTGAAGCGCCACAAGCGGCCCCACCCGTACAACCGCCGCCTGCACAGACACAACCACCGATGCAGCCCCCAGCGCAAGCCGAACCA
>CAYGQG010000184.1:0-2998 GCA_964351955.1 uncultured Micavibrio sp. | reverse complement strand
TTCCTGAACCCGCCCGCATTATTGGCGCTGCTGGCCTTGCCTGCGCTTTATCTACTGCTGCGCGTTACACCGCCAGCACCAAAGGTCGTCGCGTTCCCTGCCCTGCGTCTGCTCGAGGGATTACAGCCAAAGCAAAATACGCCGAGCCACACACCATGGTGGATATTGCTGCTGCGGATGTTGATGGCGGCGTTATTGCTGCTCGCGCTTGCGCGTCCCGTGCTTAACCCCATCGAGGCGACGGAAACACGCGGCGATGTGTTGCTGCTGGTTGATAACGGCTGGTCGGCGGCGCAGAATTGGGACGATATTCAAGGAGCAGCCGAAAACCAGATCAAGCAAGCCGCGCGCAACCGTCAGGAAATGTGGCTTATCTTTACCGCCGTTGATGAAGCGGGGCAAGCGCCCAAGCTTCTCGGCCCGCTGGTTGAAAGCGATGCGTTATCGCAGCTACGCGCCGCGAAGCCGTACCCATGGCGGTCCGATTTGAAATCCGTTGCCAAAGCCGTTGATGCATTTGACGGATCGGTTGTCTGGTTTTCCGATGGTATCCAACATCGCGACTATAAAGCGCTGAAAGATGAGTTAGAGGGCAAGAACAGCCTGAATGTTTATGCGCCAGCGCAGTTGCCGCTTGTGCTGAAAAGTAACGGCGGTTTTCAAACCACGCCTACTATCCAGATTGATGGCCCATCGGGGGTCAACCGCGATCTGCCTGTTCGGGTTCAGCTTCTGGGCGAACGCGGGACATTGCTGGATGAGATCGCCATGGAAACCGCAGGGCAACGCTTTCCGATGACTGCCAGTTTCGACATTCCCGATGCCTTGCAGAACCGTGTCTCGTCTTTCCAGATTTCAGGCGTACGCGGAGCAAACGCCAAATACTTCCTTGATAATGTCGGCGGCCCGAAATCGGTTGGCATTGTGTCATCCGCTGAAACAGCGCAGACCCGTCAATTCACCGAAGACAGTTTCTACCTGCGCAAGGCGCTTGAGCCGTATGCGACAGTTTCCCAAGGGGGGTTAGCCGAGACCTTAAAAGCCGAACCGTCTGTCATTATCCTGCCCGATATCGGATCGATGTCACAGGATGATCTGAACGCATTGAGTGCGTGGGTTGATGACGGCGGTCTATTATTACGGTTTGCCGGTCCAAATATGACGCAGGTCAATCGCCAGAATGCATTAACGCCCATCCCCCTTCGCCCCGAAGCACGAAATGTAGAAGGATCATTGAGCTGGGATAAACCGCTTAAGCTTTCACCACTTACCCCCGACAGTCCGCTTTATGGTGTTGCCTTCGATGAAGAAATAGAGGTGTCGGGACAGATACTCCCTGCGATCACCGCGAATACAGGTGATGAAAACGCCGCGCAAAGCTGGATGTTGCTGGAGGACGGAACGCCGCTTGTTACCGCCAAACAGCAAGAGCAAGGCTTGATTGTGATGGTCCACACCACCGCCTCGCCACTATGGTCCAACCTTGCGCTATCGGGCGTATATGTCGACATGCTGAAACGGATTATGAGCTTTGCAGGACAGAGCAACGCCATAAACACCAATCAGGTCGGGCAGCTTCAACCCGTGCGGGTTATGGACGGTTTCGGGGCGCTACAAAGCCCGGGGCAGAATGTTAAACCACTCGACCTCGCGTCATTGGGCGAGTACCAGCCAAGCCCCGACCATCCCCCCGGCTTTTATGCCGCGGCCGGATTACAGCAAGCCTTTAACCTTGGCGATAGCATTCCCGAGATAAAAGCACTGGCGCAGAATGATGGATTAACGCTTCAGCCCTATGGGCAGAGTTATGAAACCGACCTTATTCCAAATTTGCTGACGGCGGCATTCATCTTATTGATCATTGATGCGCTGATCATGATCTTTCTCTCCCGTAATTTCAGCAATATCAAAACTCCGTTTAAAAAGGGACTGGCTGTTTTATTGTTCGCTACATGCTCGATACCCTCGCCCGTATCGGCGCTAGAAATTAAAGCATCCAACGATTTGTATCTGGCCTATATCCAGACAGGCAATGCGGAGATCGACAACACAACCCGCAAGGGGCTAGAGGTCTTGAGCGCGGCGTTGAATATTCGCACTTCGGCGGAACCGGCGGGCGTACTTTCGGTTGATCCTGAAAAAGATACGCTGGCGTTTTTCCCCGTCATTTACTGGCCGATCAGCTCCAGCCAGAACAAGCCGAGTGCCAAAGCCGTTCAGAATTTGCAGGATTATCTGGATCATGGCGGGACGATCCTCGTCGATACGCGCCAAGGGTCGGCACGGTCAGCCGATGTTCAGCGCTTGCTGGGTGCGCTAAACGTGCCGCCGTTGCAGGAAATTCCCGAGGACCATGTTCTGACCCGCACATTCTATCTGGTTGATAGCTTTCCGGGGCGATTTGAAAACGCGGATTTATGGGTGGAAGACCAGAATACGAATAACCGTGACGGTGTATCCTCCATCATTCTTGGCGGTAATGACTGGGCGGGGAGCTGGTCCGAACTGACGGTTATTGATCGCGGCGGACGGCAATATATGACAGGCAAGTCCGAACGACATGAAATGTCGTTGCGGTTCGGTGTTAATCTCGTGATGTATGCGCTGACCGGTAATTACAAAACGGATCAGGTGCATGTGCCGCATATTCTCGAAAGGCTGGATCAATAATGAACCCGATTACAGCCCAAAGCCTTAGTCTGCATTTCTCTCCGCTGGTGGATGAGAAGCTCATCCTGATTCTGGCACTGCTCGGCGGGTTGGTTATTCTGGTCAAAATTGTCAGCACGCGGCAATTACCATGGCTGCGCCTGTGCACATTTGCGGCTTTTATATTCTTGCTGTTCGGTCCGTCCATACATGAAGAAGAACGTGAGGGCGTGGCGAGTATCGCCGCGATTATTATTGACGAAAGCGCCAGCCAGAGCTTCGGTGAGCGTGAAGGGCGAACACAGCAGGCGCTGGCGTATGTGGAATCGCAACTCAAAGAGCTGGATCG
>CAYGQG010000183.1:0-3031 GCA_964351955.1 uncultured Micavibrio sp. | reverse complement strand
GTTCAAGCGCGGATTGCTGGATCGAACCCAAATCATCTAGTCCTGGGTTGCCTGTTGTCGGCGAACCCGATGCATCTGTTTCCAAAAGCAAGTTGTCGCCAATGGCTTCCAGACCGGCTGGGTTAATGAAATTCGCAAGCTGAAGCTGACCAACATTTTGTGACGCGGTTTGTCCGGCAATACCGACAATCACTTCACCTTGTTGGTTCACATCAATAGTCGTTGCGTCCGACGGGATTGTGATGCCCGGATCGAGCAAGTAACCGTCAACGGTTACAATTTCACCGTTTTCATTCATCTGAAACGTACCGTCGCGTGTGTATCCTGTTTCGCCATTCGGCAATTCAATCTGGAAGAAGCCTTCGCCTGTGATCGCAAGATCAAGCGGGTTCTCTGTGATGCGGATCGCACCTTGTCCGTGTTCACGCGCTACGGCGGCGGGGCGAACACCAAGGCCGAGTTGCAAACCTGTCGGTACGGTTGTGCCGCTATCCGAAGACGTAGAACCCGGGCGGTCAATGTTCTGATACAGCAAATCCTGAAACGCGACGTGGCGACGTTTGTAACCTGTAGTCGTCATGTTCGCGATGTTCTGCGAAATAACATCTACATTCATTTGCTGGGCCAGCATTCCTGTGGCACCGATGTCTAAAGAACGTGTTGGCATGTTTAAGTCTCCTTATAAAACTCGATTAGCTGTTTCCACCTGTTAAGCGCTGGATCATCCCGCGCATGCGTTCGTTTTCGGTTCGCAATATATTTGTCGTCGACTGAAAATCGCGAAGCGTTGTGATCATGCGTGTAAGCTCGACAACCGGCTCAACGTTGGAGCTTTCCAACATGCCTTGCTTTACGCGTGTTTCTGTAGCGGCTTTGCCGCCGTTAGGAGCGCTGTACAATGTGTTGCCGCGCGCCTCTAATTCCTGAATGTTGTCGAATTCGAAAATACCGATCTGGCCGACTTGTCCGTCTTGGTTGGAAACAAAACCGCCATCATCAATACTGACTTCGGTTGAACCTTCGGGGATGGTAATTGCCGCGCCGCCTGCGCTGGCTACGGGGTCGCCATTGGCGGTTGTTAATGTACCTGTCGCATCAATCTGCAAACGACCGGAACGGCTGTACATTGTCTCGCCATCCGGTCCTTGAACACCGAAAAAACCGGGGCCGTTCAAGGCGATATCCAATGGGTTGCCGGTAAAGCGCATAGAGCCTTGGGCTTCGCTTTGGTATTGGCCGCGGTTGTAAACAAATGACAGATCGTCATCCGCCTCGCGGTCAACCGTATCAATATTCTGCTCGCTCAAATATTCCTGAAACATCAGGTTTTGCGCGCGGTATCCTGCGGTATTCGCGTTGGCAATATTATTGGCAATCGTGTCCATATTCGTCTGCAGTGTCATTTGACGGGACAGGGCCAGATAAATACTGTTTTCCATTGTTACTGTATCCTTACCGTTTTCGTTTTTTGCGTCTGGTCATCCGTTAATATCGGTGTCGACGCGGTTTATCTCACGCAAACTCGTTGCATGTGCCATGCCAGAATCAAAAATTCATATTTTTCAATGTTTTAGGGGTGATGCGGGTGTTGGGTAAAATCAACCGCGACAGCCTCCATGTCAAAAGCAGCAGGGTATCTGCGGTAATTTTTGCCCCTCACTTATCCACATTTTGCGGGGGACATCATGTGCATAGGTAGGCAGATGCCAAGATGGGCGTTAGACGATGCCTATGAATTGATCTATATTTGTAGAGTTGAATCATTGAACAAAAAGAGTTCGTTATGGCCGAAGAAACCGACATTGATGAAGAAGAACTGGGTGAAGACGCTACCGAAAGCCTTATGGATGATCTTGAGGAGGCGGAAGGCCGCGGCAAATTGCCGCTTATAATCGGTGCTGCCGTCGTCTTGTTGTTGGCTGTTGGTGCGGGTTTGTATTTCACCGGCATGCTCGATAGTGTTTTGGGTAAATCCGGTGATCATACCGAAGATGTTGCCCATGAACTTGCCGGAGGTGACGGGCATGGCGATGGTCATGGTGACGGTCACGGTGGCGGGGCTTTTCTTGAAATCCCGACCATCACGGTCAACTTAAGCACAGAAGACGGTACACCGCGTTATTTGCGCCTGACCGTGCAGCTCGAATTACAATCACCCGAAGACCGCGCAGCCGTAGAGGCCATTATTCCGCGCGTCACGGATCAGTTTCAGACCTATTTGCGCGAATTACGTGTTCGGGATTTGCGTGGATCTTCAGGGATTTACCGTCTTCAGACAGAGTTGCTTTGGCGTGTGAATCAGGCATCAGCCCCGACGAAAGTCAAAGACGTTCTGTTTCAGGAAATTCTTATCCAATAATGCTATACTTAAAACAGGTATGGTTTTTGCAAGATAAGAGCAGACCAGATTGGAAACCCATAATGACTGCGATAAACGCGGTAAGAAGATATAAAGATAAAGCATGAGCGATACGCCCACAGATGAGCTCGAAAATATGAGCGAAGATGAAAAGGCCATGGTGGAAGAATGGGAGACCATGGCTGACGAAGGTGATGATGGCATCACCGGCGATGCTGTGCCTGCTTTTGACGCGATGGATGAGGACGGCGGCGGTACGCGTATCCTCAATCAAGACGAAATTGATTCACTCCTCGGTTTTGATGATGACAGCATGATGGGCGCGGAAACGTCCGGCGTTATGGCGTTGGTCAATTCCGCAATGGTCAATTACGAACGTTTGCCGATGCTCGACATCGTGTTCGACCGTTTGGTCCGTTTGATGTCGACATCTTTGCGTAACCTGACGTCTGATAACGTTGAAGTTTCACTCGATCAGGTTTCGACCGTCCGTTTCGGCGATTACATGAATTCAATTCCTCTTCCGGCTATGCTCTCTGTCTTTAAGGCCGAGGAGTGGGACAATAACGGCTTGCTTGTAACCGACTCTGCGCTGATTTACTCCATCGTGTATGTGTTGCTCGGTGGTCGGAAGGGCACCCCCGCCATCCGCGTTGAGGGCCGCCCGTATAC
>CAYGQG010000182.1:0-3240 GCA_964351955.1 uncultured Micavibrio sp. | reverse complement strand
ATCATAACCTTCCCTCCGAAACGATGAGTTGCAAGCCAGTTTTCATCTGAGTTCATGGTCCAGCTTACACGGAACCCGACATACTTGTTGGGCTTGACCTTTCCCATGATATTGCCAAGCAGTATCAAGATACCGGCGAATAAATAACTAACAAAGAGACCAGATGTGATCTGAAGATCCGTTGCATTTGCTACGATAATCCACAATTGCGTTGATATAGAGATAAAGCCGGTCATAGCAGCTACATAAGTTATGACACTTCTGCTTTGTTTATCATGATGCATGTTCAGGGATTTATTCATCACAAAGACCATCAGCCAGGTCATAAAGAATGCAAAAGGCGGGTAACTTAAAGCAAACATATCCTTGGGCATGTAATTAGATGGCTGGTTATCAATACCCCACTGCACAATTAGCGCCTCAGGTAAAACAAAAAAAGAATAGAGAGACATTATGCAGCTTAATGCCAAAACCACATAGGGAACGATATACTGTTTTAAATGTCTATTCATGTACGTTTCCTCCTAACTCAAATAGCTCTGCTACAGCGGTAGCTGCATCTTCAAAAACACTCGTATGGATCGAGTAATAAATATGCTGCCCATCTCTCTTCTTAATGACGAGATCTGCAGCTTTTAATTTGTTGAGGTGATAAGACATAGACGCACCGCTGATTTCAAAATGTGCGGCTATGTCCCCTACTTTCAGCTGCTTCTCTTTTAAAAGGTCTAAAATCTGCCTTCTGGTTGGATCAGCAAGCGCTTCTAAAACGACCTGAAACTTCATAACATCCATATATATTTTTATGTGTCTATAATTAGAGAATAATCTAAATATAAAATTATGTCAAGTTAAGTTAACGCTTGCTACGTGGCGTTATAAGGTTTGTCTACGCTACTCTCTAAGGCCTTCAGTTTTCATACTGCTAAATCACACAAAACATGGTTAGATCAGCCCTTAACGCAAATCGATAATATTATTTATGGAAAA
Organism: uncultured Micavibrio sp.; assembly: GCA_964351955.1. GTDB lineage: Bacteria > Pseudomonadota > Alphaproteobacteria > Micavibrionales > Micavibrionaceae > TMED27. The sequence continues at coordinate 2,250 of CAYGQG010000182.1, read as the reverse complement.
TAAATGGTCTGGTGTCAGCATCTAACTTAAGGAACTCTACCGAATTCATCATGAGTGACTGTTGTTTCTGTATCTTCTGCAGAATAGCCATGTAAGCGAATACCTATCTCAGCAGCTTCCTCAGCGGGCCTGAGCACTGAGTAATCTGTTGCTAGCCAACCTTTAAGGAATTCCTCTGACCTAATTCCAAAAATGGCAACATTTTGTGAATCGGTATTTGCAGATGCAGCTTCAACATTGCTCCTAGTCAAAACTAACTCACTAATATCATTCGAAAAAACAACGCGTTGATGCTCGGGATCAATCTTGGCGGGATATAATCTAGTAGCTTCATCATCGTAAGTAAGCAGACAAGCAGGACTAATATGCGTTGTGCTGACCGGCCTGAATTCAGTTAGGTCTACAGGTGCATCTTTTTCGCCGTGTTGTTCCATTTCAAGCTCCAATATTCAAAATTAAAGCGTTATAGCGGTTTGTTTGTGTTATGTCAAATTATGCCGCCCGTTTTGGTAGCAAACTACATTGCGCGTGCATGCCATCTCAAATGATCATCGATGAAACTCTGAATAAAGAAATAACTATGATCATAGCCTTCATGTTTGCGTAGGGTCAGTTTTTGTCCTCCCGTTTTACATGCCTCTTCGAATAGCTCGGGTTTCAGCTGTTCTTCCAAAAACTGATCGTCCAGACCTTGATCAATGAGGATTTCGGCATTAGCCGCCGCATTAGAAGCTGTATTTACCAGCTCACATGCATCGTGCTTGGCCCATTGTTTCTGATCATCACCAAGATATGCGGCAAAGGCCTTATGCCCCCATGGGGCTTGCGTCGGCGCAACGATCGGCGAGAACGCAGAACAGCTTTTAAACAATTCAGGATATTTGAAATACAGCGTCAACGCGCCATGCCCACCCATAGAATGTCCGCAAATTGATTTCAAATCTGCATTAATCGGAAATACATTTTCGACCATCGGGATTAGCTCTTTAATCACATAACTTTCCATGCGGAAGTTTTCCGCCCACGGGGCTTGCGTGGCATCGAGATAGAACCCTGCCCCCTGCCCCAGATCATAAGCATCATCATCCGCGACACCTTCACCGCGCGGAGACGTATCCGGCGCGAGAATAGCCATTCCCAGATCAGCGGCAGTTTTATAAGCACAGGCTTTAGTCGTGAAGTTGTCTTCGGTGCATGTCAGGCCGGATAAGAACACCATATACGGCACGACGCTTTGTTCGGATTGCTGCGGCAAAAAAAGCGAGAGCCGCATGGGCGTTTTGGTTTCTGCACTTTCGTGGCTGTAATAACTGATCGTACCGCCATAGCAGATATGCTGTTTTTCAAGCTTCATAAATTCCTCTTAGTATTCGATGACGCTGCGAATGCTTTTGCCTTCATGCATCAAATCAAACGCCTTGTTTATGTCCTCAAGTGGCATTTTATGGGTGATCAGGTCGTCGATATTGATTTTGCCGTCCATATACCAATCAACGATTTTAGGCACATCTGTGCGCCCTCTTGCCCCGCCAAAGGCAGAACCGCGCCATACGCGCCCCGTAACCAGCTGAAACGGACGAGTGGAGATTTCCTCCCCTGCTCCAGCAACGCCGATAATCACACTTTCGCCCCAACCTTTGTGACAGCATTCAAGCGCATCGCGCATCACATCAACCTTGCCTATACATTCGAATGAGTAATCAACCCCGCCATTGGTCAAGTCCACAATCGCCTCGACCACATTGCCGACTTTGGTCGGGTTCACGAAATCAGTCATTCCGAATTGTTCGGCCAATTCCTTTTTGCTCTCGTTAATATCAATGCCAATGATGCGGCTTGCACCGACCATTTTTGCGCCTTGAATAACGTTCAGGCCAATACCGCCCAAACCAAAGACTGCAACGGTCGATCCTGGTTCAACCTTCGCATCAAAAACAACCGCGCCGATACCGGTTGTGACACCGCAGCCGATATAACAAATCTTATCGAACGGCGCGTCTTTACGCACTTTGGCAAGCGCAATTTCGGGCATAACGGTAAAGTTGGAGAATGTCGAACAGCCCATATAATGCAAAATCTCTTTACCGTTCAGTGAGAAACGCGATGTTCCGTCGGGCATGAGGCCCTTACCTTGTGTAGGACGAATTTTTTGGCAAAGATTGGTTTTCGGGTGAAGGCAGTAATCGCATTCGCGGCATTCGGGCGTATAGAGCGGAATAACGTGATCGCCTTCTTTAACCGACGTAACCC
>CAYGQG010000181.1:0-3386 GCA_964351955.1 uncultured Micavibrio sp. | reverse complement strand
CTTAACTTACGGACCCCTGACGTTCAATAACGTTATATTGAAAAAACACCTAACTTTTGTTAACGTTAAGTGTACAGATTCGAGCATAGTGTTCGAATCCTCATCTTCGCTTTCTTCTCTTCAGCAGAAGAAACGCTCATATTCAGAAAGGAAAAAACCACCCCACCAATTCTATTGCCCAAAGAAAAAACCGCCGTTGGCGCGGCGGTCTTAAAATAAAGCAGCAGTACTGCAAGTTTCGTAACTACATAGTACTGCGCCGGCGAATCGGATGCAAGCCTTGCTTAGGGTTTGCAATGTTTTTTTGCGTCTTTTTGCACAGAAAAATTGCTGTGGGAATCGGTTTTGGATCACACTATGACAACCGCATTTCTTTCATCACCATTGATCAATATTTTGGGCCAGATGCCCGAGACACTTCAACATTCGATAGGGCAGGGGACAGGCTTACCGCAACGGTGTTTTAAAAAACGCCCCGAAGATAACGGCACTTTTGTCCTGCCCCTCAAACAAAGCTTCATTAAGGATGCACGACTAATGCCGGGAACACGCTGCATGCTGGCAATGCTGGCCGGATGGGCAGGGCAGGGCGCACCTCTGGAGTTAACCGAAAGTACGATCGCCAAACATCTTGGTCGATCAATCCGTCAAGTTTACCGTTACTTACAAGACGCGGTCAGAGAAGGGTATTTACGGTACTACTACACAAAAAACCGCCTGGGCATGATCACAGGGATCAAAGTCTGGCTAACATTCGATCTTATCAGGTCCGTTAAGCCCAAAGATCAACGCACACAAGACAAAAACCGCAAAACTCCGGCTCGGACTCTAAGGGCCGAGATTAATAAAACTCATATATATAAAGCTAAGAAAGATCCGGAACTCGATGAAAAATTAGAAAAATTACGATCATTCATAGATCACTGATCGCGATATTCATCCTTAAAATAAAAATCTTCGCTTAAAAATAGCTTTCAGGAATGAGAGAGGAGGGGACTTGGCTCTTAATCTAAGATAATGGATTGTAATCAACTTCAGAAGCCAGGGTGTCTAACTGATCGTTTTCAGACAACAGCATCAAAATACTGCTGGTAGTTTCAGTTATATTGATCAGTAATCTCGCAGCATTGGCAGGATCAATATTCAGCGCTACTTCCGGACCATGCTGAACTGTTGAAGGTTCGGCACTATCTTGAAAATCACTCATGTAACTCATATTTTCATCGTAAACCATAGCCCTATTATTATGAAAAATTATCAATAATTGGTTAAAGGCTTGGCTAGCTGTCGTTTATAGACGTTTAAACTTGATCTTCAATAAGGATATTTTGCAAAAAGGCGTAGTAATTTTCTATCGCTTTGGCCGTCGTTGTTTCGTTACTGGTGTGATACATCATCGTCGGAATTTGAACGGTTGCGCCATTCCATTTACCGTTACTTCCTTGCACTAAGCGGCCCAACTCGGTTGAACCAAGATCATCAACGCTTAACCCCTCTGCCAAAAGAATTTCATCCTTGGTCTGGTAAGGTAGATCCAGGCTTTTGCATCTGCTTTTAAGCTTGTCTACAAATTCAGGGTTAAAAACCGCGCTTTTATCCCGATTTCTGAAAATCACCTGACCATTATCAATGACACTTTGTGATGTATAAGGGCTGGTATCAATAATGATCAGCTTTTGTGTATCTATGCGCATACCTTCCAGATTATGGGCGATGTGCAGCCAGCTTTTGCCGATTTCTTCCTCGCATGTCAGATAAGCTGTTCCCTGATAGCCTGCTTCATACAACGCGTATACAACAGCAACAGAGATTGTGTTATCGATTTGCCCTCTTAAATACCTGCCGTCAAAACTGGCTTGGCGAGAGTAGGCGAGGGGGATGTTTTGTTCTAATTGCGGGATATCTTGTACATAGAACAGCGCATCATGGTTCAGCATTGAAGGATAACAGGCCTCTATCGTACCTTCGGCAAGGATTTCACCGCTATCCGGATGATATGCATAGACTTTTTCGCCTTCGAAACGTTTGGCGATGGCCTCAACCTGCTTTCGGGAAGACAGGTTGTTTTCGCCGTATTTAACTTCTTTCATGTATTGGGCGGCATAAACATATTCATCATCACCCAGACTAATCAGGCCATGACGGTCAATATGCGCGCAAACTATGTTTTCTGCGGGGTTTTTTCCTGATATTTCCAAAAGACTGTGATGGCGCGTAACCTCAAGCCCCAGCTGGGAAAATTGATCATAAAGATACTGAATAAAAAATTGCTCGTAACCAACGACAGCTGGCACGGCTAAAAATTCAGAGGTCTTATCGGCGATTTTTTGAAGCAATGATCGTTTCTTCTTGTTATTATTAGTTTCTATTATCTGAATCTGGATAATTATCAATCATAACGTGCTCAATAACTTAAGAAATTTTATTGAGTTATCAAAATGCGAAAAACAAGGCTTAATTTCTCAAATTGAGAATTAAAACGAATTTTTTGCGCTCTCCTAACCTTTGGGATTACCGAGTAATTTACTAATAAATAACCATTTTATGGTATTTTTAAGAATAGGGATGAATTGATTAATAAACGCTAAATGCGAGTAACAGTCTGAAATTTAAAGGTCTACTGACACGATGAGCACTTTTTTACTCAGTTTTGACGCAACGACAACGATCGGCGGAAGCTCGCCACCAACCTTGGAAATTCTCATTGGTGGGGTTGTTGTTTCTTCTGTCGAAATGGAGGCTGGTACTAATAGCTATGATGTTTTTGCTGACTTTAGCGGCACATCTCCCTCATCATTCAGCGTCAGATTTGCGAGTGGCAGTGGTTCTGGCGGTGATACAATTCTTTTTTCCTCGATGAGTATTAATAATTCTCCATTGAATTTAGGCACGGATCTGACGGCAACGATGTTGGCTCAATCCCAACTAGCGTCTATAACGGCGGCGGCTGATGCATTCAATTACATACCACCAACACTTAGCGCGCCGACAATCTCCGGTACGGGTGCAGGCGAAAATGTTCGTGGTTCAAATGATGCAGATAGCATAGATGGTTTAGCCGGTGCTGATCGGATCCTTGGTCGTGATAACGATGATGAGATCAATGGGGGCGATGGTAACGATTTCATCTATGGTGAAAATGGCGCAGACACGATTCTGGGCGGTAATGGTAATGACTATCTGTTCGGGAATGCCGACGATGACATTATTTACGGTGAAGCCGGCAATGACTTTCTAATTGGCGGAACCGGTGACGACATCTTGAACGGTGGTGCTGATGACGACATTTTGATTGGTGATGCCGGTGACGACATTTTGATCGGTGACACTGGTGATGATGTTCTTGTTGGCGACATTGGTAATGACATTTTGATTGGTGATGCCGG
>CAYGQG010000180.1:0-3391 GCA_964351955.1 uncultured Micavibrio sp. | reverse complement strand
TATTCTCACCACACATTTCAAACATCTCAGCCAAATGATGATCTTCTTCGGCGAGCAATCCTTTAAGCGGTAAATGAATGCCTTCCTTTTCAACGACATCATTGTAAATACCGTAAAGCCAGCATGCGCGCAGCTCAATGATCAGGGACACCCAACCATAAGCGGCATCGTCACCAACCGTTTTCGAGATGCCCGCATCCATGCGACCAAAATACATCAACGCCGAAACACGGGCCATGACGTTGCTATCAATCCAGCCCTTCATCGGACCGCCGTTAATACGCTCGGCATGGCGTTTAAAGAAATACGCATGGCGCGCTTCTTCGGCCAAATGCTGGAGCGTGTCCTGATCCATCTCTTCGGGTTTGTTCATTTGGGACACCATAATTTTACGGCTGCCCATATGCTCAAGCATCGAAAGCATGTTCAGAAATTTCGCGTGATTTTTGGGGTCGTGAACGATGCGCGTCAAAAACGCTCTAACAGGAGCCTCATGCGGCTTGTTGTAGTCCTTCATTCCGGAGGCTGTCCAAGGATCGCCAGAGTGTTTCATAAATACGCTCCAAATTTTGCTCAGTAATACAGTATGGAGGCAGAATATAGACCGTATTCCCGATCGGGCGCAAGAGCACGCCGTTCTTCAACATGAAATCATATATATCCTGCCCGATAGAAGACAAATAGCCGCTTACATCGTCGCGCACATCAATGGCGAAGATCGTGCCCTTAACACGTACATCGGTAACATCGGGCCGCGCGGCATACCAGGCGGCGGCCTTACGGTGCGCACCTTCAATCGCATGAATCGATTGCAGAACCGGCTCTTCTTCCCAAATCTCCAAACTCGCCAACGCAGCAGCACAAGCCAGCGGATTACCTGTAAAGGATGTGGAATGGAAGAACTGCTTCGCTTTTTCATCGTGATAGAAAGCATCGTAAATCTTGCGTGGTGCTATCGTTGCGCCCATGGGTAAAAACCCACCCGTCAGCCCTTTAGACAGACAAAGCAAATCAGGAATAATCTGCGCTTGCGACGAGGCGAACATCGTCCCCGTGCGACCAAAACCTGTCATCACCTCATCGGCGATCAACAAGACACCATGCTCGCGGCACATCTCCGCCATTTTCTTCAGTAACTTGGCGGAATAAACCCGCATCCCTGCTGCGCCCTGAACAATCGGCTCGAACACAAACGCGGCTGTCTCATTGCCATAGCGCTTCAACCACTTGTCCAACCATTGCAGGCTGCGCATCTCCTGCCCCTGATGCGGGAACGGAATATGCTTAACTTCAAACAAAAACGGCTCGTATAACGCGTTAAACACGCCGCGCTCACCCGTGGACATCGTCCCGAATGTATCACCGTGATACCCACCCTCTAGTGCAATCACTTTGTGACGCTTCTCACCAGCATTCTCATGGAAACCAATCGCCATTTTGAGCGCGACTTCAATAGCCGTAGAACCACTATCGGAATAAAAAACATGCGAATATGGCGCACCTTCGCAGCCTTCGAAATTTTGCTTAACCGTGGACAACAACTTACGCGTCAGGTCTTCCGCCGTATCATGCGTAAAGCCCGCAAAAATAACCTGCTCCAGCTTACCCGCTTGCTCCTGCACCGCTTCAACAATTTTAGGATGACAATGACCGTGCGTATTCACCCACCAGCTTGAAATACCGTCGATAATCTCCTTGCCGTTTTTCAACGTCAACATCTCGCCCTTTGCACTTTGCACATGCACGGCCGGCCCAAACGTCTTATGTTGGGTCATTGGATGCCAAATCGGGGACATGCGGTCTCTCACGCGACGAAATCCTCAAGCTTAAAATTTTGGTCGAAAGCGGATGCTAGACTTTCCGTATTCAAAGAGTCAAGCATCGGAAGCCGTCCGAGAATTTTTGTATCGGAAAACTGGTGAATTGTTTTCATGTTATCGGCGTTTTCCTCACCAACAAAAATAAGGCCATGAACCGGAATTTTACGGCTCCACAACGCTTCCAGCGATAAAAGCGTATGATTAATCGTCCCCAAACCCGTATGCGCTACCAAAATCACTGGCACGTGCCAGCTTTTGAACAGATTGATCAGCAAATTTTTACGCGTCAACGGAACCATAAGCCCGCCCGCACCTTCTATAATCAATCGTTGATCCGTTTCGGGTATCACCAGAGAATCGACATCAACCTGCGTATCGTCAATTTCTGCCGCGCGATGCGGCGAAAGCGGTTCAGTAAATACATAACTTTCAGGCAAAAATCGTTCACTCGGCAAGCCTGTCATTTTCTGCACGGCCTTCGTATCAACGCCGCCTTCAATACCCGATTGCAGCGGCTTCCAATACGTCGCGCCCAGCGCCTGCGTCAACATCGCCGAAACAACTGTTTTGCCAATGCCTGTATCCGTACCTGTAATAATAAAATGACTCATGCGGCTTTCCTGTTTTGAATACTCTGAAACTCGTGAGAGAAATTTTCGATGACAGCTTCATCCAGCGCTGCGCTTAGCGATAGTCTTAAACGCGCCGTAGCTTCGGGCACTGTCGGCGGACGAATTGCACGAATATCAAATCCCACTTCTTGTAACTGCGCGGCTATGGCAACACATTTGGCATCATCACCAATGATAATCGGCACAATATGCGTTCCGTATCCGCCAAAATATTGCTCGGCCTGCTTCGAAGTTTTTTGCAACTTTTCGCGCGCTTGTCGCCCCTCTTCTCCACCGATCAGCTCCAGAGATTTCTGTACTAAAAACGCCTGCAACGGCATCGGCGCGGTCGAATAAATAAATGCGCGCGCCGTGTTAATCAATGTCTCAACAATTTCGCTAGAAGCACATAGCAATCCGCCGGCTACGCCAATCGCCTTCCCGCAAGTATGCAGCGTAACAATACGCTCATAGCCGTTTTTAGAGATTATTTCCTCGGTCACCCCGCGCCCCGTCGGGCCGCAAACGCCGCTACCATGCGCCTCATCAACAATCAAAATCGCATCATATTTTTCTGCCAGAGCATACAGCTCCTTCAACGGCGCAACATCACCATCCATCGAATACACACTCTCGATCGCGATCCAGGTTTGCTCACGTTCAGAGGCACTAGCCTCCTTCAATGCATTTTCAAAACTAGAAACATCATTGTGCTTGGCTTTAATGCGGCGCGCCTGCGAATTTTGTATCGCCTCACGTGCACTCGCATGCACATATTCATCAAAAATAATCGTATCGTGGCGTGAAGGCAGCGCTTGAAAAATCGCCGCGTTGGCTTGAAATCCACTGGAAAAATAAAGCGTTTTGGGCGCGGCAAAAAATTCAGCGGCATATTCTTCCAACGATTGATGCGCGGCTGTATGCCCGCGCAGTAAACGCGAACCACCAGCGCCAATGGCC
>CAYGQG010000179.1:0-3394 GCA_964351955.1 uncultured Micavibrio sp. | reverse complement strand
GAAGTGCGGGCACATCTAATAACTATGCCGATGGTGTGCGTATCACATCTGATGGCGACGCTACAGCTGCGGGTGCGTTGCAAGTATCGGTCGGTGGCCTAGATAACAACAATATATCGACGATATCAGGCGCATTCCAGCAGAGTATTATAGTCACTGAGAATTTACTCGATGTCACTGTGAGCTTTTCATACAGAGTCGTAGATCCTGTTTTGGATGGCGATCCATTCGATGCGGGGGAGGACACCCAGCTCTTCTTGGATATTGACGGTACAACATATAGCAATGATGCAAACCCATATTTTTTTGAAATCACAGGGTCTGCGGCCGGCTCGACCTATGACAGCGGTTGGCAACAGATAAGCATTAACATTGGAGATTTAGGTCCGGGTAGTTATGACCTTTCTCTTGGTGGTTTATTAGAGAATAAAACCTGGAACTCGGAAGAGATGGAAATTCGTTTTGATGATATTCTGGTCCAGGGTACAGGACCGGCAGCCCCGGGGACAGGCGGCGGACCAGGTAGTGCACCGGGTGCAGATGCCGGTGAAACCAATACGCTTAACGGTGGTGATGGCAACGATACGCTTTATGGCGGCGGCGGTAACGACATTCTGAATGGAGATGCTGGCTCGGATGTTATTTTCTCCGGCTCTAACGAAACGATTAATGACGCGGTGAATTCTATTTTGGCATCAAATGCCGGTGTTTTTTACAACGAAGATACGAATAGCTTTTACGAATATGTTTCCGGTACGACCACATGGGCCAATGCCAATACGACGGCGAATGGTTCTACACTTTCGGGCCTCGGCGGTGTTAACGGTCACTTGCTAACGGTTACATCTCAAGTAGAGAATGATTTTATAGAATCCATTATCAGCAATAATGTCTGGATGGGTGCAACGGATACAGCGGTAGAAGGTGTATGGAGATGGGTTTCCGGCCCGGAAGCCGGTATTCAGTTTAGTGACGATAACGGTAACTCTGTAAACGGTTGGTATGAAAGCTGGCAAGGCGGTCAACCGAACGATGCCACTGGTGGAGGGCAGGACACAGCTGAATTCCGTACAAACGGTACGTGGTCAGATACGAATAATAATCGCGGCTATGTAATTGAATGGGAAGCAGATTCCTTGATCGCAGGCGTTGAGACAACAACACTTAATGGCGGTACGGGCAATGACGAGCTTTACGGCAATAGCGGTATCGATATTTTCTTGTTCGATACGACATCAGGCCAAGACACAATTTACAATTTTGATGCGGCAGGGCGTGATCAGCTCGACCTTAGCTCTATCATCACAACGTATAATCCGTTAACGGACGATATTAATGCCTTTATTCAATTTAGTGAAGCTGGAGGAAACACTACGGTTTCAGTGGATACAAACGGTGCCGTAGGCGGCTCAAACTTCACGGCGATTGCTACTCTCGATGGTGTCACGGGGTTGGATACTCTTCAAATGTACAGTGCTGACAATCTGATCATCTAAACGCATATTTCGTGCGACAATAATCAACAGTAACCAATGCGGAATTTATAAATGAAACATACGCTTATTGCGTTTTTAGCAATTGTTTTTGTAGGACTTTTGCCCGCGTCGGTGATGGCCGCCGAGGTCATCCATAGTTACCATACGCAGATCAAGATCGAGAATTCCGGCGATATTCTGGTTAAGGAAACGATCGAGGTGACCGCGGAAGGCAAAAAGATCAAAAGGGGAATTTACCGAGATCTGCCTATATTTCGTCGAACGTTTTTGGGTGGACGATTACCTACGGAATATCAGATTTTATCTTTAAGTCGCGATGGAAAGAAAGAGCGCTATCATACTGATAAAACGGATGAAGGTACTATCAGAGTATATTTTGGCCAGGCGAGCTATTTCCTGCCTAAAGGGCAACGATATATATATGAGTTTACCTACAGGGTTAGCTCCCAAGTGTTTTTCTATAGTGATTTTGATGAGCTTAATTGGAATGTACTCGGCACGGATTGGGATTTCCCTATCTTGTTTGGGAGTGCGGATATCATGCTGCCGGATCGCGCGAGCGTTGATTCATATGCGGTTTATACCGGGCGGGTCTTATCAAAAGGCCAAGATTTCGAGGCTCGCAACCTTGGCAACAGGCTGCTCGTGAAGACAACCAAGCCGTTGGAGCCGGGGCAAGGCATGACTGTGGCTGTGTCTTGGCCTGTCGGGCATGTCGTTTCCAAGAGCGATATGGTCGGCATGGCTTTTTTCTGGAAGCAGCATGCCGGTCTGTTCGAGTTGCTCATCGGGTTTGTGTTGATGGTGGCGTATTACTACTACGCATGGAACAGGGTGGGGCGTGATCCTGTCGGTCGCGGTATTGCCCCTTTTTATACCCCGCCCAAAAATATCTCTCCGGCAATGGCGGCCTATATTCAAACGATGGGGGATGCGCCTAGTCAAAAATCCATGACGGCGGCGATTGTCTCTTTGGCATCTAAAGGCTATCTCGAGATCGAGGAGATCAGAAAGAAGAAATACAAAATTAAACGAACGGCGGAGGCGGATCAATTTGCCGAGATTGCAGAAGAAGAACATATCCTTCTTGATGCGATAGGCAGCTCAACTACGTTGGGGTCATCTAATAAAAAAATGATAGAAGCTTCTGATGAATTTAGCAAAAAACTCGATGAGCTTTGTAGAAAACGGTATTTTTTCAAAAACAGCTGGTGGTGGTTTGCGGGAGTAATTCCGTTTGTTTTATCAATGACCTATCTTGCTTTTTTTAAGATTGTCCCTGAAACTTTTTGGTTTGGCGCATTGTTCATGATTGTTTTCGGAGGGGTTTCTCTCAGTGTCTTTGTTTGGGCTGTGAAATCTCTGTTTTTCTCTCCGGGGGCGGGCAAGGTTCAGGCCGTGTTTTTAATCATTTGGTCTTCCGGCTTTTCTATCGGTGGATTTCTGGGCTTGTTCTTTGCGGGCATATCCGCATCATGGCTTGTCATTGCCATGTGCTTAATCATGTTGGCGTTGTTTATATTTATGCGCGTCCCGATGAAGGCTCCAACCCGAGAAGGGCAGGGCATTATAGAGCATATAAACGGGCTGCAATATTATATGGAGGCCGTTGAAGAGGATGTTCTAAAAACGTTTGATCCGCCCGAGATGTCTCGAGATCTTTATGAGAGATATTTGCCGTATGCCGTGGCTTTGGGCGTTGAGTCCAAATGGGCTGATAAATTTGCTCTGGCTGTTGGTGGTACATTGGCGGCGAGCGCAGCGGCGGTCAGCACCTCTCCGCACTGGTATTCGTCTTCCAGCAGGTTTTCTTCGGGCGGTTTCTCGGCCAGTTCAATGGTCAGTAGTGTAGGCAGCGCGCTGAGCGCGGCCTCAACAAGTAGCTCCAGCAGTGGCGG
>CAYGQG010000178.1:0-3395 GCA_964351955.1 uncultured Micavibrio sp. | reverse complement strand
ACATAAAGAAGAGGTCGGCGTTCTGGCGGAGGCTCTCAAATCCCTGCCCGAAGAACAAGCGGAACTGGTAAGACAATCTTTTTTCGAAGATAAATCACACGCGCAAATCGCCGAAGAAAACGACATCCCTCTGGGAACAGTCAAATCAAGAATTCGCCTCGCGCTTGAACGCCTAAGAGGCGACAGCAAAATACAGGACATTTGGCAATGACACGCGATACGACAGACGTTTTACTCAGCGGATATGACGCATTGCTGTTTAGCTATGCGGCGGGCAATCTCGACGAAGCCCAGAACCTCGTTGTCGCCACCCATCTGACATACTCCCAAAAAGCACGCTCCATTGTTCGTCAATGCGAAGACCTTGGCGGCGTTCTCATCGAACAGGAATGCGATCCCGTATCCATGTGCGATCAGGCCTTAAACAACGTCCTTGGTCGTATCGAAGAAAATGAAAAAAACGAAGATTGTACAACCGATTGCTGTCAAAAAGCTGCACTGGGTTTCGAAATTCCTAAACCTCTGGCCGAAACAGTCCTTGGTCAATCCATCAAATGGAAGACAATGCTTCCGGGAATGAAAGCATATGACATTGACCTGAAATGTAAGAACAGCGTCGCACGTTTTATGAAAGCCGACCCGGGCCACAAATCTCCGCGCCACAGTCACGGCGGAACGGAAATTACTCTGGTTCTTGATGGTGCGTTTTCTGATGAAACAGGACAATATTACCGCGGCGACTTGATAGTAACGGACGAAACTTTCCACCACGCACCGCAAGCCTGCCCGAGCAGTGGTTGCGTCTGCCTCGTTGTGAACAGCGAACCGGTCAAGCTGACGGGTCTAGCAAGCTTGCTAAACCCTTTCCTAAAACCCTAAGATTTTTTACGGCGCTGTTTGCGTCTATGTACCTGCAAATGTTCGGGCAACGCCTCGATCGGCCCACCCGCTTTAACAGGGCGATCCGCAAACCTTCCCATTGATAAAAGCCGATCATACATCACCAATGCCCCCGCAACCCCGACATTCACGCAAAATTTCATTGGTATTTTGATGATATGGTCACATTTTTCGACCAATTCAGGCGATAAACTCCCCATTTCGGGTCCTAATACGTATGCAGCACGTGTTGGATGACGAAAACTCGGCAAATCTATCGAATCTGCCATCAATTCCACGCCGACCAGCGAACATTTATCAGGCAAATCCATCTGATCAACGCTTTTATACTCGTAATACGGCACATGATCGAACGCATCCGACGTATCCGATACGCGCATCAAATCAACATCCACTTGCGGATCTATTGTGAAAAAGAAATTCGCACCAAAAGAATGCGCAGTGCGGGCAATCGTGCCCACATTCTGCTCCTTGCTAATGCCTTGTACGCCTATGCCGAAATATCCACGCATCTAGCTACTCTGCAATACGGCTTCCATTCTGTCCAGTGCCTCGACCAGACGACGCTCCGATACCGCAAAGCACATGCGGATATATCCTTTCGCTGTCTCGCCGAACGCACAACCGGGCGATAACAACACACCGGCCTCGTCAATAAAACGCTTGGTCATCAGCTTACAATCATCCTGACCCTGTACTTTAAAGAACGCATAAAACGTTGCCTGCGGATACGACATGTCGATATTGCCCATCTTCTCAAAACGATCGACAAGCAAGTCACGGTTCGAACGCCACAAATCAATCTGCGATTTCAGGAACGGCTCACCATCATTGAGCGCGGCAATCGCGCCGTATTGCGTAAAGGTCGGAGGACATAAATTATTATACAGCGCCACATCGCGGATTTTATCTTCGGCAATTTTCGGCCCGACAATCCAGCCCAAACGCCAACCCGTCATCGCCCAACTTTTGGAAAAGCTGTTCACGACCAGCAATAAATCATCTTCCTGCGCGACATCCAGAAAACTATCGGCACGCAAATGTGTGTGCTCGCTTTCATAAACAATGCGTCCGTACACTTCGTCCGCCAGCACCCAAATATTACGCTCTCTCGCAAAATCGAGGATCGCCTTCATCTCTTCTTTGGTCGCACTCCACCCCGTCGGATTGGACGGCGTAACGACAAGAATGACTTTGGTTTTTGGTGTCACGGCGGCAAACAATTTATCCAGATCCAGACTCCAACCACGCTCGGTATCAAAGTCGAGTGAAACGGGCACGTTATCGGCTTGCGTCAATTCAATCGCGCCAATAAGATTTTTCCAGATTGGTGTAATCGCAACAACCTCATCACCCTTATCCAGCAAAGCCGCCAAGGACAGATGCATCGCCGTCGATCCCGACGCGGTGATAAAAATCCGTTCCATCGGAATACCCAGCTCGTAGATATTTTTGTAATATTCGGACAACGTCTCGCGTAAAGGCTGCTGCCCCAAGGTCGGCCCATACACTGTGTGCCCTTCGCGCATCGCGTCATACGCGGCCCGCGCGATGAAATCAGGTGTCGGTGAATCGCCCTCACCCTGCCCCAGCGTAATCATATCGCGCTTGCCGGCGGCATAGTTCATCATCTCTACGCCGGGGTTAGAGGTGAGTGCATGCAAAACCGGCCTGAATTTCGGGCCTTGCCTGATCTCGTCTACGGTCTCGTTGCCTTTAAGGGCTTCTGTATTGGTTTGTTTGACGCTCATGGTCGTATTCCTAATCATAATTTTCGCACACATCTATAGTGCGATTGTTTTATTCTTTAAATTTTTTGGATAGGGCGTGCGCTACTGCACTATGGGCATGAATATGTGCGGAACTAGTCCGCCGCTGCTCTCGCTGCGGCCGCTGCTGCTGAAATGCTCAGAACTGTACGGCTCATAATGTTCATATGTCTATTAAAACCATTCTGCTCGAAAAATGGCAATCTTTTTTTATACCGACGGCACAAAACCGTAGGCAGGATTGGCCCGAATACGCTCGCCTATCCCTTTATAAATCTCTGTCTTTAACGCCCCATCATCCGCTGTTCCGTATGTTTCAGGCGCTTTAACATCTTCACCGCGAAGCAATTGTGCGGTCGGCTTTTCGGCCTTTTTTCCGTTCGGCGTTTTAAGCACATACGGCACTTCAATCACTTCATGCGGGCAGGACAACCGACCAACAGAATCCGAAAACACGCCAGTAATAGATTTTTTAAGAGCCTCATCAAGTGTGTGCCCGTCTGCCAAAACAACAAACAACACCGTATGATCACCACTTTGCGCATCCTTGAATGATGCCGCCAATGAATCCACCACTATTCCGGCTAAATCAGGATGGTTGAGCGCATCATAAAGCTGCTGCGTGCCGATACGTACACCCCCTTGGTTCAAGGTTGAATCCGAACGTCCCTCAACCAACATTTGCCCCATCGGCATTTTCTTTACCGCATCGCCATGCCGCCATAC
>CAYGQG010000177.1:0-3412 GCA_964351955.1 uncultured Micavibrio sp. | reverse complement strand
CTGGCAAGAATCGTCTTGGTCGGTGCCGTGTGTAACCACCACGCCTGACGGTTGATCGAGTAGATCGGACGATAGCGTGAGCCTCGCTCCGCATCCACTAGCCGCTTGTTCTGGTTGTCCAGAATATATGCGCCTTGCTCGGTGTAGACCACCAATACCGCATGCGGAATATTCTTTTGCAAATCTTGAACAATCGCCAGACGCATACGCTCTTCGGGAACACCGAGTGTACGAAGCGCCGTGTATTTCATGATCGCGAAATCTTCGCAGTCGCCGCCGCGCTCCAGAAACTCTACAGGCGTTGCCCAGTAATCGGACTTACCCCAGTTTTTGGAATCAACGATATAGCGTTTCTTGTTCACCAATGAATTGACACGGTCAGCCATAGCTTTAATCGATTTGCCTTCGAGGTCACGCAGGTTTTCCTGCCAGTCACGCACCGTTTGTGCCGAAGCATCGCTTTTCAATTGGCGCTCGAACTTGTCGAACATAGCGGTCCATTTTGTAAACGCCTTCAAATCGCGGGAACGTTTTTCCTGCGTACCATAAAGTGCGGGATAGCTGCTGACTTTTGCGAAATGGGCGCTGGCACTCACCAGTGTAATCTGTGAAGGGACATCATTGATGATGTCGGCGCGGGCTTTACGCTCCGATGCTGTGATCGATGCGAAGATCATCACCGCAGCAGCGCATGTTCTTAATGCTGATTGTTTCCAGAGCAGGAAACGCAGCTGGCGCTGAGAAATCACGGCGTTCTTGACGAAAACCTGACCTAACGGCGTTTGTGTGGATTTATGTTCATGTAAAGCGTCGCGCAGGTCTGTTGGAGAGATAAGACCTTTGGTAACCAATAGTTCACCGATCTTGTTGCGCTCGATCGCATTCTTAATTGTTCTGAAGATGCCCCTCTGGCTCATTTGCGAATCCTCTTAATCTGCTCTCGCGTCTTTTGTGCGTCGTGTTTTTATATACAATTTTATTCAAAAGCCGCGTGTTTCTTATGTTTTTGCACTATTATTATAGCGTGGGAAAGATTGACGAATTCCTAACAAACGGGCATAAAACAACAGCTTGTTAATAAATTTTGCCAAAAAACGGCCAACATGATGAAAAATCTGCAAAAAATTCTCGAAAACATGAAGAATGCTCCCGTATTGGTGGTGGGCGATATTATGCTCGATCGCTTCGTATACGGGAATGTTGACCGTATTTCTCCCGAAAGCCCTGTCCCTGTTCTGGCTGTAAAGAACGAAGAGCGCATGCTCGGCGGTGCAGGAAATGCGCTGGCGAATTTGGCAGGATTAGGTGTAAAAGCGCAGATCGTTGCCGTAACAGGTGATGATGATGAAGGTGCGCTGGTAAAGCAGGAAATAGAAAAACTCGGCTTTAGTGCTGCAAATATCGTGACAGACGCAAACCGCCCGACAACAGTTAAAAGCCGTTTTCTCGCCGGTCACCAACAATTACTCCGTACCGATTTTGAACATAAATCACCTTTGGGTGATACGGCTGCGGCGCAAGTACGCGATGCCTTGAAATCGGCTTTGAAGGGCGTAAAGGCTGTCATCCTGTCCGATTACGGCAAAGGATTATTGAGCAAGGACATCCTTACCGATCTAATCAAAGATGCGAATGCTGCCGGGATTCCCGTAATCGTTGATCCGAAAGGGCAGGACTTCTCGATCTATAAGGGCGCGACTGCTGTCACTCCGAACAAGAAAGAATTGGCTGATGCAACCAAAGGCCATCCGACAGGCAGCGACGAAGAAGTCGAACAGGCCGCCAATCAAGTGATTGATGAATGCGGAATTCAGGCCGTGATCGCAACACGTTCGGCGGATGGAATGAGTGTGATTGAAAAGGGGCAAGCGCCAACGCATCTTCGCACCATCGATATCGAAGTGTTCGATGTTTCAGGCGCGGGCGATACCGTGATCGCAACCATTGCCGCATCAATGGCTGCCGGCGGAACACTGGTAGAGGCAGCATCCCTGGCAAATATTGCGGGCAGCATCGTCGTGACCAAAGTAGGTACTGCGCCGATCCGTGCGCATGAATTGGCCGATGCTTTGGAAAGTGATCAGGGCGATGTGCTGACCAAAGTTAAAAAACAAAAAACCGAAGACCGCGCAGACCGTGCGCGCAAAGGGGATGTCTTTACCCATGATGATCAGGCATGGAGCGAAGCCGCCGAACAGATCCGTCGCTGGAAAGCGCGCGGCTTGAAAGTCGGCTTCACTAATGGTTGTTTCGACATCCTTCATTTTGGACACGTCTCGTATCTGAATAATACGCGTGACCATTGTGATCGCCTTGTTCTGGGTATGAATACCGACAGCGCCGTGCGTATTTTGAAAGGGCCGGAGCGCCCTGTGCATGATGAACAATCACGTGCCGCCGTACTCGCTGCTCTGGGGTCTATCGATATGGTGGTGATGTTTGGTGCCCGCAAAGAAGGCGATGACAACACTGCCAATGAACTGCTCGAATTGCTCAAACCCGATGTGTATTTCAAAGGCGGCGATTACACAGAAGACCAAATTCCCGAAACGCCAACCGTCAAAGCCTATGGCGGCGAGGTGAACATCATGCCCGTCTATGATGGACATTCGACAACATCATCCATTGCGAAGATGAAAGACGAAGCCGCTTAAAATCGTTCTTTAATTTGTACGAACCAGATCGATGATTGCCGAGTTGTTTTGCGTCGTCAGTGCCAGCACGGAAAACTGCAACTGCTGGCGGGTTTGCAGGGCAAGAAAATCCGCACCGATCTTATTCTGATCCGCAACAACCAGATCATCGTCGCCTGCTTTTAAGGTGTTGACCGTGCTTTCGGTAAATGTTTCGCGTGTACTGATGATGTTGAGATCGACAGCGAGCGTAGAGCCGAATTCTCTGGCGCGCCTGCGGGCTTCGCGCAATTCAGCCAAGGCCTGATCGACTTCTGCCAGTGTCAGAAAGTCTACTTCATCCAATGCCAGACCTTCGCGTGATGCATCAATCCCTTGAGTGACGAGAAAGTTCGAACGGTCTTCGTTAAAATATGTCACCAGATTTTCATCGTTGAGCAAGTTGATACCGCGATAATTGGCATCCTCTGCTATCTGGTTCAGCTGCTCGAGTATGCTCGCATATTCGATCGCTTCTGCCGTTGTATTACGGTTGAGAGGGTTCAATTGATATCGCAGAATAACAGTACCCGAACCACCAACAGCGCCGAGCCTGTTGTTATTTCCACCACCACCACCGCCACCTGTACCGTCAACACCAGCCGTAGCGACTGTACCGTCATTCGCGCCGTTTCCGCCGCCGCCTAAACCACCGACACCGACAGCATCACTATTCGCGCCGCCGCCACCGCCGCCACCGCCGACTGTAATCGAGGCACCTGTGATCATTGATGTAAAAC
>CAYGQG010000176.1:0-3471 GCA_964351955.1 uncultured Micavibrio sp. | reverse complement strand
GCGCATTGCATGCCGCTGAAGGCTACGCCCGTTCAACAGGTAAAGTTGGCTGCGCGCTTGTGACTTCAGGACCAGGTGCAACCAATGCCGTTACAGGCCTGACCGACGCGCTGCTGGATTCCATTCCCGTTGTTTGTATTACGGGACAGGTTCCGACATTCCTGATCGGTACAGACGCATTCCAGGAAGCCGACACAACAGGCATCACCCGCCCGTGTACAAAGCATAACTATCTGGTTAAAGACGCGAATGATATTGCCGAGACCGTGCATGAAGCGTTTCACGTTGCCCGTTCCGGTCGTCCCGGCCCTGTCGTTATTGATATTCCAAAAGACGTACAGTTCGCCAAAGGCGGCTATCAGGAAGCAAAGAAACTGGAAAAGCAGTTCTACCAGCCAAAAACCCAACCCGACATGGCAGCAATCGAAGCCGCAGTTGAATTGATGGCAACCGCCAAACAACCTGTATTCTACACCGGCGGCGGCATTATCAACGCAGGACCGGAAGCCTCAAAGCTTTTGCGTGAACTGGTTAAAGAAACCGGATTCCCGATCACATCAACATTGATGGGCCTTGGCGCTTACCCCGCTGCGAACAAAGAATGGCTCGGCATGCTCGGCATGCACGGCACGTTCGAAGCCAACTGGGCGATGCATGATTGTGATGTCATGATCAACATCGGTGCACGTTTTGATGACCGCGTGACGGGACGTACGGACAAGTTCTCCCCGAACTCCACCAAAATTCATGTCGACATTGATGCTAGCTCGATCAACAAAAACATCCGCGTTGATATCCCTATCGTTGCCGATGCAACCGAAGCTTTGCGCGCAATGCTGGATGTCTGGAAAAAACGGAAATACAAAGCCGACGAAGCCGCGCTTAAAAAATGGTGGGACCAGATCGAAAAATGGCGTGCGAAAAACTGCCTCGCTTATAAAAGCGACAGCAAGATCATCAAGCCACAATACGCGCTTGAACGTCTTCGCTATTTCACTGAAAAAGACACGCGTGATACCTACATCACAACCGAAGTGGGTCAGCACCAGATGTGGGCTGCACAGTTCCTTGGCTTTAACGAACCAAACCGTTGGATGACATCGGGCGGTCTCGGCACAATGGGTTACGGCCTGCCCGCCGCTATCGGTGCGCAAATGGCCCACCCCGATGCTCTGGTTGTTGATGTTGCGGGCGAAGCTTCTATCCTGATGAACATTCAGGAAATGAGCACGGCCGTCCAATACCGCACACCTGTTAAAATTTTCATCTTGAACAACCAATGGATGGGCATGGTCCGTCAATGGCAGGAACTTCTACATGGTGAGCGCTACTCCGAAAGCTATACCGAAAGCCTGCCTGACTTCGTCAAGCTCGCCGAAGCTTACGGCGGTGTTGGTCTGCGCGCTGAAACACCGGACGAGCTGGATGGTGTGATCGAAGAGATGTTGAAAACCGACCGCGTAACGATCGTTGATGTTTGTGTTGACCAGAAGGAAAATTGCTTCCCGATGATCCCGTCAGGCAAAGCGCATAACGAAATGATCCTGTCACCGGATGCCGATAAATTCGATAAAGGTCTGGTTTAAATTACCCGTTAGTAGGGATCGCGAAATCAGCGGTAGTATCGGCGACCACAACAGGCGTTGTAGTCTCGTTCGCCGGTTCACTTGGCGTTATACCGTCTTCGGGCTTGTACGTCGCTACAAACTCTGACCACGCGCCTGACATCGCGGTAAACTCTTTAGCTTCTGCAAGCACTTCTAGAGCCCCATCGTTTCCGGTCTCCTTCAAATGCCCTTCCAATGCAGCAAGTGCTACCGGATTACCAAGGACACCGACAATATCAAGCGTATCGCCATTAGGTGAAGAAAACGTACCGTCTAAACCAACTTCGGCAAATTGTTCATAGAGTTCGTTACGCGCAAACTCAACATGCTCGTCAAACAATCCCGGATCCATACCAAAAAAAGCGGTTTCGTATTGCTCATAAAGCCCAACCTCTCCGGTTGTGCCATCAAGAAGCTTCTCCGCCTCCATAACGGCCATCATATCAACGGGTATCTGTCTTTGCGCGGTCAACATCGCTTCTTCTGCTGCCATAATTTGCGATTTCAAATTAGCCATCACCGCCATACCTTCGGGTGCATCCGCCGGAACATCCGAAGGATCATCAGGCAGGTAATTCAAATATGTAAGAAAAATTTGTTGTTCAGGCGCAACTTCAATACTGCCCATACTATCAGCCAGCTCCTGCATCGCCACAGGCCCTAAAATAGCTCCACCAACGCCAAAAACTACACCGCCCACGGCCGCACCACCTGGTCCAGCAAAAGACCCCAATGATGCACCGATTTTCGCGCCGGCAATAAACCCTGCGGTTTCCAGCGCGAGAGACGTACTCTCGGATAAAACAGCATCATGTGCCGCCCCGAAATCAGCTTGCAAAACAAGCGTTGTCGTTTCCGCATACGGGTTTGCTGTCTCATGTAAGACTTCGCCGCCAACCAAAGCCGCCGCACTATACGTACCACCTTGTTGTATTTCATCCGCCGCCGCCGCACCTGCCGCAAGCACACCTACAACAGCACCGCCGATCGGACCAGCCTTTTTCGCCAGATCACTCAAGCCCTCGGAAAAACGGCCCATCATGCTGCGCATTGCTGTACCATCCACAGACAGCCTCGAATGCAGCTTCGTCGCAAAATCTTCATGACTTGTGGATTCAAATATCAGCTTGTCGCGAATATCGGGGCGAATATCAAAATTATCCAACACCGATGCTCTAAGAGCCGCATCAGCATCTAGCCCGTTGTTCAAATGGCTTTCAAAACGTGTTGCGAAATCAGGATCGTTTTCAGCAAGTCCTGCAAATGTAGGGATCGCCTCCGGTACAACGCCCACCTGTTCCAAAGCACTGATATTACGCATCATCGCGCTTTTATTGGGAAACTCGTCACCGGCGCTCAGCACAGGCGGATGTCTTTGTGATTCAAACGCCTCTGTAACCAATTCATCGCTCAAACGAGCACGTCGGTCATTCAGGCTTTCACCTGCAACATCGGGAATACTTTCAGGGGAAACCTCTACGATAAATTCTTTAGCATCACCACCAACATCATCAACCCAGCTTCCTGAGATATACGCGCGGTCATCAATATACGTCACGCTATCCGCGTAAAAATACCCCTTTACGCCATCTATTTCCGCGGAAATTTCTGTTCTGTTTGCTATTTCACGATTATGTTCTGCCAATGCCCTCTACCCTCTTTTATGAGCTACTTATTCTATAAGAGGATGCTTAAATACAATTTAATTATGAAAACAATTTACCTAAAATTTTATCCATCTCCCACGCAATGACACTCTTTGGTGACGTACACCTTGATTTCAAACCCCATACCTGTTTGCATGCATGTATGGGCGTAAAAGGCTTCTACCACCTCCTGACCGCATTCATCCTTACCCTGACAT
>CAYGQG010000175.1:0-3488 GCA_964351955.1 uncultured Micavibrio sp. | reverse complement strand
TGCTTTTTCGAGATTGGCGCTGCTGAACGGGTAGAGGATTTGTTTCAGATAGCGAAGATAGGTGCGCAGGATGCTGATTTCGTGCCAGTTCATATTGGCTGACAGGATCAAACGGTTCAGCCCGTCATTCTCCATGCCGCCATCCCAGATTTTAGAAAAGCCGCGTTCAAAATTTTCTTTTACATCGCGGATGGAAATGACATCGGCGATAGCCGGTGTTTCGAGCAAGAAATCATGAATCCAGACGGAATAATCAGCATCGAGCGAGGCGGCAACTTCGAATGGCAATTCCGAGATGGCGCGTAAGCCAAGATTTTCAAGGATCGGCATGACATCCGAGAGGTTTAGGGGCCTCTCCGGGTTGTAGACTTTTACCCGTACTTGTCTGAGGTCAACGTCTTCGGGACGGTAAAGGTCGAGCTGCAATTCTCCGCTGCTGTAGACTTCTTCGGTTTTGACGATGTCGAAGATTGCTTGTTTCGCACGGTAACGTGTGGTGTAGCTCAACGGGAAGGCGATGCCGTATTTTTGTGACAGTTTCGTGACATAGGCTTGGTCATCAAAGGACTCGCTTAATGCTTGCGAGAGAAGTTCCTGCCATGTTTGACCGGCTTCTTGTAGCATTTGCTCGATTTTTTCGACATTGAGCTTGGGGTCTTCGTCCTGACGGATGTTGATGGTGAACATGACGCGGGCAAAGACGGAGTCATCCAGCGAGGTATAGAAGTTTTCGCAAACGCCGTTGAGTTCTTCTTCCAAAATGGCGCACATTTTTTGGCGTAGCGCGGTGCCAAAACGGTCACGCGGAATGTAAACAAGGCAAGATACATAGCGGCGGAACGGGTCTTTGCGCATGAACAAGGCAATGCGCTGGCGTTCTTGCAAGCGTAGAATGCTGGTGGCGACGTTCAACAGGTTTTTAGGTGAAATCTGGAACAGTTCATCGCGCGGATATTTTTCCAAGATATGGCGCAAGGCTTTACGGTCATGCGATCCCTGCATGTAGCCTGACATTTTGAGGACTTCTTCAACCTTTTCGCGCAGATACGGTACGTCGCTGACGCTTCGTGAATAGGTTACGGAGGTAAATAGTCCGAGGAAAAGTTTCTCGCCTTTGACTTTGCCGTGCTCGTCATAGGTTTTGACCGCAACGGCATCCATCGGGACGCGGCGGTGTACGGTGGCGAGCCTGTTTGTTTTTGAAATAGAGAGTGGCGGCAAGCTTTTGCGCATTTCCTGCAGGTTGCGCGGTAAGCCCTCTTCGTGGTCATTGATATAGGCGGGTTTTACGTCATTGCGTAATAGCCCCAGACCTGAGTTACGGACCGTACGGCTTTTTGTTTCGCCGTCTTTTTCGGCGAATGAGTATTCACGGTAGCCGAGCAGTGTAAAATTATTGTCGTAGAGATAGTCGAGGAATTCGCAATATTGTTGAATTTCGTTGGCCGGGCGGCGTGTCTTTGCGTTTGCCAGGTCTTCACGCGTTGATTTCAGCGTAGCCAGCATTTCCCGCCAGTCGGAGTTTGAAATTTGTACATCATTGACCGTTTCAAAAAGGCCTTGTTCTAGTTCTTTTAAGGCTTTTTCAGGCGGGATGTCCTTGATCTGCACGTGAATGTGGGATTGGCGTAGATAGTCTTTCTTTTGCTTAACGGCGGTGTCCTGCAAATTGCCTTTGGCATCATATTTCACATACAAAATCGGATGCAGGAGTAAGGCGATAAGGAAACTGTTTTTGTTGATTTCTGCTGCAACCGAATCAACCAGAAAGGCGAGGTCGTCACTGACGATGTCAATGAAGGTGCTGCGCATTCCTGTATTGCTGTCTTCTTGGGTGTAGATTTTCAGCTTTGGTTCGCCGTTGGTGCGTTTTTGCGCCAGATCCCAATGTGTTTGCGCAACATCAGCGAGTTGTGCGGGCGTGAAATAGTCACGGTCCTCGCTACTCATGGATTCTACAAGCTCTTCCAACAAGTGCTTGAGACCTTCGGGAGATTTTGCGGGTAGTTCTTTGAGTGCGTCTTTTGCTAAGGTCATGATGTTTATTGAAAGTACTGTCTTATATGAGCAGCATGTATGATACATAAATCTCGACAAATCAAGAATCATTATTTGAGAAATAGAGTGCTGCAGCGCGCAAAACTAGCGCATCTTTGAAAGAAAAGCCATGTGTGGACGTTACGCCTTATTTTTACCGCCGGAACAGCTAAAGGCGCGGCTGGGTCTTGATAATTTATTGAATATTCCGGCGCGTTATAATTGCGGGCCGATGCAGGAGTTGCCGGTTGTTGTTAAAAATCGCTTCGGGTATGCGCGCTGGGGTTTTCGGCCTGAATGGTCAAAAGCAGATGATCCCGCCATGGCGGCGAAGATGATTAATGCACGCAGCGAGACGGTTGCGGAAAAAGTATCGTTTAAAGACAGTTGGGCCAAAGGGCGACGATGTCTTATCCCCGCGAACGGGTTTTATGAATGGTCCAAGGATACGAATACAGGGGTAAACCAGCCTTATTATATTCAGAATGATCAATCGGACATACTGTATTTCGGTGGTTTGTGGTCAAAAGCAGACGGGCAGGTGACGTTTACGATTTTAACCAAGGCGGCGGATGATAATCTTGCGCCTATCCATCACCGCAGTCCGGTAATGATTGAACAGGATGTCGTACAAGACTGGTTTTCAGGGGATGAAGATACGGCGCGTGATTTGATCGGGCAATCAACGACGCAGGTTTTGCGGTTTCATAAGGTTGGTCTGGATGTTGGTAAAGTTGCCAATGATCACGAAGGTTTGATTGCCGAAGCGGTGCCGCAAAAAGAGTCTTTATTGCTCTGATTTTAATTTTTCAATTCGTTTTCCCAGATATTCAATCGTCCAGTCAGCGCCAACCAGTTTTTCGCGCATGATGCCATTTTGGTCGATGATCAGTGTTTCGGGTAAAAGATAAGAGCTGAATGTTTGCTGCGTTATACTTTTTGTATCCAGAGCGATGACGATGTTTTCTTGGTCCAGAGATATGTCGCGTGCTTGTTCGAGTTTTTGTGCGAAATCAAGCATCGATTGTTCATCAATGTCAGAAGAAAGTGCGATGAAAACGACATCGTCCTTATACTTTTCGGCGATCTCTATGAAATGCGGAAATTCCTTCACACATGGCGGGCACCATGATGCCCAAAAATTGAGAAGGACAATTTTACCTCTGAATTGTTGCAGCGAATATTCTTGCCCATCAGGTGTTGCGATTGAAAAATCGGGTGCAGTTTCGCTGCCTGTCATTTCTATGGCAGGGGCTTCAGGTTGTATGATGATGTGTGGTTTTTGGTAGTCGAAATACAATGTCAGGGCATAGCCGAGCAGCGCGATGCAGACCAGTATCAAAGCGTTGGTTGAAAGCGCAGATTTCATGCGCTCTTCCTATGATGTCTATTCCGCCAAAACAGCGCCCTTATCAGCAGGCCATCAGCGGTACAAAATCCGATTAATCCTT
>CAYGQG010000174.1:0-3574 GCA_964351955.1 uncultured Micavibrio sp. | reverse complement strand
CAGATATGGCTATCCTTATACTCGCAGAACACGACAACAGCGAACTCGCTAAATCAACATTAAACGCCGTTAGTGCAGCCAGCAAGATTGGCGGCGACATTCATGTTTTGGTCGCCGGTTCGGGTTGCGGCGCGGTTGCAGACGCGGCAGCGAAGGTCGACGGAGTCACTAAGGTTCTAAAAGCCGATGCGCCAGAACTTGAGCATCATATTGCCGAGAACATCGCACCGCTTGTTGTCGATCTTGCTTCGAATTACAGCCATATCCTCGCGCCTTCAGGAACATTCGGCAAAAACGTTCTGCCCCGTGCAGCGGCCCTATTGGATATGCAACAAATCTCAGATATCTCGGCTGTTGTTGATGCCGATACATTCGAGCGCCCTGTTTACGCAGGGAATGCGGTAGCGACGGTTAAGTCATCTGACGCTATTAAGCTCATCACCGTACGCGGAACAGCATTCGACCCCGCAGCAGCCGAAGGCGGCAGCGCATCTGTTGAAGATGTCGCTTCAAAAGGTGATAGCGGGTTGTCCAGTTTTGTTGGCTTGAAAGTTACGGAGAGCGACCGCCCTGACCTTACATCTGCGGATATTGTAATCTCGGGTGGGCGCGGTGTTGGCTCGGCTGAAAACTTTGCCATTATCGAAGCATTGGCAGACAAGCTTGGCGCGGCAGTTGGTGCATCGCGTGCTGCGGTTGATGCAGGTTACGTCCCCAATGATTACCAAGTCGGGCAAACGGGTAAAGTAGTTGCGCCCGAGCTATACATGGCGATCGGGATTTCAGGCGCGATCCAGCATTTGGCGGGCATGAAGGATTCCAAAGTGATCGTTGCGATTAACAAGGACGAAGAAGCTCCAATTTTCAGCGTCGCCGATTACGGTCTTGTCGCCGATCTGTTCGATGCCGTGCCGGAACTTAACGAAAAGCTCTAATCTTTTTTCATTTGGAAAACTGGTTTTTTAGGCGTTGGTATTGTCGCGCCTTCGGTCTGTGCACCGTCGAAATTCGTGCCCGTGATATTGGCATCCGTGAAATCCGCCTCGCGTAAATCCGCGCCCGATAAATCGGCATAGGATAAATCCGCGCCTTTAAAGACTGCGCTTTTCAGCAGCGCCCCCTGCAAATTCACGTATCGAAGTTTTGCGTCCTCGAAATTACAGGGGCTAAAGCGTTTACCCGCCCCTTGTGCACCGAACATCAACGGGCTGCCGTCTACGCCTTGCATTTTCGCGTGAGAGAAATTGGCGCGTGCGAAGTCGGAACCGCGCAAATCAGCCTCCTCCATATCGCAGTTACGAAAGTCAGAATCATCCAGAACTGCGCTTTGCAGCTGGATTTTATAGAGATTCATACCAAGGAATTTCGTATCAACCGCCTTAATCGCGGTCAGACGCTCCAGCTTCAGGCTGCGCATACTGCGCATATCAATGCCGCTAAGGTCGAGTTGCTCACCGTTCTTTCCGGCGGTCTCGACCCAATTTCTATGCGATTCAATAAGTTTGGCAAGCGGTGTATCGAGGTCAGCCACCGATACGCCAACATTCTCGTCCGTGATCGCATCGGATAGATCCAGGTTTTCCTGATGCAGGCCCGCGATATGTACACCGGTAAGAATTGCGGATTTAAGGTTCGCGCCGCCGAGCTGTGCGCCTTCCATCTCTGCATTCGATAAGTCGGCCCCTTCCATAGAGGCTCCACGCAGATCCGCTTGCGAGATATTTGCTCCGGCAAGGATCGCATCTGAAAAATTCGCCTTGTTCGCGGCAGAGCCGGAAAGTTTTGCGCCGCGCAAATTCGCACCGCGGAAATTCACAGCCTGAGAAGCGCCGTAATTATCACCCGTAGCAATACCGCCTTCGCGCAAATCAGCTTTTTCCAGATCCGCGCCTTGAAGCATTGCGTTTTCGATGCGCGCACCACGCAGATCGGCACGCACAAAACGTGTATCGTTCAAGTTCGAATTGCTGAGATCACAGGCATAAAGTGATGCTTCCTGAAAATTTACATTCGATAGGTCCATGCCTACCATCACGCAACCCATGAAATTGGATTGGCGCAGATCCTTTCCGCGCAAGGACAGGCCCGTTAAATCCGTGTTTTTGAGCATGGCACGACGACCACCGAGCCGCCCCTCAGGGAAACGATTGTGCAATGTAACCAACGCATCGAGTTGATCTTGCGACAAAACATCAAGCGTTTGTTCGTCTTGTGTGGTTTCTTGCATATTTCTACGCCAAAGGCCTTAGGCTAAAAGATTAAACCGTTGAAAAAGGTTAATGATTGATCATATCGAATAAAAGTGTACATTTTTTTAAGGCTTTCACCAAATCTTTGAAGATTTTATTTCATTTCAAAGCATGCTATCAAGCCAACTTGATGCCTCGCTGGATAACGGCTGTGGTCAACCCTTAAGACAGACATACCGATGATACGACTGAAATTTAGATATATGCCCCTACTCGCCGCGCTATTATTGTCTGTCGGTGTTGCGTCTTGTGGTGTTAAACCAAAAACGCTATCACCACCCGAAGGCAAGGAAGACAGTACGTTTCCGCGCACTTACCCCGATATAAAACACGATCCCAAAGCCGAATAGATAGAGCACCGCATGTCAGGATTTAACGTTAAAGATAACGCACTATACGTGGAAAACATTGCCTTGAGCGATATTGCCGCCGAACACGGTACGCCAAGCTACGTGTATTCCGCGCACAGCATCAAAAGCCAGTATGATCGCCTTGCAGGGGCGATGAAGAAGGCTCTTCCGGCCGATCGTCAGCCTTTGTTGTGTTACGCGTGCAAAGCCAACAGTAATGTTGCCGTTCTTGCTTACCTGCGATCCTTAGGCAGCGGGCTGGAAATCGTCTCCGAGGGCGAATTACACCGTGGCATCAAGGCCGGATTTAACCCGCAGCATATTGTGTCTACAGGTGTAGGTAAGCAGGCTGCGGAGATTTCGGAATGCCTGAAAGCCGGAATTCACCAATTTAACGTCGAATCCTTGCCTGAGTTGGAGCATATCCAGCAAATTGCATCCGGTATGGACAAGGTTGCGAGTGTTGTATTCCGTCTGAACCCCGATGTAACAGGCGGTGGACACCACAAAATCTCGACAGGTCGCAAGCGTGACAAGTTCGGTCTGAACCGCGAGCGTATTTTCGAAGGCTTCAAAATGGCGAAAAATATGAGCCACGTGAACGCGCTTGGTCTCTCCATCCATATCGGTTCGCAAGTTTTTACCGTTGAAGCGTTCAAACAGGCATTCGAGAAAATGCCACAAATCGTCACGGATTTACGTGATGCAGGTTATACGATTGACCGTTTGGACATTGGCGGCGGGTTTCCGATTGTATATGACGATGAGAAATTGCTCGATCTGGATGCCTATGCGCAATGGGTGAACGACATCATCGTACCGCTTGATACCGAAATCATCATGGAACCGGGGCGCTATCTGGTCGGTAATGCGGGCGTTGTCCTGTCAAAAACCCTGTACATCAAGGAAACGCAGGACAGGAAGTTCCTCGTGTTGGACGCGGCGATGAATGATCTCATCCGCCCTACTCTTTAT
>CAYGQG010000173.1:0-3626 GCA_964351955.1 uncultured Micavibrio sp. | reverse complement strand
GCGCGATACCAACGCTTTGCCCTTCGCCGCAGACAATGTCGGCTTCGACAGGGGCAGGCAGCAAGCCCAGCGATACGATTTCGGTCACAACAACGACGAGCAGCGCGCCTGTCTCATCACATTTTTTACGCAACGATTCGTATTTATGCGGCGCGCCATAAAAGTCAGGCGATTGGATAATCACACATGCGCAAGCATCGTCAGGCTCGCCGTCAGCAATTTCAACTTCGCCGTCAAAATTCCACATATAGGATTGCAGCACTTCACGGTAATCAGGATGGATCGCGTTACCGATAGCGATCTTCTTGCGCTTGGTAATGCGCATCGCCATCAACGCCGCTTCGGTCATTGAGGTCGCACCGTCATACATAGAGGCGTTAGCGATTTCCTGTCCCGTTAGCTGAGCGATGAAAGTCTGGAATTCGAAAATCATCTGCAATGTGCCTTGCGCGATTTCCGGCTGGTATGGCGTAGGCGGTCAGAAATTCAGAGCGCTGGATGATGTAATCCACCGTCGCGGGAACATGGTGGTAATACGCACCCGCACCGAGGAAGAACGGACCGTCGGACGCGGCATGATTCTGGTTGGCGTAAGCGCTTAAATATCGTTCGACCTGTAACTCGCCCTGATGATCGGGCAAATCGGCCTTACCGTCTATGAACGCGGCTTTTGGGACATCAACATACAAGTCGTCGATCGAATTCGCTCCAACGACTTTGAGCATCTCTTCACGAGATTTCTGTGTTTGTGGTAAATAACGCATGCACCCTATTTATGCGGTTTTGAGTCAAAAAACCAGCCTGAAATGGTTATCAGCACTGGTTTTTCCGCAAAAATCTAGTCCAGTGTTTTTAAATAGTCTTGATACGCGGCTTCATTCATCAGCCCGTCGAGCTGGGATGCGTCATTCATTTTGATTTTGACGATCCAGCCACCATCGGACAAATCTTTGGTGATCAATTCCAGATCATCGGGCATGTTGTCATTGGCCTCGACCACTTCGCCATCGACCGGTGAGTATACTTCAGCCGCCGTTTTAACAGATTCCACAACCGCGAACTCATCACCTTTGCTCAAAGACTTACCGACTTCGGGCAGTTCAACAAAAACCAGATCGCCCAAAGCTTCTTGCGCGTAAGCTGTGATGCCTACCCATGCAACGTCGCCATCGACATAAACCGCTTCGTGATCTTCCGTGTATTTCATTTCGGCCATATCCGATATTCCTTATTCATCTTGTTGTTGTGGATTTATAAATTCCTGAACTTTTTTAACGCGGGAGTCAATGTAACCCGGCAAATTATCCAGATTGGACAGCATAATGCTCATATACAGAGTAAAAAATGTCAGCGCGAATATGCGGGCTTTTATCTTGCGAGTAAGTTTTTCTTTCTTGAAGCGTTCAATCGTTTGCATCAGGAATTGCCCTCCATCCAGACCCGGTAACGGCAGGAGATTAATTAGCCCAACAGCCACGCTGGCCGTCGCGAACAGGTATAACAGCTCGTACAGGCGGTTGGTCCATACCGTATCAGCATGAACGACCGCATGAGAATCCTTCAAGGCGTATCTGTCGATCGGCAATAGCTGAAACGGGAGAACTGCGATGGTGCGAATGAGCGCAGCAGATTTATAAAGCGCTTCGGTGACGTATTTTTGAACGGGCCGTTGCATGTAAACATTGCCAGCGTGTTGGCCCAAAAATATCCGATCGTAATATTTATGATCGGGGTCATTAAAATGCGGGTTTGCCTCTTTGGACAGGCTGACCTTAAACGGATGTGGTTTTTCCAGCGGGCCTTGCAGGTCAATAATAAGCTCTCTGTCCATGTTTTTGTTCAACATTTCGCGGGCGAGATCTTTATCGTCTGATACGTCAACGCCATCGACGCGCTTAACCGCCTTCAGAGTGAAAGGCCGATGCTGCCATGTCACGCCAAAACGGGTATTCTCTCTTAGAATACCGTCTTTATCTTTGTAGGATGTCCAGCCCGGAGCGAAAGTGATGTCTTTAACATGCCCGTCCCGCATAATCGTATATGTCGATTCCACAGGCCCGAGGGAATAGGCATGGCGTTGTATATCCGCATAATTAGCAAGCGGGATACCGTTTACTTTGAGAAAGATATCCCCCGGTTCCAAACCCGCTTTATCAGCAGCAAGCCCTTTTTCTACACCGACCAGAACGGGCGGCGTGGACGGTAGCCCAAACCCAAGATAAAAGCCCAGAAACAAAAACGGCAGAACGGCAAAATTAATCGCCGGACCGCCAAGCATAGTTACTGCGCGTTTCCAGTATGGTTGTAATGCGTAGGCTTTTGAGTGATCACTTTCTTCCGCGCCGAGCAGATGGACATACGCCCCAAGCGGCCAGAGACGAAAAGAGAAGCGCGTGCCGTGTTTACCGATCCACCATTTTAATGTTCGTCCGCGTCCGATTACGACTTCCTTGATCGGCATACCAAAGACACGCGCAGCGATATAATGACCCGCCTCATGCAAAAGCACGGCAGAATAGATCAACAATATGTAGATTACGGGCCCTAGAATGTATTCGATTTTGAGAAAGTCGAGATCCATGAAGCTCCTAGTTTAAGCGGCGTTCTTTTTCATTGATTTGGTTTTGGCTGGAATGAACGGAAGGCCTGCCACCTCCGCTGCCAAATTCTTGCCGCGCACATTGACGAAAACCTTCGCGCCGCGCTTTGCGTACTCGTTGTCTACGTAACCCATAGCAATAGAGGCTTTGAGCGTCGGGGAATGACCGCCGGATGTCAGGCTTCCGATAACCTTACCCTGCTCATCCTGTATCTCTGCTCCTTCGCGGGCTACGCCGCGATCCACGAGCTTGAAACCAACCAATTTGCGGTCAACACCTTGCGAGAGATCCTTATGCACACGGTCATAGCCGATATAACTGTCTGCACTTTTGCTGATCAACCATGTCATATTGGCATCGACAGGAGATGTCTCCGCATTGATGTCATGCCCATACAAAGCGTAGCCCATCTCAAGTCGCAAAGAATCGCGAGCAGCCAAACCGATTGGCTTTACCGCATCATGCGCCAATAGCTTTTCGGCCAATGCCGCAGCTTCTTCATTTTTGACCGCAAGTTCGAACCCATCTTCGCCCGTATAGCCAAGGCGGCTGATGAACAACGAATGGTCTTCTTTAGCCCAGATCGACATGTATGAAAGCTCCGAAAGATCGATGCCCAAAGCCTCTTGGACAACGCGCTCGGATTCCTGCCCTTGCAGAGCCAGAAGCGCCCAATCATCGAAATAGGTGAACTCAAGTGAATCAGGCATGTGCTGTTTGATCCATGCGATATCTTTATCCTTACACCCGGCGTTCAAAACGAAATGGAAATCGTTTTCGCCTGTACGGGTAATCATCAAATCATCAATGATGCCGCCGCTTTCGTTCAGAAGAACGGTGTATTTTGTACGATCAATGCCCAGCTTTTCAAAAGCGGACGGTGTGATTTTCTGCACGAAGTTAATCGCCTCGCGGCCACCTTTCGGCCCTTTGATCATGGCTTGGCCCATATGGGACACATCAAACAAACCGCAGGATGAGCGAACCCATTCATGTTCTTTTATAACGCCCTCAACGTAATAAAGC
>CAYGQG010000172.1:0-3634 GCA_964351955.1 uncultured Micavibrio sp. | reverse complement strand
AATTCAACTCTTATGAAAATATTCGTTATTTGGAGAATAGTTTTCGACAGTCTGTAAGCACTTCCATTTTAAACAGTAATTGATTAGTTTTCTCTAAGTGTGTTTAAAACGGTTCTGCGTTCTGTTTGCAATATAAACCAAGGATAGCATCACGGGCACTTCGACGAGAACGCCAACCACAGTCGCCAATGCAGCGCCGGAATGTAAACCAAATAAACTGATGGCCACGGCAACGGCTAGCTCAAAGAAATTGGATGTGCCGATTAACGCTGCCGGTGCGGCGGTGCTAAACGGGACGCGCCACAAATACCCCCAGCCATAGGCAATGGCAAAAATGCCGTAGCTCTGGATCAAAAGGGGCACAGCAATAAGAGCGATAACTAAAGGCTTTTCAATGATTGTCCCTGCCTGAAGTCCGAACAAAAGAATAACAGTAGCCAGTAGCCCTATGATCGAGAAAGGTTTCAGTTTTGCAGTGAAGAGGGCAATTTTCTCACCTTGTCCGCCTTTATCAAGTTTTTTACGGGTTATATAACCTGCGACTAAGGGGATCAGAACGTACAGCAATACGGACAAAAACAGCGTCTCCCAAGGTACGATTATATCGGTGACACCCAATAAAAGAGCCGTGATAGGAGCAAAGGCAAACACCATGATGATGTCATTCACCGAAACTTGCACCAGCGTATAATTGGCATCGCCTTTAACGAGTTGGCTCCAGACAAACACCATTGCGGTGCATGGTGCAACGCCGAGCAAGATCATACCGGCAATATATTCTTTAGCATCTTGTGGGCTAACCAAACCGGCAAACAAATATTCAAAGAATAAAATGCCGAGTGCTGCCATCGTGAAGGGCTTTATAAGCCAATTAACCACAAGTGTGATGCATAATCCTTTTGGCTTTTTTCCGACATCTTTAAGGCTAGAAAAATCAACATTGATCATCATTGGATAAATCATCACCCAAATAAAAACGGCGACGATTAAATTGACACTGGCATATTCTAAGGAGGCAACGGCCTGAAATATATCGGGGACAAGAAGGCCGAGAGCAATTCCCGCCGCTATGCATAGGCCAATCCAAAGAGAGAGGTAGCGCTCGAAAATGCTCATAATAATTCTTTTTCTATTCTGTCTTTCAACAAGGTTTAGTGCAAGGGGATAGAGGTGCGACATGGAGCTTTGAGTTAGCGCCGCCAGCATGGACACATGATTTTCAAACCGATATACCGCGATTAAACCGTTTTTCCCTACAACCTGTTGTTTTTTATGAAGGCGGGTATTTGGAAACCAAAAATCCGTCTATTAGCGAAGAAAGTCGCTCTCTACAAAGCGCCGGCGTTGGTATACGCATCAATACGGGTGATGTGTTTGCGCTTCAATATGATTACGGACATCAGTTGGACGATGACGGCTTTAATGACAATGAAAGCGGTCGTCATCACATAAGGCTCACCGCCTCATTTTAAAAAATTTATTCTTGTAGCAACTATAACCAGACGTA
This sequence comes from uncultured Micavibrio sp., assembly GCA_964351955.1. Classification (GTDB taxonomy): domain Bacteria; phylum Pseudomonadota; class Alphaproteobacteria; order Micavibrionales; family Micavibrionaceae; genus TMED27. Next base: position 2,127 of record CAYGQG010000172.1, on the reverse strand, counting down.
AAAGCACCAAGTGCAGTTAGTTTGTGCAATTGTCCGTATAATTTAATAAAAGGGCGGCTTCAAATTTCGCCGCCCCTATCAATCAAATTTTTCTAGAATTTTATTTGTGATCGCGTCAGGAAGATCGTCGGGTCATCATCAGGCGTTACGGCATTGTTATCCGTATCGACAAAGATGACATTCCCCATCAAGCGCATATGGTTGTTTAAGTACCAGTTAGCGCCGAGGGTCACGGTATCCATTTCCCCTCCGTTTAAACCACCATCATTCAAATCCAGATGAGAGTAACGTCCCGCAAGCTCGAGCGCGCCCCAATCACCCTTTGCCGGGTTAAGCGGGCGGGCGGGCTTAATGCCGCCAAACGCGCCTTTTTTGATAGAATACGGGCGGTTTTCTCCTGTCACTGTCCATGCGACTTGGCCATAAGCTCCGTTATAAGACGGATCATTACCGGCACGATTCTCAACATTCGTCATCACGTACTCCCCCTGTATAGAGAAAGGACCAGAGGCAACGGCGGCTTCCAGACCGTAAACGGTCGCGCTTTCTCCATCCGTGATAACGCTTGAGACAGAATCGGGCATTTGAAGACGGTTTTCCGCACGGGAATCATAATCAAAGCTATCATTGGCCTGATCAGGTTCGCGGTATGATGCAGAGCCTCCAAGGTGAACAAGGTTATTGTCCGCCCTATACGGCGTACCTGCAACACGGGCAGAAACAGAGAATTGTTCGTCATCCGTGCTTTGACGACCGGCATCGTCATTAAACACGCCAACAGCAACATGATGCTTTTCACCATGATGGATAACAGCCGCACCGATTTGCTCGGAAAGAGAAAAAGGTTCGACGGCGGCGGAGCGTTCAATGAACGTAATGTCATTGGAACTCGTCATATCATCAAGAGAGTAACCGGGTTTGAAATGACCGACACGAATTTCGGTACCTTCAACGCCGGTGTAGTTCATATACATGTCCTTGATAGCAACACCCTCATTGGCAAAGTCCATTTCAGCCTTATAACCAAAATCCTTCGAAACCTTACCTTGCATTCCTATACGTGCACGTCGGAACTCCGCACCGCTGGAATGATCACGCTTATCATCGCTGATAAAGCCTGCATCAAGATGTATACGGCCCGTTGGTTGCCAGGAAAAATCACCTTTGGTGATTTTAGGGAGCGACCCTTTCATAGAGACTTCAACCCCATTATCGTTTCCACCCGCGGCGGGCGCGATATTGGCAACAGCCGCGTCTGTTTTTGTTTCAATGGCAGAAATCTTTTGTTTCATCGCCGCCTGTTCGGTTTTTTCAACCGCGCGCTCAGATTTTAAAGCCTGTATTTCCTGCATCATGATTTTCATCTGTGCTTCCATGGCCGCAATACGGTCATCCTTGGCATCCGCATAAGCGGGGGCGGTGTGGACAAGCAAAAGCGCAGACGAAATTAAAAACGTTTTATAATTGATCATAATATCCTCTTATTGATCTGGATTGATGAGGTAGTGGATTGTCAGGACCATCGCGACAGACACCATCAAGCCAACCATCATTTTGAAAAAGTCTTTTCCTACAAGCGGGAAGACATAGCCGAATTTGTACTCTTTGCGGTGAGCCGTAGCGATCGCAAGTTCACGACCAGTCAGCAACCCGACAAAGACCCAAGTCGTAGACATAGGGATAGAGTTCAATTCCTTGAAGTACCAAAGGATACAGGCATAGATAAGATCAATAACCGTGGCGGAACGCATAAAGCGGGAGCCGGTTTTTTCAAGCACGATCTTTTGAATTTTACCACCGTGACTATAGAAAATTATACCAAGCCAAAACACCAAGACGGCAATAGCACCCAATAGCAAATCAAACGGCAGATCGCGCGGCAGGAATACCGCGATATTTGCCATGTCATGTGACAGCCATGAAAACCACAGGAAGCCCGTAGACAGCCATTGTGCGGCACGCCAGTATTTGCGCGTACCCTTTTCACCGTATTGAATTTTTCGTTGATGAAATGCGCCAGAACAAGCCACAGAACATAGGCAACAATGGCAGCCAGACCATAGCCGACAACCGATTTCATCAGCATTTTTTCAAGCACGACGGTCGATGCGAAGACAGAAAGCACAA
>CAYGQG010000171.1:2199-3778 GCA_964351955.1 uncultured Micavibrio sp. | reverse complement strand
GGGCAGCAAGTGTTTGGCCGTGGTCGTCCAGAAGGCGTAGAGATACGCGTATCCCCCAAATGGGATGCTAAGTTGTATGATTTGCTGAAAGCCTATGGCGACATTAAGCGCCGCAAGGAAGGGCAAAATTATGATTTGCCGACATATAATTTGATGTCGACCGAGAATGCAATGTCGCGCCTGACGCGGATGTTGGGGCAGTTGCCGCGTAAGGGGCTGAATTCGGTTTGGACGACACTGGAAAGTTTTATGCCCGACGGGGTTACGGATCGCCTGTTCGGGCGTTCAGCGATGGCCTCGACCTTTACCGCCAGTCTGGAAATGGCGAAGCAGGGTAAGTTGGAGATTAAGCAGGACGGGTTATTCCGCCCGATTTATATGCGTGCCGTGCCTTGTGAAGGGCCGGATGAAGAATTGGAGGCCGCCGAATGAGCGATAACATCGAAACAAAACGCGTAGTTGAGGCACTGTTGTTTGCCTCAGTCGAGCCGTTGAGCGCGAAGGATTTATATGAGCGTGTACCGGATGATGCGGATGTTGGTGCGGCGTTGTTGGCGTTGAAAGAAGATTATGAGACGCGTGGCGTTAACCTGATCGAGATGGAGGGGCGCTGGGCGTTTCGTACTGCGCTTGATCTGGCGGAATCGTTAGCGCTTGAGAAAGAGGTTCATAAAAAGCTTTCCCGTGCGGCATTGGAGACGATGTCGATTATCGCCTATCACCAGCCCGTTACACGCGCCGAGATCGAGAATATTCGCGGCGTAGCGACGCATAGGGGCACGCTGGATGCGTTGATCGAGGCAGGGTGGGTTCGCCCCGGTCGTCGCCGTGAAACCCCTGGTAGGCCGCTGACATGGGTTACGACGAGTGATTTCCTCGATCAATTCAGTCTTGAATCGATTATGGACCTTCCCGGGCTTGATGATCTCAAGGCTTCGGGCTTGCTCGACCGTCGTCCGGCGATCGAGGCTATTCCCGGTGCGCGTGATCTGTTCGCTGGACAAGATGAGGACGGAAGCGTAGAAGAAGATGGTGAAATCGGCGAGATTGAACAGAATGCGATTGAGAAGGTCGAAGCGGACCGCGAGCAGGACGAACAAGAGGCCGATATGAATGAAAAAGAATTAGAGGAGCTCTAAAATCATGGCACCCGGCCCATTACAAATTCTGATTGTTGTATTGTTGATCCTCGTGGTGTTCGGCGCGAGCCGTTTGCCGTTTATCGCCGAGAACCTTGCCAAAGGTATTCAGAGCTTTAAAAAGGGCCTGAAAGATGATGATGAGCCCAAATCTGTTGCTGACCAATCCAAATCTGAAAAATCCGAATAGACAGGTGATCTGCCATGCTTGATTTTGGCTGGGCAGAAATGTTTATGATTGCTGCCGTGGCTGTGTTTGTCATCGGCCCAAAGGATATTCCCGGCGTGATGCGTTCGCTGGGCAAGTTGATGCGCCGTTTCCAATACGCCAAACACGCGATTTCCCAACAATTCGAAGATATTATGGCGGAGACGGATGTCACGGATGTGAATTTCGAAGCGCATAACGAGTCGATCATGCGCGCACCCGAAGATGCCGA
>CAYGQG010000171.1:0-2099 GCA_964351955.1 uncultured Micavibrio sp. | reverse complement strand
CATCATTTGATCGAGCTGCGTACGCGCTTGATGTGGGTGTTCGGCGCGATGATTATCGGTACGGCGTTGTGTTTCTTTTTTGTTGAGCCGTTATACGGTTTTCTGGTTAAGCCGTTGGCGGATGCGATGGGCGATGGCGACAGCCAGCGCTTGATCTATACCGGTTTGACCGAGGCATTTTTCACGTATCTGAAGGTGGCGTTTTTCGCCGGGATTTTTGTGACCTTCCCGATATTGCTGTTGCAGATATGGTTGTTCCTCGCGCCCGGTCTGTATCAGAATGAGAAGAGCGCGTTTCTGCCGTTTATGGTGGCAACGCCGATCCTGTTTTTCCTTGGCGGGGCGGTGGTGTATTACGTGGTGTTGCCGATGGCGTGGCCGTTCTTCCTGTCGTTCCAGACCAATGCGAGTGAAACGGCGTTGCCGATCCAGCTTGAGGCGCGGGTGAGCGAGTATCTCGACCTGATCATGACGTTGATTTTCGCGTTTGGTTTGTGTTTCCAGCTTCCCGTATTACTAACCTTGATGGGTAAGGCGGGCATGGTCAGCGCGGACTGGCTTGCGTCGAAACGCAAATACGCCCTGATCTTCACTTTCATCGTCGCGGCTTTCCTGACCCCGCCCGATGTGATAAGTCAGATATTACTCGCAGTGCCGATAATGGCGCTGTATGAACTGTCGATCTTTTTAATCCGTCATGCCGAAAAAAAGCCCGTTAAAGCAGTATCAAAAACGCCTGAGTGAAGGGCTGCTTAAGGCTGATCCTGAACAGGAGAAGGCTGCGCATGCGTTGCAGCGTGTGTATGAGGACGTGATTGCCTATAAGCCCAAAAAGGGCTTGTTTTCCAAGAAAAGTGAAGCGCCGCAGGGCTTGTATATGTATGGCGGTGTCGGGCGCGGAAAATCCATGCTGATGGATTTGTTTTTTGAGTGTTTACCCAAAGACTTACCCAAGGAACGCGTGCATTTTCACGAGTTTATGATCGGTGTGCATGATTATTTGCATGCGGAGCAGACCGATCGCGGGCAGTCGATCATCCGTTTGGCGAAGGAGATTGCGGATCAGGCACAGGTTCTATGTTTCGATGAATTCCATGTGACCGATGTTGCCGATGCGATGATCCTCGGGCGGTTGTTCAGCGCGGTGTTCGAGCATGGTGTTGTGATTGTTTCGACCAGCAACTGGGAGCCAGATCGTTTGTATGAAGGCGGTTTGAAGCGTGACCGTTTCCTGCCGTTTATCGAGTTGCTGAAAAGCAAGATGGAGGTGCTGCATCTCGACAGCCCCGTTGATTACCGTACCAAGTTCTTAGCGAGTGAGGGGACGTATTTCTTCCCGTTCAGTGCAGAGACGAATAAGAAAATGGATGCGTTGTTTACCAACCTGACCGACGGGGCGGCATTGTCCGAAGAGTTGGTGACGGTAAAGGGGCGGAATATTGTTGTCGAACGGGCAGCGAAGGGGATTGCGCGGTTTACGTTTCCTCAATTATGCGAGCAGCCGCACGGGGCGGAGGATTTTCTCGAGTTGGCGCGTAAATTCCACACGGTGTTTTTAGAGAACGTGCCGAAGATGGGATATGACCGCAGTAACGAAGCCAAGCGTTTCATGGTAATGGTCGATACGTTTTACGAGATGGGGATACGGTTGGTGATCGGTGCGGAAACAGCACCGCATAAGTTGTATCACGGTGACAAGCTTGCGTATGAGTTCGAGCGCACGGTATCTCGGCTTCTGGAAATGCAGTCGGCGGAATATCTAACAAAGATGGCTTAAAAGCTTAAAGGGGGGCTTCGGACTGGCCGAGGCGGATCACGCCTTTTATCTCTTCAAACGGATTTTGAATTTTCCCTTTTCGTCTTACAACGATTTGGTCTTCACGCGCGAGATTGAAGGCTTCGCGGCGGACAGTTTTTAGCAGGCTGCGCCATTTATCTTCGTCCGGTTCCATCGCTTTGGCGACATGTGACGGGCTTATGGTTTTTTTAGGGCCACAAGCTTCGACAAGCTCCAGAATGGTCGCTCTTATCCGTTCGGTATCAGGCATAAATATCTCGGCGTGAAAATTGCATTAAATTGGGGCGTGACATCTGAAATC
>CAYGQG010000170.1:0-3853 GCA_964351955.1 uncultured Micavibrio sp. | reverse complement strand
TCCATCCTGATCTCCGAGCGCATCGTGCGCGACGACGTATACACATCCATCCACCTTGAGGAATTCGAAGTGATGGCCCGTGATACGAAACTGGGTACGGAAGAAATCACACGTGATATTCCAAACGTCGGTGAAGAAGCGCTTCGCCACCTTGACGAAGCCGGTATCGTTCACATCGGTGCCGAAGTTGGTCCGGGTGACATTCTGGTCGGTAAGGTAACACCAAAAGGCGAAAGCCCGATGACTCCTGAAGAGAAGCTTCTTCGTGCGATCTTCGGTGAAAAAGCGGCTGACGTTAAGGACACATCCTTGCGCTTGCCGCCGGGTGCCGTCGGTACAATCGTTGATGTGCGCGTCTTCAACCGTCGCGGCGTAGACAAAGATGCCCGTGCGCTCTCTATCGAGGCACAGGAAATCGAACGTCTCGCAAAAGACAGAGATGACGAACGTAAAATCATCGAAGACGGTTTCTATGGTCGTCTGGAACAGCTTCTAACCGGTGAAACGGTTGCAACTGCCCCTAAAGAAGCCAAGTTGAAAAAAGGTACGAAACTCAAGAAAGCAGACCTCGAAGCTGTTGAGAAACGTGGCCTGTGGCGCAAAGTTGCGGTTGAAAAAGAATCCGTGATGGAAGAAATCGAAGCGATGTCAAAAACATTTGATGATGCGGTTGATAACTTGAAAGAGCGTTTCGAAAACAAAGTTGAGAAATTGCAGCGCGGTGACGAATTGCCACCGGGCGTGATGAAGATGGTTAAAGTCTTCGTGGCTGTTAAGCGTAAAATGCAGCCGGGTGACAAAATGGCCGGTCGTCACGGTAACAAAGGTGTGGTTTCACGCGTTATCCCGCAAGAAGACATGCCATACACCGAAGACGGTACGCCTGTTGATATCGTGTTGAACCCGCTTGGTGTTCCATCACGTATGAACGTTGGTCAGATTTTGGAAACGCACCTTGGTTGGGCATCTGCCTCTATGGGCCGTCAGATTTCCGATATCCTTGACCAGTTCAAGAGCCAGAAAACAATGACGGAAGCCGAGAAGAAAATTCTTACGGCGAAGTTGCAGGATGCTTACGGCAAGCGTGAATACGACGGCAAAGTCGGCAAGCTTGACGATAAAGAACTGCTCGAAATGGCGAACAACCTGCGTGACGGTGTGCCGATGGCAACACCTGTTTTCGACGGTGCTGAAGAAGCGGATATCTCCGAACTGCTTGAAAAAGCGGGCTTGAAGACATCCGGTCAGGTTCGTTTGATCGATGGTCGTACCGGTGAGTACTTCCACCGTGATGTAACCGTTGGCTTTATGTACATGCTGAAACTTCACCACTTGGTTGATGACAAGATCCACGCCCGTTCAATCGGTCCGTACTCTCTTGTTACACAGCAGCCACTTGGCGGTAAGGCCCAGTTTGGTGGTCAGCGCTTCGGTGAGATGGAATGTTGGGCACTACAGGCATACGGCGCGGCTTACACGCTGCAAGAGATGCTGACAGTCAAGTCCGATGATGTGGCGGGCCGTTCGAAAGTCTACGAAGCGATTGTTCGCGGCGAAGACAACTTCGAAATCGGTATCCCTGAATCGTTCAACGTTCTGACCAAGGAATTGAAAGCCCTCGGCTTGAATGTTGATTTGAAACAAAGCGGCAGCAATAGCTAGACGACGCGAAACAGATATTTAAAGGAAGAAAACAATGAACGAACTCATGAACCTCTTTGGCCAACCGACAGGGCCACAAAGCTTCGATTCAATCCGTATCTCGATCGCATCGCCGGAGCAAATCCGCAGCTGGTCATTCGGTGAGGTCAAGAAGCCTGAAACGATTAACTACCGTACTTTCAAACCTGAAAAAGACGGTCTCTTCTGTGCCCGTATCTTTGGCCCGATCAAGGATTACGAATGTTTGTGCGGTAAGTACAAGCGCATGAAGTACAAAGGGATCATCTGTGAAAAATGTGGTGTTGAAGTCACATTGACCAAAGTCCGCCGTGAGCGCATGGGTCACATCGACCTTGCTTCTCCTGTGGCTCACATCTGGTTCTTGAAGTCCTTGCCTTCACGTATCGGTCTGATCATGGACATGACATTGAAGGAATTGGAGCGCGTGCTGTACTTCGAAAACTTCATCGTTATCGAACCGGGCATGACACCGCTTAAGCAATACCAATTGCTGAACGAAGAAGAATACTACGCCGCGCAAGACGAGTACGGCGAAGATAACTTCCGCGCAGGTATCGGTGCTGAAGCGATGAAAGAAATTCTTTCTGACCTCGATCTTGAAGAGCAAAAAGTTCAGGTTGAAGAAGATCTGCGCGAAACTGGCTCAGAAGCCAAGCGTAAGAAACTTGTTAAGCGCCTGAAACTTCTCGACAGCTTTATCGACTCTGGTGCTCGTCCTGAATGGATGATTCTGGACATTGTGCCTGTTCTTCCACCTGAGTTGCGCCCGTTAGTGCCTTTGGATGGTGGTCGTTTCGCAACGTCTGACCTGAACGATCTGTATCGTCGTGTGATCAACCGTAACAACCGCTTGAAGCGTCTTATGGAACTTCGCGCACCTGACATTATCGTACGTAACGAAAAGCGTATGTTGCAGGAATCTGTTGATGCGTTGTTCGATAACGGTCGTCGTGGTCGCGTCATCACTGGTGCGAACAAGCGTCCTCTGAAATCATTGTCCGACATGCTTAAAGGTAAGCAAGGTCGTTTCCGTCAAAACCTTCTTGGTAAACGTGTTGACTACTCCGGTCGTTCGGTGATCGTGGTTGGTCCGGAGCTCAAACTCCATCAATGCGGTATTCCGAAGAAAATGGCGCTGGAGCTGTTTAAACCGTTCATCTATCACAAGCTTGAGCTTTACGGCATGGCCTCTACGGTTAAAGCTGCGAAGAAGATGGTTGAGAAGGAACGCCCTGAAGTTTGGGACATCCTCGAAGAAGTTATCCGCGAACACCCTGTCATGCTGAACCGTGCGCCGACATTGCACCGTCTTGGTATTCAGGCGTTTGAGCCGATCCTGATCGAAGGTAAAGCGATCCAGCTTCACCCATTGGTCTGTACTGCCTTTAACGCTGACTTTGATGGTGACCAGATGGCTGTTCACGTTCCATTGTCTGTCGAAGCACAGCTTGAAGCGCGTTGCTTGATGATGGCGACAAACAACATCCTTTCCCCTGCGAACGGTAAGCCCGTGATTGTGCCTACACAGGACATCATCTTGGGTCTGTATTACCTTTCACTCGCTCTTGATGGTGAGCCGGGCGAAGGCATGATTTTCCGCGGTGCTGGTGAGATCACACATGCTCTTGAGCAAGGTGTTTTGTCTCTGCATGCGAAAATCAAATGTCGTTACCACACAGTTGATGAAAACTTCGAACCGATCACACAGATCGTTGAATCTACACCGGGTCGTATCTTGGTCTCTGACCTGTTGCCGCGTCACCCGAATGTGCCGTTCTCAATGATCAACCAGATCCTGACGAAGAAAGAAGTCTCCCGCGTGATCGAGGAAAGCTACCGTCACTGTGGTCAAAAAGACACTGTGATCTTTGCTGACCGTTTGATGAAGCTTGGCTTCAAACACGCTTGTATCGCCGGTATTTCTTTCGGTAAGGATGATTTGATCATTCCAGCCGAGAAAGAAAAACTGGTTGGCGAAGCAAACGACAAGGTCAAAGAATTCGAACAACAATATCAAGATGGTCTGATCACTAAAGGTGAGAAGTACAACAAGGTTGTCGATATTTGGTCAAAATGTACCGATGACGTTGCCGACGCTATGATGGCGCAGATCTCTGATCTGGAAAGCGGTAACCTCAACTCTGTTTACATGATGGCCCACTCCGGTGCT
>CAYGQG010000169.1:0-3877 GCA_964351955.1 uncultured Micavibrio sp. | reverse complement strand
TGTGTCGACCAGCTTCGCCGTAGGGATTAAATTCGCTGCTCCGTTTATCGTGTTCTCTATTCTTGTCTACGCATCCATGGGCGTGCTCGCACGTGTCATGCCGCAGATACAGGTGCTCATCCTTGCTTTGCCGTTGCAAATTCTGGTTTCCGTGACGTTGCTGATGATTGTGATGTCGACCGGTATGTTCTATTGGCTTGGTCAATTTGAGCAAGGCATGGTGTTTTTCCTCAGTGTCGCGAAATAGCCGCTAATAATGGTAGAATGATATATGTCAGACGATCAGGACGATGCTCAGAAAACCGAGGACCCCACCCCGAAAAAGATCGACGAATCGCGGAAAAAGGGTCAGGTCGCTCTCTCCCGTGAGGTAAATAGCTGGATCATGCTGTTTGCAGCGACGCTTATTATATCCGGCCTTGCCCCGTATGTTTTCTCCAACATGACTGAATTGCTCCGCGCCTATTTGGAGCGCGTCCACGTGTTTCCTACTGGGGTGGGGGGCTTTCGTGTCTATATGGGCGAAGGCATGATCGAAAGCATGAAGATATGGGCATGGCCTATATTGCTTCTGATGCTTGCGGCATTCTTCGGACCCTTTTTGCAAATAGGGCCGCTTTTCGCGCCCGAAGCCGTCAAGCCTGACATATCAAAAATATCGCCGCTTAAGGGGTTTAAGAGACTTTTCTCAATGCGCTCTTTAATGGAGTTTGCCAAGGGGATTTTTAAAATCGGTATTGTCGGTGTCGTGTCGGTCGTCATCCTGTATCCGTATTTTGACAATTTCGGACACATGATCGGCTTGCCGATGGCATCTTTGCTGCATGAACTGCAAAGCTTGATTATCCGTTTGATGATGGGGGTCTTGGTAGTGCTGATTGTTGTGGCGGTTGCGGATCTTGTTTTTCAACGTGCAGAAAACGCCAAAAAATTACGTATGACCAAGCAGGAAGTCAAAGACGAATATAAACAAACAGAAGGTGACCCGCATGTTAAAGCGAAGCTGCGCCAGCTCCGTGCTGAACGCGCCCGCCAACGCATGATGCAGGCCGTGCCGAGTGCGGATGTAGTCATTACCAACCCGACGCATTATTCCATCGCGTTAAAATACGACCCTCAGTCCATGGAGGCACCGCTTTGTGTTGCTAAGGGGATTGATGATGTTGCGTTGCGTATTCGTGAAATTGCTAAAGAGCACGATATCGAGTTATTCGAGAACAAACCGTTGGCCCGCACGTTGTTCGATACGGTCGAAATTGATGAAACAATCCCGCCTGAACAATACAAGGCCGTGGCCGAAGTCATCTCCTATGTCTTTAAGCTCAAAGGCAAACTCAATTAAAAACCCGCAGGAAAACCGCGCTTTGTGGTCTTAAAGACTGTTTTTAAACGGTCTTTTGTGGCAGTTTATTGAGTCTATGAAGCTTGATCATTCTGAATTCATAAAACGGCATCACAAATCCGCACAAACACAGGCACCCGCGCCGCAGAAGAAGTTCGGCTATGACGGATTGTTTGCGCTGGCGTTTATGGCTGTTTTCTTTGCGTTTTTGTTCGTTGTTCTGACCGATGACGACCTGACGGATGTCATGAAAATCGTTACGGTGCTGATTTTCGTCATTAGCGCCATCGTCGGCCTGATTCTCTATCGTGGCTACAAAACACAACGTGCTTTGGATGAGGAGCTCGACCTGATCCGCGAGGTGATGGAAGGTTCTCGCGGCGCGCGTTTGATAACTGACAGCGCCGATAACACACTTTATTATAACCAGAAATTCGAACGCCTGTGCCGCGGTGTTGGCCCACCTGCATTCGCAAGTCTGATGAAGTTGTTCGACTACCGCGAGGAAGTCGCGGCCCATTTCCGCATTCTGGCAGACCAAGCCCATCGCGGTCTGACCGATTCGATAGAACTGTTTTCCAAATACGAAGATAACGAACGCTGGTTGCTCGTGACCGCGCAGCCTATCTCCGGTCGTGCGGGCTATGTGCACTGGCGACTTGATGACGTTACCGAAAAACACACTGCCGACACGGCCATGCGTGATGAACGTGAAAAACTGATCGACTTTACCGATAACGCCCCAGTCGGGTTTTTCTCCGTCAATGAAAAGGGCCGGTTTGTCTTTGCTAACGCGACTTTCGCCCGCTGGTTGGGGGAAGATTTGCATCACCTCCTGAACGTCGCTCAACTGCACACTTATCTTGTTGAACCGCCGGAAAGTGCCGCGCCGTACGATTTAACCGAAGAGGGCGGTATGCGCCAGATCGTCGAAGTGCGGATGAAGGGCACGGCGGGCAAAACGTTCCTGGCCTCCATTAATCAGGTCATCGTTAAAGAAGGTGAAAATCGCGTTCGGACCCGCGCCGTTGTTCACGACCTCACATCCGAGCGCGAAATGCGCATGGCGCTAAAAGCGTCCGAAGACCGCTTCCAACGTTTCTTCGACGAAGCGCCTGTGGGGATTATCCTTGTCGATAAGGACGGCAAGGTCGCCGATTGTAACGTTGCCTTTGCGAATATGATTGATTCCTCGATCGAAAAACTCGAAGGCGAGGATTTCGAACCGCTGGTGTTCGAGGATGACCGCATCACGATCACCTCCGCCCTGAGTAAAATCGATCAGGGTGAACGTCTCGGCGCACCGTTAGAGGTCAGGCTTGAGGGCGCAAACGGACAGGTCGAGGCGCAAATGCATGCCCGTAAGTTCAGATCTGATGGCAATACGGTTCTCCACTTCATCGATTTGACTGAAAAAAGAGCACTCGAAGCACAATTCGTTCAGTCACAGAAAATGCAGGCGATCGGGCAGCTTGCCGGCGGTATCGCGCATGACTTTAACAACCTTCTGACCGCCATGATCGGGTTTTGCGATCTGCTCTTGCTGCGCCATAAGCCCGGTGATCCTTCATTCGGCGACATTATGCAGATCAAGCAAAACTCGAACCGCGCATCCAATCTCGTGCGCCAGCTCCTTGCATTCTCACGCCAGCAAACTTTGCGCCCCAAAGTGCACGACATGGGCGATATTCTGTATGAATTGTCCCACCTGATCCGTCGCCTGATCGGTGCGAGTATCGAGTTCGAGCTGGTCCACGGGCAGGACCTCGGCTTGGTTAAGGTCGACGAAGGGCAGATGGAGCAAGTGCTGATCAACTTGGCTGTGAATGGTCGCGACGCGATGGACAATGTCGGTACGCTGAAGATCGAAACGGAAAACTTCACCAACCGCAAAAAGAAAAAGCTGATCTCCGAAGATTTACCGCCGGGGCACTGGGTCACAATCAAAGTCAGCGATACGGGCTGCGGTATTCCCAAGGAAAACATGCAGCGCATCTTCGAACCGTTCTTTACGACCAAGGGCGTAGGTGAGGGCACAGGGCTGGGCCTTGCCACCGTATACGGGATTATCCGCCAGACAGATGGTTATCTGGATGTCGAAAGTAAGGTCGGTAAGGGCACATCCTTTATCATTTACCTTCCGCGCACGGATGAAAGCGCACAGGAAGAGGGCGAAGACAATATAGATGCTGAAACCATTGACGCGAAAGACCTGACGGGAACGGAACGGATCTTGTTGGTCGAGGACGAGGACGCGGTTCGCACATTCTCCGAACGCGCATTGTCTAATAAGGGTTACGAAGTTCTCACTGCCGATAGCGGCGAAAGCGCCCTCAAACTATTTGAAAGCCTTGAAGATAAGGCGATTGATTTGCTCGTAACCGACGTGGTTATGCCGAATATGGATGGTCCGACACTTGCGCAACGAATCCGCCAAACCAGCCCGAAGCTAAAGATCGTCTTTATGTCCGGCTATACCGAAGACAAACTCAAAGACCACATGGGCGATAACATCTTCTTCCTCCCCAAACCCTT
>CAYGQG010000168.1:0-3881 GCA_964351955.1 uncultured Micavibrio sp. | reverse complement strand
ATATCACTATGGGCGGAAAACGGATTTTGATGAAAATCATCGAAACCCCGCTTGAAGGTCTGAACCTCACCCTCGGCCTGACCGAAGATATCTCGGAACGCGAAGAAATCGAAACCGCGCTCAAACGTTATCAATCCTCCAATATTGAACTACTCGAACAATTACGCACCGCTGTTGCGATTTATGCTGCGGATGAGAGCCTCGAATTTTATAACTCAGCCTTCGCACAACTCTGGGATTTGGAAGACGGTTGGCTGAACACCCGCCCCAAGCTTGGCGAGATCATGGAAAAATTGCGCGAAACCCGTCGTCTTCCCGAACAGGCCGATTTCCGCAAGTTTAAGCAAAGCTGGCTCGATATGTTCACCACATTGATCGAGCCATATGACGAGATGCTGTACCTGCCCGACAACACCGCGCTACGCATGCTCGTCGTGCCGCACTCTATGGGCGGGCTGATGATGACATTCGAAGATGTTTCCAGCCGCCTACAACTCGAATCCTCATACAACACGCTTATCGCAGTACAGAAAGAAACGCTCGATAATCTTGGCGAAGCCGTTGCCGTGTTTGGCGGGGATGGCCGTATCAAGCTTTGGAATCCGGCCTTCAGCCGCCTATGGGACCTTAATCCCGAAGATCTGGACGGTAATCCGCATATCAGCACCTTGGTCGATAAACTGGATGGCTTTTTCACCAAGGAAGAATGGCCGGAACGTAAAAATGAGCTGGCAGCAAAAGCGCTCGATCGCATGATGCATGAAGGTCGTCTAAAACGCGCAAACAATACGCTGATTGATTTCACAACCGTGCCGCTTCCCGATGGTGGCGTGCTCATTACCTATATCGATGTAACGGACACCGTGCGCGTCGAGAACGCCTTGCGTGAGAAAAATGCTGCGCTCGAAGCCGCAGAACAACTGAAATTAGACTTCCTTGCCAATGTCTCATACCAGCTTCGTACACCGTTGAACGCGATCATGGGCTTTAACGAAATCCTCGATCAGGAATATTTTGGCCCGCTAAATTCACGGCAAAAGGAATACACCCGCGACATGCACAAAGCCAGCGGACGCTTGCTCGAATTGGTCAACGACATTCTCGACCTTGCAACATTAGAAGCCGGATACCTCACCCTGCAACGCGAAGATATGGGTGTTTACAACCTGATGACCTCGGTCAAAGACCTCGTCAGCGATTGGGCACGCAAAGCCAGCATCGAAGTTCACTTAACCTGCGCGAAGAATATCGGCAAAATCACGGCTGATGAAAAACGCATGAAACAAGCAATCATCAACGTCATCCGTAACGCCATCAACTTCACCCCCGAGGGTGGAAAAATCACACTTGCCGCCAAAAAACGCAAAGACGGCATCGAAATCAGCGTCGAAGACACGGGTATAGGCATCCCTAAAGAAGATAAAAAGCGCATATTCGATCCGTTCGAACGCGCACAAAGCGGCGCACATGAAAACAAACTATCGCGCAGCGGCGCAGGTTTAGGCTTGTCGCTTGTTAAAAATATCGTCGCCTTGCACGGCGGTCATGTTGATCTGGAAAGTGAAGAAGATGTCGGTACAACGGTCACGATGTTTATTCCGTTCACATCTATAGAAACGGAATTCAAAGTTCCGATTACAAAGAAAAAACCTGTCAGTAAAAAATTGAAAACAGCCGGAGAATAAAGCTTATTGCGGTGGCTCACCTGTTTTACCACCATCGGCATTATAGCATTCGATCCATGTTTTCGCCCCGCCTTCGCGCTTGCGAAATCCCTTGATAATCAAATCGCCCTGATCAACACGGCTTTGGCATGCAAAAACCGGAAATAACGTGCGCAAATCCACTTCCAGTGAGCGATGCGCCATAAATGGGCCGTAAGAGCAAAACTCGGCCCTATCGGTCGGAAAGCCGCTTTCGGGGTTAATCGTACCCGCAGCATCCAGCTTAAAATTCGAACGATGACGCGTAACAATACCATCCGCACGCATATATTCCGCCGTCGTCACACGGCCCTGCGCACTATACGGCGCTTCGTTAATCAACGTGAAACATATCGGTTCTTCGGTCACATCTAAATTGGCATTAAACTCGGCAGGCGTTTGCGCCTGCGCCGTACCGGCCCAGACCATCGCCAATGTCAAAATTATGTATCTCATCCTCATACCCCTCATTATACCATAATAACCACGGTGAACACAGTCGTTAATATGCTGCGCCTGCACGGATAATCACTTGTTTTAAAACGATTTTCGCTTTAAATACAAAACATGGAACACACAACCACCAGCGAAGAAGAAACGATCAAAATCGCGAAAGATTTCGCCTCGCAAATCCGTGATAACGATGTCATTGCCCTGCATGGGAATCTTGGTATGGGCAAAAGCGTCTTCGCCCGCGCCTTGATCCGCGAGCTTGCCAACGATCCGGAATTGGATGTACCCAGCCCGACCTTCACATTGGTACAGCTCTACGACACCCCAAAAGCGCAGATTGCCCATTTCGACCTCTACCGCCTTGAAGACCCCGAAGAAATACTGGAGCTGGGCTGGGAAGACACATTATCGGACGGCATCACGATTGTTGAATGGCCCGACCGCCTCGGCCCGTATATGCCAAGGATGAGGGTAGACATTCACTTACAGGCAGGGGACAATGATGCGCATACACGAAAGATTCTGATTGAGCGCATATCTGCATGACCGCAAACATAGACGATACTGCTTTTATTCTGGCTGCGGGCTTCGGCAAGCGGCTGCGCCCCTATACCGAAAATAAGCCCAAACCCATAGTCGAGGTTGGCGGCATTCCGATGATCGACCAGGCATTGGATAAACTCGCGGAAGCCGGCATCGAAAAATGTGTCGTCAATACGCATTACAAAGCCGAAGTGTTGCAAGACCATCTCAAACAACGCGCTAACCAACCGCAAGCCATCATCTCGCATGAACCCGAAATTCTTGATACGGGGGGCGGCATAGCCAAGGGCTTATCTCATTTTGCTGCACCCTTTTTCGTCGTTAGCGGAGACTCGGTATGGGAAGATGCTGCGCATAAACCCGCGCTACAACAAATGAAAGACGTTTGGGATGCACATAAAATGGACATCCTCCTGCTGCTACAACCTGTCGAAACCATGACCCTCACCCACGGTGTCGGCGATTATGATCTCGACACCCAAGGCCGCGCGACACGTTCCAAAGATCAAAACGGCGCATATATGTGGACCAGCATCCGTATCAATTCGCCAAAAATATTCAAACATGCCCCCGAAGGGCCGTTTTCCTATCTGGAATTACTCGACGAAGCCCAACAACAAGGACGGCTCTACGGTATCGTGCATGACGGCCTATGGCATCACATCAGCACCCCCGAAGATCTGGAGGCTGTGAACGGCCATAAGGCCGCCGCACAGAAACGCGCATGAGCAGCGCCCCCACAATCTATAACATCCCCGCAGGACAACCCTTTGCGCGTATTCTTGCGCAGCATTCATTGAACCAAGCAGGCGGCAAACCCGAAGCCTTAAGCGCGATGACAATCTTGCTGCCAACACGCCGCGCCTGCCGAGTAGTACAGGATGCTTTTTTGGGTCTGCAAGCTACAGGTGACGGAGCAACATTACTGCCCCGCCTGCAACCGATCGGCGATCTGGACGAGGAAGAATTATCCCTGAACATTCTAGGCAAGGACGCTGAAAATCTGCTCGACCTGGCCCCTGCCATTTCACCGATACAACGCCAAATCCTGCTCGCCAAACTGATACAGGAACTCCCCGCCAAACACAGCCATGAGCAAGCCTTAAAACTTGCCCAAGCCCTCGGTCACCTTATCGACCAAATCCATACCGAAAACTTGGATATGGCGGACATGGCCAAACT
>CAYGQG010000167.1:0-3940 GCA_964351955.1 uncultured Micavibrio sp. | reverse complement strand
GGTTGATGCTTGTGCGAATCCGTATTCACAGAACTCATCGACCGCGACATTCAGAAAAATACGTCGTGTTTCTTCTAAGTTTTCTTTATTTGAACCGGGGCGCTTGCTCATGAAGTCACTGATTTTGCGTTAAAAATTGTACTTTATACTGTTTTTTGACACATTGTCAGTAAAATTGTTGACACGGTGTCAGTAAGTCTCTACTATTTATATTGACAGTATGTCAGTAAAAGGGTCTAAAAGAAACCCACAAATTGGACAAACGGTCCTAACGTACTAGATGGTGTATTTTAAGGAGATTTATTATGTTATCTCAATTTTCATATCCGATTATATGTTCGGATAATTTTGAACAAACGGTCGCATTTTACGAAGACCATTTTGAATTTGTTCCGTCGTTAGAGATGGAAGGTTTTGTTATCTTGTCGAGAGAAACGTGGCAAAACGTTTATCTGGCTGTGATTGATTGTAACCATGAGGCGATACCGGAAAGGTTCAGAAAGCCTGTATCGGGCATGATTTTGAACTTCCCGACGGATAATGTGCAAAAAATCTATGACCGTCTTTATGACGAAGGTCTGGATATTGTATCTGAACCTGTCGATGCGAAATGCGGTCGAAAGCATTTCTATGTTGAAGATCCTAACGGCATTTTGATTGATGTTGCCGAAGAGGTTGATATGACGACGCTCATGTCCCCACAGGAATTAAAAGATTTATGTTTTGTGGCGTAGTTGCAAAACGCTTGATTTGAAGTAGTTTTAAGAACCCCAAGCCCTAAAATCCCTGCCCGTCAAAAGGTGGGGTTTCTTTTGTCTGGTTTTTGATCGGTTAAAGGTTTGAAAAAATCTTCTGATAGTCGCCGAAAAATCCGTAGATGGTCTTTCCCTTCATTATGAAATCCGTTTTAATACTTCCACCTGCTGCAAATAGGGGATTTATGAGTAAACAACAGATTTCAAGACGGAGCTTTGTTAAGGGGCTTTCATCAGGCGCGCTGTATTTGGCCTGTTCATCGTCGCTAGGCGTTCTGAGTGGTTGTTCCGCGCCGTTAACGTCCAAGCAATCCTATATTCACGATTTTATTAAACCGCAAAATCTGTCGCCGGTGTATCACTGGACAGATGTAGCGCTGCAAGCTGTCCGTAACCAGACGGTTACGCCGCCGCCTGCATCCCGTGCGTTGGCTATGGGACATTTGGCGGGGTTCTTGGCGGTGAATGGTATCGAGGGCGGATATAACACGCCTATAAAAGCTATGGCGGGGCCGCAAGGGGCCGACTCTGAGGTTGCTTATGGCGTGGCGATGTCGATGGCGTTGAGTGAGGCTTTTCAATCCTCTTTCGTGTTTGATCGCAAGCGCTTCCTTTCGGCGTATCCGGATGGTGATGCGAAGGATCAAGGGGTTAAATACGGTGAATATGTCGCCGATCTTGTGATTAAGAGTCGTACAAGAGACGGCGCAGAGCCGAATAAGGCGAATTTCTACCTCGGGCGGTATCCGCGACGTGGCGATAGTGGTGGATGGTCACCGACAGGGCCGTTTTATGGTGCGGAAGACGGACCGTTTTTAGGGACATTTAATCGTGGCTTGTTACCTGGCTGGGGCGCGCAGAAACCTTGGGTGATGCGGAATAAACGCGAGTTTCTTGCACCCGAATTTATGGACATACGTTCTCCTGAATTTACCGAAGAATACCGTTATATCAAAGCTATTGGCGGTAGCGGTAAGGACACAATGCGTACAGTTGATCAGACGCAGATTGCGTTTTTCTGGGAAGACGGGCCGCGCGGTGTTACGCCGCCGGGGCACTGGCAGATTATCGCGATGCGCGTAGCGCAGGATATGAACCTATCCTTATTGGAGCAGGCACGTATGCATGCGTTGTTAAGTATGGGGCAGGCGGATGCCGCGATCACCACATGGGACAGCAAATATACGCATGACATTATTCGCCCTGAAACGGCGATTAAGCAGCGTATTGATAAGATGGGCAATACGGCTCTGGTCGGTGAAGGCGATTCAGACTGGCTGAGCTTGATCTTCACTCCTGATTTCCCGACATATACATCCGGTCACTCGGCATTCAGCGGCGTTTCAGCGCGGATGATTGCGAATTGTATCGGTCGCGACCGTGTGTCCTTTACTGCCAAAGCGCCTGATCTGGTGAACTGGCCGAAGTATCTTACCGATGTGCGGCGTTCATGGAATAGCCTCTGGCAAGCGGCGGAAGAGAACGGTATGAGCCGTATCTATGGCGGGGTGCATTGGCGACCCGATAATACGCAAGGATTACGTATTGGTAAGGAATTGGCCGATTATGTGTACCGCAATGCATTTGCGAGGGCGGTGTAACATGATGACGAAGAATTTCCCTCTCAATATGATCGCGGTTATGGGTTGTTTATTTATGCCGGCTGTGGCGCATGCCGATGGTGATAGTGTGCCGATCAATTACGATAGTTTGTCTTTTGTTGAAGAGCCGATGGCGTTTGAAATCGGTCCTGCAACGGTGAGTGTGAACACGATTATTGATCAGGCCATACAATACAGCACGCAGGCCGAAGATGAGGATTATAACACCCGAGCAATCAGTGATTTGAGTATTGAAACCGAGCTTCCGAACACGGCTCAGTTAAAAATACGATACGTAGCGAATTATGATCGTTTGCGTAAGGATTCATACAAAGATGACGTTGCTGTTTCGCTTTCTGACGAGTGGGGGACACTTGCCGCCGGTAACGTAACGGGTAGCGTTTACGAGTTATCAAAACGTAAAAGTAGTTTTGGTAATGGTGAGCTGGCGAATGACAATTTCGTTGGGGCGTTGGATGAAGATGGTGGTTTTTACACCGTCCAATACAATTCCTATCGCGTGTCTGTCGCGGCGGATAAAGAGGGCCGCGCCGAAGCCGGTGTTTCCTTCACACGTCCGATCGGGAAGCAGAATTATTTCGCGAGCTTGCGTGCGCGCAAAGGGGATACGGGCGAAGACCCCGGTGATACGGTTACGGCGGTTGGTGCGTCGGGTGATACCTATGGCGCGGCTGCGGTGGCGCAGGTGACCTATGCCAGTTTCCTTGCGGATGTGCAGGTTGGTTACGAAAATGTTGATCTTGATAACCAAACAGGCAGCAACGACCATGCTTTTGGCTCTGTCGGTATGCAGTATAAGCAGGGGGCTTACAGGTTTTCTGCAGAAGGCGGTGTTGGCCGTTATGACGGTGATGATCGCCGTGCGGCTGCACTTGGCTCTCGCGTTGATGTTGCGCGGGGCGTGTCGCTCAATCTCGGTGTGAATTACAAGTATGAGAACGATGATGATGACGTTACATCTATCGGATCTGTTCGATACGAGTTCTAAGCTCTCGCTAAATCAGCAAAGTGGAAGCTTTTACTTTCCGTAATTATTGGATTGACTCGGCCTTCCCTTTTTCTTAAAAGCATACATTCATCTGTATTTTTTAGTTTTTGAGTATTCGACTGAGTTTCGAGAGGGGATGTATTATGGGGTTTCAGCTAGAAGTTGCGAACTTAACGCGCGATTATTATCAAGGCACGCTGGGTAACAGGCCGCCTCTCAACAATCCGAAAAACCAGGAAGCGAACCAGCTTTGGAATAGTCTTGTCGCGGAAAGCCGCGCCAATGACAGCGTTGTGAAGTTCGGCGTTATCGAGACAGGCGGTGCAGATCCGCAGGTGCAGGAAGTCTTTCTCAATAATGATTATCCCGAAAACTATCGCCGTATCGCGCAAATAGCGCCGGATTCAGGCCAGCGCCCATTGATGCGCGGTGAAAATGGTCACGGCCTTGCGCCGAATTCCTCTTTGGAGATCAAAGCGCTTACAAAACAGAATATCCGCGATAGTGGCGGTACGGCCCGTATCAAGGTCTTTGATTCACAGGCTGATTTTGCCAAGCTGGTATCCACCACCGAA
>CAYGQG010000166.1:0-3952 GCA_964351955.1 uncultured Micavibrio sp. | reverse complement strand
GAAATGCGCTTCATATCTTCATCGGCAGCCAGCATCATAATCGGCACGGAACGGCTGCGTTCGTTTGATTTCAAATGCGAGCACAGACGCAAGCCATCTTCATCAGCCAGATTCAAACTCACCAGAATCACATCAAAATCATGGGATGCGATTAACTCCATCGCCTCGGCACCACTCTCGGCCGCCATAACATTGTGATTGTCTTCATCCAGTGTTTCTTCGATTTTGCGCAATTCGAAATCTTTATCTTCGATCACAAGGATATTGGCTTTTTCGGTTGATTCACTCATCGCGGTGGCATTTTCATCAACAACACCGAGCTGGTTCGCGGTATTTTCGCGCATACGCCATTCATCAGTAGACATCTTCAAACGGACCAAGGATCGCACACGGGCCATAAGCGCCATGTCGTTGATCGGCTTGCTCAAGAAATCATCCGCGCCGGATTCAAGGCCGCGCACCTTATCTTGTACATCGGTGAGCGCGGTTACCATGACTACGGGGATATGCGCGCTTTCAGGGGTAGACTTAATACGGGCACACACTTCAAAGCCATCCATACCCGGCATCATAACATCAAGAAGCACTATATCAGGGCTTTCTTCAGCCACCTTTTTCAATGCCTCCTCGCCATTCATAGCGGTAAGAACATCGTAATACTCACTCGTCAGCTTCGCTTCGAGGAGCTTTACGTTAGGCAAAATATCATCAACGACCAAAACCCTTGCAGACATGAACTTCCTTTAATTTCTTTCTTATTTATAGATAACTCTGGATGACATCCATGAAGTGAACCACCGATATGGGTTTGGAGATATAGTCTTCACACCCGCCTTCCCTGATTTTTTGTTCATCGCCCTTCATCGCAAAGGCCGTGACCGCGATCACAGGGATATCTTTTAATTCATCATCGTCTTTCAACCATTTGGTGACATCCAGCCCCGATACTTCCGGCAATTGAATGTCCATAAGGATTAAGTCAGGCTTGTGTTCACGAGCAAGCTCCAGAACATTGCGACCATCATTGGTATCGATCGTCGCGATACCATGTGCTTCCAGAAGATCTTGAAACAGCTTCATGTTCAGCGCGTTGTCTTCGACAATCAGCACCGTCTTTGTTTCTGCTTCTTTCTTATTTTCCGGCTTGGCCGTCATCAAGTTTCCCTTCCCTTAACCCTTTAGAATTATACGACAGTAATCTTAACGTTTTTTAACAACGCTATAAACCCGCTTATTTATCCGCTTGTCCCTCGCTGTGAGTAGCGTTTTCACAACCATCCTGCACTGGCTCTACAGCCACCAGTTTTTGTGACACGGTAAAATCATCATATTCTATGAGCATATCACTGATCAGGCTGTTTTGGTGATAAATGAGTGTCATCTCGTAATCGGATGTCGCCTCTTTGTTATTCAGCGGGAAAAAAGCCAAGCGAACACTGCGCGCAGGCGAAGAAATAAGGTCTTTATCAAGCGCGTTATAGTCAAGCTCAGCCTGATCGGGCGTGACTTCCTTGCCGATAAAAGCATTGACGCTGACCGGCCCTTCTTCATCACTGCCGTCGAATATGGTCGCAGAGTAGAATTTTTCGTCATTCTTCATCTTCTCGGCCACTTCTATGCTGTGTGCGATCGGAAATAACGTGCCTTCGGGCAGCTCAAACTCCAAATCTGCCGGAATGGTGAACATTGCACCGCCCAGCCCACCTGCGACGGGTATAGAGGCATTACCGCGCAATTCCTCGAAAACCTGTCCGTCGCGCTTTCTCTGCGAGGTATAATTCAGCGATTGCCCATCGAAGCTTTCATAGGTCGAAAAGCTGCTGGTGATGCGCATCGGGGCGCTGTCGGCATATTCGTATAATAGATTGAAGCGGTGATTGGAAATCCATGCATCACAGACAGGTTGCCATTCGTAAAACATTTGCCCTGAAATATTGAGAATTTGAGACCCGCTGCGCGCTGCCGTCATGCGAATATCGTACAAGGCTTTGTGCGGCTTGAAGCCCAGTGCATCCACTTTGGTTTGGATCTCGTCGCTATGCGCACGCTGGCTTACCAGAGCGCCTGCGGTAAAAACGATCAAAACAAAGGGGAATAAACGCATTTGAGGCCTTTTTATTGCAACGCGCCATCATATCAAAGCCCGATATATAGGCAAAGCAGAATATAGCTAAAAAGGGGGCAAGACCTGCCTATCAATTGCTCTGCTTGGGCAAGTTTCTCAGCGCGGAGAAAAACACCACAACAGCCGCCACGCACAACACATTGAAAAACAACAATATTTTAGCGCGAGAGTCTGGCATGGCGCTCGCATAGTTATGACTATGTCACTCAGCGGTAGCTAAAAAGAAAGGGGTGCTAGATGACATCCGATGCCATACAGAACAAAACAGCCGAATTAAGCCATCTTGTTGCGACACAAGATTTGCAAAAAGGTCTGGAATTAACCCGTGATCAATCCTTTTTGGATGGGACGCATGATATTTTTGATGTACTTGCCCGCAAAGGCGGTAATGACCACAAACCCCTGACCGGTAACTCCAATACGATTAGAGAGACACTGAGCTTTTTAGATCGTGCACGTGCCATGCTTGGTGCCGCCGAACACAAAATCAAAACACAGGCAGAAGATATACAGGCGCTCAAAGAGCTAACCTATGTCGATGCGCTGACCGGCCTTACCAACGGTAAAGGCTTTTCCGAAGCACTTATCCGCGAGATTGCACGCACCAACAGAGATTTGAGCGAAGGCGGTTTGCTGGTTATTTTCAACCTCGAAAACCTCAGCACGATCAAAGAAGCATATGGACAAAAAGCCGCGAACACTGCTTTACGCCTTGTTGCCAGAGCGCTTGAGAGTGAAATCCGCGACATGGATTTGGCGGCGCGTATTGATGATGACGAATTCGTCTTGTTGTTCAGTGACACCTCCATGGAAAAGGCCTTGAGCCGTTTGCAGAACATGGCGCTGAGATTAAACCGCCTTTCCTTGATTTGGGATAGCGCGGAACTTCGCATCAGCCTTAGCCTCGGCCTTAAAAGCTACGAGAAAGGTGCGCAAGCCGACAACATCTT
Organism: uncultured Micavibrio sp.; assembly: GCA_964351955.1. Taxonomy (GTDB): domain Bacteria; phylum Pseudomonadota; class Alphaproteobacteria; order Micavibrionales; family Micavibrionaceae; genus TMED27. The sequence goes on along the minus strand of CAYGQG010000166.1, from coordinate 877 downwards.
TAAGCAAGCTAGTATGGATTTGGCGCGCAACCGCAAGGGAGTCGCCTAGCGAATATTAAGTACATAAATTCCCCCTAAGCCTGCTTTCCCTGCCCTAACCGTGAACCCCTAAAAAGCAGGCATAGCCCCAAAAGCCCGGTCATTCTCCCTCCAATGAATGCCGGGCTTATCTTTTTGACGAATTGGGCCAAAATACGATATGGTAATAACTTCATTACAAGGATAACCCATGAATACTTTTGCTCTGCCTACGGCTGTAGACTCAAATCCAGCAAACGAGGCGATTAGAAACTTCCATTTCAGCGTTGCTCAAATCCGTGAAATCGGCTTGGACCATGGTGTATCCGAAGGTGTTCTTGCGCGGCGTATGAAGGATTTGACCGAAGGAGAGCGCCAGCTTCTCAGAAGTAAATATTCCGACGAAATTTTGCGCATACTGGCCGAAAAATCATTCGAAATCGGTAAAAACGTTGCCGTTTACGCCGATAAAATCGACGATATGACGGATGCTATCGATAATGCCATTCAGGATTTGGAGGGTTTGCAACCGCCCGAACAGCACAAAGACCGTCTAGACGACCTGAAAAATGATAAGCGCGAACTTAGAAAGCAGCGCCAAGAATTAGAAAATATCGAGCGTCAACGCATGAGCGCAACACCCGAAAACATCGATGATGTGGAAGCACAGTTCAGCGGATTTCAGGATCGCTTTGACTCATTTGCCGAGCGTTTCCGCAACAGATCTTATTCCAACAGATTTGATATTAACTCTATGGGGCTTCGCGGCAATGCCGATGACGAGCAATCACGCCGTCGCAGAGATCACAACCCCGACAACGGCGCGGATCACGATCCTTCTGCTGACGCGGCTTAACGC
>CAYGQG010000165.1:0-3995 GCA_964351955.1 uncultured Micavibrio sp. | reverse complement strand
GTCTGGAAGGATGCGAGTTTCTCGTCTGCAATACCGACGCGCAAGCGTTGGAAAACTCACTATGTGATCGAAAGGTTCAACTCGGCGCGGGTGTTACCGGCGGCCTGGGTGCTGGCTCAAAACCGGAAGTCGGTTGCGCGGCGGCAGAAGAATCTCTGGAAGAAGTTTTACAGCATTTCGAAGGTGCGAATATGGCCTTCATCACTGCCGGTATGGGCGGCGGTACGGGAACTGGTGCAGCGCCGGTAATCGCAAAAGCCTGTCGTGAGCAGGGTATTCTCACCGTTGGTGTTGTGACCAAGCCTTTCCACTTCGAAGGTTCGCACCGCATGAAATCAGCCGATGCCGGAATCGAAGAGATTCAGGACTACGTCGATACGCTGATCGTTATTCCAAACCAGAATCTATTCCGTGTCGCGAATGAAAAGACAACATTCGCCGACGCATTCGAAATGGCCGATAGTGTCCTTCAAGCAGGCGTGCGTGGGGTTACCGATCTAATGGTTCGTCCGGGGCTTGTGAACCTCGACTTTGCAGATATTCGCACCGCGATGCTCGAAATGGGCAAGGCGATGATGGGTACAGGCGAGGCCGAAGGCGATAAGCGTGCGATCGAAGCTGCTGAAGCTGCGATCAACAACCCGCTATTGGACGATGTTTCAATGAAAGGCGCACATGGCGTGATCATCAACGTGACTGGTGGTTATGATATGACGTTGTTCGAAGCTGATGAGGCGTGTAACCGCATCCGTGACGAAGTTGACCCTGATGCCAATATTATCTTCGGTGCGACATTCGATGAATCTTGCGAAGGCAAGATGCGTGTTTCCATCGTGGCGACAGGTATTGATAAAGAGGCCGAAGGCCAACGTCGTGATACACGCGGCGGCGGAGCAGGGCCGAACATCAGCAGCAACAGCGATGTGAATTCCCGCACAAAACTGGAACGGGCGACCCCGAATGCCAGTGGCGCGTCTTCTTCCTCCTCTGATATGGCACCGACAGCACAAAGACCTCCGGCCTTTATGTCTGCGGAAAGCGTGCAAGCGATCAAGGCTCCTGCGCCGATGACTCCTGCGCAGAAGATTACAGCCGGTGCGACCAAGCCGTTACGCGAAACCGAAATTGATATGTTCGAACAGCACGAGTTTGTGGGAACAACAGGTGAAACCGAAGCTCTGCCGCAAAACACGGCAATGCGCGGAACTCTGTATAAAGATTCGTTCATTCCCCCTAAGCCGATTGAGGTCGAGCAAAGCGATGCTTCGGGAACTGCATCTTATATTTCCAGTTTCCATGGTGAGCACGTGCCACAAGAAGTTGAGCAACAAGCACAACCTGCTAGCGGCTTGAAGCTAAATCCACCTAAGGTTCCGACTCCAACACAAAAGAGACGTTCTCCGTCATTGTTTGAACGGATTACAGGCTCAGTGCAGGAGCATATAGACGGCCTCACAGGTGCAGGGCAGGACGTTCAGCGTCAGCGTATGGCCCCGACGGCAACATCGGGCGGTACACGGCCTTTGACAAAAGATTCCGCCCCTTCACAGGGTAGCTTGAATATTGATTCTCCGTCCAAGCCTTCAGCGGGCGGTTCGGATGATCTGGATATTCCGGCATTCCTACGTCGTCAGGCGAACTAACGCCCTGATAAATTTAAGTTTTTGTGATCTCTCCAAGATCGTGAACTGGCTCAGCCTTTATAAGGCTGGGCCGTTTTTTGTGCACTGTAACAAAGCGCAATAAAGCGTGATTTGAGATAACACCCTCAAATCCCTATATAATGGGTGGAATAACGGTTTAGGAAATCCATGCAAAATACGATTAAAAACAGCATCTCATTGAACGGCGTTGGCCTTCATTCAGGTAAAGACATTCAATTGTCTTTGTACCCCGCTGATGAAAACAGCGGCATCGTCTTTGTTCGCACGGATGTAACTGATAAAAACAACGTCATTCCTGCCAAATGGGATAGCGTTGCAGACACACAACTATGTTCTGTAATAGCTAACGAAGACGGCATCAGTGTCGGCACAATCGAACACCTTATGTCTGCTCTGCGCGGATGTAACGTAGACAATGTGCGTGTTGAAATCACAGGCGCAGAAGTGCCCGTCATGGACGGCAGTGCCATGCCCTTCGTCGAGATGATCGAAGAAGTCGGCATTGAGGCGCAAAGCGCTCCCCGTAAAATTATCCGCATCCTCAAAGATGTGACCGTTGAAAAAGACGGCAAGCGCGTAACACTTTCTCCTGCTGACGGTTATGTCTTCGGCGGTATGATTGTGTACGATCACCCGAATATCGGAAACCAGGGTTATCAGGTTCAGCTTCTGAACGGTAACTTCCGCCACGACATTGCCGAAGCTCGTACATTCGGCTTCCTGCATGAAGTGGAATGGATGCGCTCTCAAGGGCTCGCTCTTGGTGGTTCATTGGACAATGCCATCGTTCTAAACGAAGACGGTGTGATGAATCCGAACGGCTTGCGCTTTAACGATGAATTTATCCGCCACAAATTGCTCGATGCGATTGGTGACCTCTATCTTGCAGGTGCGCCGATCTTGGGCGCATATGATGGATACAAGGCCGGTCATGAGATGAATAACCTGATTCTGCATGCGTTGTTTGCGGATGAAAGCGCCTATGAAATCGTCGAAATGCATGATTTTGTGCCGCAAGCGGCTTCTCAGAGCCAGTCTACGACTGTTCTCGCTTAATTTCCCCTTTATAAAGGCACTTAGAGTGCATTGCAGGCTTTAAATCTCGAGCAATGCACGCTATTTATTAAGCATGCTAAATTTTCGAATCTCTTCATTACGCTTGTGCTCTGTTCTTCTGCTTTTGCCGATAACTGTCGGTCTGGCTGCGTGTTCGTCATCGTCCAAGGACGAGACGGCGCAAATCGAAGAATCTGTCGACGTTCTATACAATCAGGCCGCGCGAGCGCTCGATGAAAAACGCTATAAAGAGGCGACAAGACTGTTCGAAGAGGTTGAGCGCCAGCATCCGTATTCACAATGGGCAACACAGGCCCAGCTTATGGCGGCCTTCGCGTCATACGAAGATCAGCGCTATGAGGAGGCGATCATCGGACTCGATCGCTTTATCGAATTACACCCCGGTAACAAGGATATCGATTACGCGCATTACCTAAAAGCGCTCAGCTATTACGACCAGATTTCTGATGTAGCCCGCGATCAGGAAATGACCGAACAAGCGCTTCGTGCGCTCGACACATTGGTTCGCCGTTTCCCCGATAGTAAATACGCGCGTGATGCGGCGCTGAAACGTGACCTCACATTTGATCACCTTGCGGGTAAGGAAATGGAAATCGGCCGTTACTATCTGCGCCGTAATCAGGTTAACGCAGCGATCAACCGTTTCCGTGTGGTCATTGCAAACTATGACACAACAACACACACACCCGAAGCGCTTCACCGCCTTGTCGAAGCATACCTGACGCTCGGCCTTAAAAACGAAGCCACACAAGTGGCTGCCGTTCTGGGTCACAACTATCCGGGTAGCAAATGGTACAAGCGTAGCTTCGAGCTTCTGGATGATCAGTCACGTAAACAAATTATCGAAGATCGCGGCTTTGTTGAGCGTACGGTCGACACATTATTCAAACCCTAAAACAACATTGAGGTCACGGCGATGCTGACCGCGCTGCGTATAAACAATGTAGTTTTGATCGAAGCACTTGAAATCAATTTTCAAAAGGGGCTGTGCGCTTTGACGGGTGAAACAGGCGCAGGTAAATCCATTCTTCTTGATTCGTTAGGCCTCGCCATTGGCGCACGCGCGGATAGCGCTCTTGTTCGTAAAGGCGCGGAGCAAGCGCAAGTTAGCGCAACATTCGAAGTCTCTCCCGACCATCCTGCGTTTGTAATTCTTACCGAAGCCGACATAAATGTTGAGCAGGGTGAGGATTTGATTCTCCGCCGTAGCCTTACCCCCGATGGTCGTTCCAAAGCTTTCATCAATGACCAAAG
>CAYGQG010000164.1:0-4026 GCA_964351955.1 uncultured Micavibrio sp. | reverse complement strand
CGATCGCGATGAGCGAAGGTCTTCGTTTTGCGATCCGCGAAGGTGGCCGTACAGTCGGTGCCGGTGTCGTCTCCAAAATTGTTGAGTAAGTTACACTCACGAAATTTTTAAGAAAGGCCGGTTTATCCGGCCTTTTTTTATGCCCAGAGCACTTAGTCATGTTAAAATAATGCCATGAGGATGATTTTTTCATTATTGGCATTTTTCGCAATCTCGGTACTTCCCGCTACGCCTGCTTTTGCGCAGATTTACGGTACGGGCAAAGCCGAAGATAACCAGTCTTATAATAGTGGTTATTATCAGGCACGGCCGTATTTTAATCAAATGGTGCGGGATGCTCTTAGTAATAAGCCGGCACGGTTTGATTTCATGAAGTTCCGTGTCTTTTATAGCCAGACACCGCAATACGACCCTATCAGTACCGTTGCGCTGGATCAGCTCAACAACTACGCCTATATCGTAATGAACGATCCCGATCCGGAACGCGTGAAATCAGCTATTTTGGCTTACCAAACCGTTGTTTCGAACCATCTGGCCAATTTGGATGTCGTGCTACAGGCGATCTCTCTCGCCAAGCAGGATAAACGTTTCGGCAAGCCGTCATTTTTTGAATGGATGCGCGACGGTATAATGAAAAGCGTTGTGATTTCAGGCAACGGTCATTCCCTGCAACAAGCCTATGATGTTATTACGATGCAGGAAGAGACAATGCTGCTGCGCAGGTTGGGTCTGCGTCCCAAAGAGTCTATACAGCGCCATCAGGGGGTTGTGTATTACAACATGCACGAGGTTGACGACCCGACGACGGGAAAGAAAAGAACCGTATTCATTAATACGAGTATTCCGATGCATACCATCGCCAGAAGAGAGAAAGATGCCGAGAAAAATCTAACCCTCGACATTCGTAAACAGTAATTTTATCAGCACCATAAATAATTTCCTTGCATAAAGTCCTCTGCTTTTTGCATGATGCCACCCATATTGTACGGGGAAATTAAGACTGCGTTTTTTATGGATGGAAATTCCAAAGCACTGGGTAACGGTTTAGACGAGGCTGATGGCACAGAAGCGTCAGCTGAAGAGGCTTTCGAGACAGAACTCGAAGCCCATCTTCAGGCTATGTCAGGCACGGATGACGAGGTTTTTCCCGAGCTTGAATATAAGTTGCAGGCCAAAGATCCGTCGAATCATAGCAGAGAGCTTTACCGCAGTATATTTGCCTCTATTAAACGCTCTGCTTCGAGCTTTCCCACCATGTCCACCGCGTTTAACCGCCTTCAGGATAGCGGCATTTCAGACAAAATTTTTCGCCGCCTGACACATGGTAAGGATGCACGATACCGCGTGGATTTAACCGATAAGGATCACAGAATACCCGGCGCGGGAATTCAGGCCCGATTGGAACCGCTAAAAAACGTATTGATGATCAAATGGGGCATGGCGGCGACAGAGGATTCTCCGGCTCTGTTCCGTGCAGAGCAAAAGGTCAGGCTTCTCTCCAGCAATATCGGTCGTCTCGGTGACATAAGACGATTGAGCGAGAGTAAGTTACCGCGTTTGCCAAAACCGTTTACCGAATTATTCGGTAAAAAAGCCGGAGACAGAAAACTGTTCCCTGGTGTGGAAACGCGGAGTGACCGTGAAAAGATCACTATATTCCGCCCTGCGATCTACCAAGATCGGCTGTTCGTTGTTGCCTTGGAAATCGCGCAAGACGAAGGTGAGGCTTCCCCCGTAGCCAGCGATGATCCGGCAGATAATTACTGCATCGACCAACTCGAGATCGAGGTAAAAGAAGTGATCGACGCGCAAAGCGGCATCAACGCCTTAAAGCATCCCGATAAAATCTCTTTGCCCGACGGCAAGAAAAAGACCCGCGTGATGACGGAGGGAGAGTTGCGATTGAAAATTGCTCTGCCTGTGTTGAGGGCGGAAGCACTGGATTTGTGCAAAGATCATGATCTTGTGCCGGTTCTTGACCCGAAACCGAAGCTCGGTTTTGAACGCAATGCGGTTGCTGCGCAAACAAAGGCGGGCCGTAGCCGCATGAAAGACGCGAGAGAAGTGCTGATCTCGCAAGAGCGCTCTACATGGTCTGATCTTGATTTCGGTACAGCCTTGAGGCTGGAAAGCTAGGCCTCGGCCTTTAACGCGCCATCGACTTGCTCGAGCATCTGTTGTTTAAGCTGTTTCGCCGCCAAGGCATATCCACCGTCACTACCATCAATAAAATGAATATGACCTGTGTTTGCTAAAGACTGGACGTAGCATGTCATCAGCGCGGAATCGGAATAATGTATACCGTAAGCGATTTGCCCGTTTTGCCGCATGTTTTGCAAATAGGCCTCGATAGTGGCGGCTTGCTCTTCCGAGCAATCAACAACCATCCGCAACATACCGTCAAACTTACGGTAGTCAGAATTCGTAATCATATCCTTTTTGTATGATGCAAAATCCAGCTTCGGCAGGTTGATATTAAATCTGTTCATGATGTTGATCAGACTAATCAAAAACACATGCTCGAATAGCTTTAGAACCACATTGCCCTGTTTCCAGACCATCATCGATTGCCTGAGTGTTTCTATGCTGGGCCATCTGTAAACGAGATTGTCACTGTGTACTGGGCTTGAATCGGCATCCAATACTTGCGCAATGAAATCATTGATCTTGCGGTAGTAAATATTCCCCATATCTGTAGAGAGCGCATGCACCAAGAGCGTCATGACAACGCCTCGCTTTGCTGCGATGGGATGCCATCGGCAAGACAGCCCGTATAAGTTGGGATCGACCGTAGTGTCTGTATCTTGAATGAAAAACTGCTCGTCTTTTTTCAAAAGATCATCGGCCAGAAGAGCGCCACCGCCGCCAAACATGGCCAAGGTGAAGCCCGTGGGCATGCTAAATTTGGCAACATCAAATGACTGACCGCGCGCCGCGATTTCTTTGATGGGAATAGCTCCCAAACGCAGTGTTAAGCCATGCATGGTTTCTGCGAAAGCTTTAACGCCCGAAAGTTCCTGCTTCACGCTGTCTATATATTGTGGCGGTATCAGAAACGTCGCGCCGTCACCGCCGAAGACGTAAGGTATCTCGACCCCTTTACACGTGTTTACAGCCGCCGCAATGCATGCGGCACCGACCATATTCACGTCTTTATAGCGTCCGTCATTGATGGCCTGCGTCGACCCTTTGACATCTGTTATAACGATGAACCAATCGGCGGGGGCAGGATAATAATGTTCTGGATTGCAGGCATCTGCAAAAGAATCGAAGCTTGGAAGGTCTTTAAAAAAATTATCAGTCATCAGAACCGCATAACATTGCCAGTATCTGAGTATAAACGATTAACCATCGCGGTACTATAAACTATGAAAAACGGGGGTGTTTATGGTTTATGTTTCGCTTTATTAGAAAATAACCCAATCAAACGAGATCAAACAATAATCTATAAAGATAAATAATTTTATTACTAGACTGTTATTGCATTTTTCCCGCTGCTAAGGAGGACAGACTCAAATAAAAAAATTACGGGGATCTTATGGATATTCATACAGTTTATGCCTTTATTGGCTTTATGCTCGCGGCTTACGCCGTTATCGGCAATGACTCGGTTCAAACCTTGGGCACATTCATTGCTTCTAACATACGCGTTTTTAAATGGTATTGGCTCTGGCTAGCGGCAAGTATTGTCCTTGCGTTTACCCTTATTTACGGCTGGCACGTTAACGATGGAGACATCTCCTACGGTCGTTTAGATAAAATCCCGCCTGTGCAAATTCAGTGGTATCACGCTGCCGCCCCAGCTGTGTTGGTGCTGCTCACGCGGATAGGGATTCCCGTTTCAACTACCTTCCTTGTGCTTTCTGTCTTCGCATCGACCGTTGTGCTTGAAAAAATGCTGATGAAATCGGTTGTCGGTTATGGTTTGGCTGCCATTGTTGCCTACGTTCTGTGGCTTGTTTTGGCGCATTTCATCAACGAAAAATTCAATACGGTGAAAAAGGGTACGCGTAAATACTGGCGTAC
>CAYGQG010000163.1:0-4164 GCA_964351955.1 uncultured Micavibrio sp. | reverse complement strand
GGCCGTTTAGTTTATAAAAACCGGATAAGGCCGCGTTGGTTTGCCACCAGTATGCCAATGCCACAAATGTAGCCGCCAAGATGGGCTTCCCATGCCATAGAAGCGCCGCCCATCAGCACACCGGGAACGATGATAAATAGTCCCCAGAAAATCAGAATTGGCCAAGGCGCGTATTTCCCGAAACGCTGCGTCATGGGGTGGTTTTTGTTCTGCCCTATGGTCAGGTAGATCAGCGCCCCGAATAAACCGCTGATGGCCCCGGAAGCGCCTACAACGGGTGTGTTTGAAAACGGATGGAAGACAAAGAAGGTTAATGCACCCGCAAGCGTGCAGGCGATTATAAACTTTACGGTTGATCGGGTGCCGAACATCTTTTCGAAATACATGCACAGTACCAGCCCCATCACGAGATTGAAAAATAAGTGCATCCAGCTGCCGTGGATGAGGACATGGGATAGGGGACTGACGAGGGTACCCCATTGCCAGCCCCAGCTGTCCATGTTGGTGTATTGCGCTGGGATGAATCCGAAAACTGTAATCAGCTTGAATTTAATCTCATCACTGACCAGCAGGTTGAGGATGACGTGTACGGCCACCATGGCGGCGATGAAGTTTTTTGTGAAAGACGGGACGTTGCCGAAATTGAAAAACGGTTCACCACGATTGGCTTGGCTCTGTTTTTTATATTCCGCCCGCCAGCGTTTTTCTTTTTCGCGTTCAGCACGCTTGATGCGGTCACGCTCCGCCAGAGAGGGGAATTTTACGATTTTCTTATCGTCGGGGTCTTTGCCGTTGCCGGAACCGTTCATGCCGTTTTTGCTCATATCCGAAATATAGTGCGCAAAGTGTTTTTCGGCAAAGTAAAAACCGCGCCTGTTATGGCGCGGCTTTAAGGAGTTTAAAATTGGAGTTGGTTTAATGCTGCTTTAATTGCTCTTAATCTAGCCTAATCCGGCTTTGTATCCGATGTCCGCGTTCTTCTCACGGTCATAGCTGTATGATGCTTGCTCATCGCCTGTTGGCTTCATGAAGGACGGTGGCATGTATTTCGTTACAAATTTACCGGCCTGAGACAACATATCGGTTGTTGAAACTTTCGCATGGGCGATACCATGAGCCAGCTTGCCCATAACGTTGCCGTATGCTTCGGCTGCGATCTCTGTACCCAGAACAACCATCTCTTTGATGTTACCAAGCTCAGGGACTTTACCTTCCATCACGTTACCAAACGCTTCGGATGCCATCAGCTTCATTGTATCAAGGTTATTTTTCTTAGGGGATTTGCTGCCGCTTCCGCCTTTACCGGAAGAGCCTTTACCTTTTTCTTCCTCGTCTTCCTTCTCGTCGTTGTCGTTTACAACTTCGATATCGACATATGTCGGTGTCTGGAAGGACACGGGATAATATTTCAGTTTGGCCGGCTCGAGGTCTTTACCGCTTAAGCCTGCTTTTACTTCAATTCTGATTTTTTCGGGATTGCGCCAGTCCAGTACGACACAATGGCTTTTGTATTCGCCAGGTTGTCGGCACGTATGTACCAGCTTTTTACCGGGATAGAATGCCTCCGTGATACCGGATTCTTCTAAAAATTGTTTTACATTTACCTGCATATTAACCACTCCTCTATTACCGCAGTTTGTCCAGTCGTTTGGCTTTTAGCGCCAATTCGTTTTGCTTGGAATTAGGTCTATAATGTACGCAAATCCTTAAAAATTCTTTAAGGTTGTCCAAATTGGCCTAAATAGCGGTTTTCTGCGAATTTTTTGATCTTTTTAACCATTATCTGGTACACTTAAGAGTGAGCAAATAGAGGCATTTATTAAGATGATTCGTAAACTTTCATTATTAGCAGGTGTGATTCTTGCTGTCGGTTTAGGTCCGGCGGTCGCGCAGGATATATTCGTAACGAATGGTTCCGGCAGTAAAAAGGACGAAAAACCCACTATTTTTAATAAGGTTGCGCCGAATTCCTTCACCGAGAAACAGAAGGTTGTTAAATATGGTGCCCGTTTGAATGTTCAGGACCAGAAAGCCAAAAGCGATATGGTTGCGGCGAGTCTCGAAGAAATGCGCGAGATGGGCTTTAAACCATCTAATGCAGAAGAGATGCAGCTCTATGCCAATGCGCATCGTGCCGTGCATCAAAGTTATATGTATGAGCGCCGCCAGGCTTTAGTCAAACATTTGGAGAAGCAGGACTTTGAGCGTGTTAAGCAAGGCTTGCTGAGAAATTCACAGAAAGCAGCGTTTAAAGCCGGAAGTCAGGCACAGAGCAAAGCTTCCGAGCCGGATAGCGAAAAGCCCGCGAAAGCAGAGCGCAAGACGTATCGTAAAAATCCTATCTTCGTGAAAAAGTCGGCTGAAGAAAAAGCCAAACCAACCAAAGTTTTCACAGATTACTAAAGCTTAAGACTGTTTTTTATTATCCAGCCATGGTAGCGGTTTATCATGGCTGTTTTTGATGTATTTGCCCAAATGGATACCCAGACAATTGTGCTGCTGATCGTTGCATTGGCGGCGCTTGGTTGTGTTGCGGGAATTCTGGCAGGACTGTTGGGGATTGGCGGCGGTATCGTGCTCGTGCCCGGCTTACTTTATATCTTTCAGGCGATGGGGATGGATTCCGAAAGCCTTATTCATGTCTGCGTCGGAACGTCTCTCGCGCTTATTATCCCGAATGGTTTGATGTCTGCCCGATCGCATTGGAAAAAAGATGCGGTTGATATGGGGTTGGTTAAGCTTATCGGTGTCGGTGTTCTGGTCGGTGTTGCTATCGGTACGGTGATCGCGGATAACCTTGCCGGCCCGACATTACAGGTCGTTTTTGCATGCGCCGTTGTTGTGTTGGCGATTTTGATGCTTGCTGATCCTTCACGTTTCAAGCTGTTTTCATCCATGCCGAAGAACCCGTGGCCTTCTGTGGCAGGTGTCGGTATAGGCTCGTTGTCTTCTCTTATAGGTATTGGTGGCGGGACATTGAGTGTGCCGTTTATGACTTTATGTACTGTGCCTATTCACCGCGCGATCGGTACGGCATCGGCGCTGGGCGTTGTTATTGCCGTGCCCGGTACGCTGGGTTTTATTCTTATCGGTTTAGGTGAGGCGGGGCGACCGCCATTGTCGCTGGGCTATGTGAACACTTTGGCGTGGTTGTTGATCCTGCCGACATCTTTGTTGTCGGTGAAGCTCGGCGTGTGGATGGCGCATAAAGCGCCCGTTAAAATGATGAAGCGCGTCTTTGCCGTTTTTCTTGTCATTGTGGCTGTGAAAATGTGGATGGACATTCTTTAGGGATGTTGCAGGGTCGTGCACGCAGCTTTACGCCCGTTTTTCTTAAGCTCTCAACTCTTTCCTATGCGCAATTCAAAGCGTGGGTATTGTGTCTGACTATTCTGGCTTATGCCCTATGGGGTTCGCCTACGCCTGATAACCCCGGTGTGTTTGAGCTGGTGCTAGGTGTGTTGCTTATCTTTATCGTCGGGTTCGAAGGGATTGGTTATGCGTTTCGCATTCGTCAGGCTTCTGTTCCGCCGCCGGTGACGATTGCGCAGATGTTTTTGTTCGCGGGGTTGAGCTTCCCCGTTATAGCCGCCGTAGTGGGTGGTAATCCATTTTCCTATGCGGTGCGGGATCTGGCGGCATTTTTGTTTATGTTGCTGCCTTTGTTTTTATGGCCGTTATTGAAGCGTGAACCGAAGGCGTGCTCGATCTTGCTGTATAGCGTTGTTGCGCTGGGTTTGATCTTTGCCGTGCGTATGCGTTTGGCGTTTCCGTTTATCGGTGAAGGTCATAGTCTTTATTATCTCTTCAATATGCCGAGTGTGTTATTTGCTGCTATTTATTTGGCTGGAATTGGCTTAAATCGCTTTAGCTGCGGGTTAGGTGTTTTTTGCCTCGGGCGTACGCTTTTGCTGATGGCGCTGGCGTATTCCTGTTTGTTGCCGATGATCGAAACGCAGCAACGCGCCAGTTTGGGGGCGTTTGCCTTGAGCATGGTCATCGTGCTGGTCGCTAATTTTATCAAAGCACCGAAGAGAACGGCGATGGTTATTGTCGCGTTATCCGTCGTAATCGTTGTGTATTGGGCATCGATTTACGGGGTGGTACAGGCGTTATTGCTCAAAACATCGGTGGTTGGGGGTAATATGCGCGCGCAAGAATGGC
>CAYGQG010000162.1:0-4325 GCA_964351955.1 uncultured Micavibrio sp. | reverse complement strand
GGCATGACACGTGCGAGCACGCCCATAGATGCGTAGACAAGAATAGTAAACACGATAAACGGAGCAGCGAATTTAATCCCTACGGCGAAGCTGGTCGACACAACACGCGCCATTAAATCAGCCATCGAACCGATTTCGGGCAAAGAACCCAGAGGAAATAGCTCGTAACTTTCCATGATCCCCATGAACAAGAGGTGATGCATATCGGTGGCGAAAATCAGCACTACCCCCGTCACGGATATAAAGGCACCCATAATCGACCCTTGTGAGGCGATGGTCGGGTTAAATAATTGCCCGTTAGCCAAGCCGGATGACAGGGAGATCGCCATACCTGCCGTATCCAGTGCGGCGATCAAGGTCCTGGCAATCGCGCCAAAGAACATACCGATCGTGAACTCCATAGCAATCAGCATGAACAAACCAACAGTATCGGGCAACGGGTCCGGCACATAGGGCAGCGCCAGCGGAAACAGCATTAATGAAATCGCAGCAGCGAGGTGCAAACGAACTTTCGGAGAAACAAAGGAATCACCCGTACCCGGCATGAGCATCATCGCCGTGCCGATACGCGCAAAAGTCAGGATAAAAGCAAAGACACTGACGGTGAGAAATTCGTTGAGCGCACTTTCCACAGGCTAAACGCTCCTTTCCCGATCAACCAAGACCGATCATACGATCGGCTAGACTTTCCATGAATACGGTGGGTGTTTTCATCATCATCGGCAAGGTCAGGAACATCGCCAGAAAGATCGCGAAAATTTTCGGAACGAAAACGAGTGTGATTTCCTGCACCTGCGTCAAGGCCTGCACCAAGGCGATCAGAACACCGACAACCAAGCCGACCGTCAAGACGGGCCAACTGATTTGAATAACGATCAGTAGTGCTTGCTGTGCGACTTCGAGGACTTCGGTATCATTCATAAATCTAAAGGTAGCCCGAGTTTACCGACAAAAGCAACAATCGGTTAGATTGGCATCCGTAAGATCTCTTGATAAGCCGAGACCATACGGTCACGGATGGAGACTACGGTTTGCAGAGTCAACTCGGCGTTTGTGACGGCGGCTACAACATCAGTCAGGTCAGCCTCACCTGTTACGGCTTTGGCGGACATTTCTTCGGATGTGCGCAATGTGTCGATTGATTTTTCAACATTGTCACGCATGAAATCGGAGAAGCTGACACCACCCTTGTCGCCCGCGCCACCGGCGGACTGGACATTACTGCCTATCTTTTGCGTATTGTTATACGCATTGATGGCAATGTTCGGGTCTATAATCGGTCCACTCATTTAATCAGTCTCCTTAACTCGTAGTATACCGCGTTTAAGCTTCTAACGCAGCAAGTCAATTGTTCGTTGCATAATCTCGCGTGATTGCTGGATCATCCCCAGATTGGCTTCGTATGATCTTTGTGCTTCGCGTACATCCATAACCTCGACCATTGCGTTCATGTTCGGGTATTTCACGTAGCCCTTGTCATCGGCTGCGGGGTGGCTTGGCTCGTAACGCAAGAGGAATGGTGTTTCCATGTCCTTTTCGATGTTGTCGACTTCGACACGGCGTACGCCCAGCTCTTTATCCATTTCATTTTTGAAAGAGATTGTCTGACGACGGTATGGGTCTGCGCCCGGTGTATCGCCCGTTGTATTCGCGTTGGCAACGTTTTCGGAAATCACACGGATACGCGTCCCTTGGGTGCGCATACCGCTGGCGGAAATCTTCATTGCATTAAGAACATCAGATGGCATTGTCTATCTCCCTTCCCTATTTCTAACGCTGGCGACCGAGTGCGGTCTGGATCAGGCCGACATTCTTGCGCAGTACGTTGGTCATGAGCGTGTAGTCCATGACGGTTTGGTTTGAATTGATCAGTTGTTCTTCCATGATGACGGCGTTACCAGCAGGCGCGACTTCGTATGTTGCTTCCTGATCTCCGGCGCGGGTGCGCACGCCTTTATTCGGCGGCAGGTGGCCTTCGTTGGTTGTATCGAGGTTTACCGTGTTCTTACGCTCGGTGACATTCTCAAGAACGCGACCGAAATCCACAGGCTTCAAATCCTTTGGCTCGTAACCGGGTGTATCCGTATTGGCAATGTTTTGCGCGATTATGCGCTGACGCTGGTTCAAAAAGTCCATTTTTGCGCCGATGCCTTGAAACAGTGCTATATTATCAATCGTCATATTCCTAATACCTTACCTTTACTCAAATTTACGCTTATGATGCGTTTTCTACAGATGACTATGCGAAAGCCGTGCCAAAATGGTCGATAAATATGATGACGGGCGGGAAATTGACCGTAAAGAGCAGTTAACCCCCTCTAATATAAAGAAAAAACAGAAGAAACAGACCGCCGTAGCCTTGAAAGAAGGCAAGGAATGGGGCGACGCGCCAACGGTGGAAGCCGCCGGACGGGGCGTTCTTGCCGAGAAGATTTTGCAGCTGGCCTTCGAGAACGATATCAAGGTGCGCGAAGACAGCGCATTGGCGGAAATGCTGGCACAGGTCGAGTTGGACAGCCCTATTCCAACAGAAGCGTTTATGGCGGTTGCCGAGGTTCTTTCGTATGTTTATCGCGCAAATGGGAAACCAGACCCCTTTAATGTGCGGCTTGAAGATGATAAAGACGAAGCATGACACAGCAAACACACGCCGAATTGGACGCACGTTTTGACACCCTTATCGGGCAACTCAAGGATGCACAAATACAAGCCAACCAAGGGGTGATTATCGATATGACAGGGTTTCAGGCACCGATAGAAAATATCTGCACGGACCTAAGCGCCGCCGATAAAGAAACGGCCGATGCTTTAAAGCCGAAATTCATCGAAATGATTAGCGCGCTCGACGCATTGGCGGCCAGCATACAAGGGATCATTGAACAAGGAAGAGGCGACCAATAATGGAAAGCATGGCCGGCGAAGTCCCTTCCCTTTTTAAAATGTTAGCCGCGCTACTCTTCGTGCTCGGCCTTATGGGCGGGTTAGCGATTATCTTGCGAAAATTCGGACTTAGCGGTCGCGTTTCGACCCCGGGCGAGAAAGCGCGTTTAAAAATCGTCGAGAGTATTCCGATTGATGCGCGCAGACGGCTGGCGATTATCCAACGCGATGATGTACAACATCTGGTGATATTCGGGCCGGAAAGCGAAACAGTCGTTGAAACCAACATCGACGGCGACAATAATAAAGCATCATGATCTTTCGATTCTTCATCTTTGCCATTTGCGCGGCGCTCCCGTTTTTATTTGCGGACGCGGCGCTGGCGCAAGGGATCAGTATCGATCTTGGCAATAGTGACGGTGACGGCACAGTAACGGGCCGCGTTGTTCAGCTTGTTGCCCTGCTCACCATTTTATCACTCGCCCCGTCGATCCTGATTATGATGACATCGTTCACGCGGATCGTGGTGGTGCTTTCCTTCTTGCGAACTGCGATCGGGCTACAACAGACACCGCCGAATACGGTGATGATATCGCTGGCGATTTTCCTGACGTTGTTCATTATGGCACCGACGCTGAACGCCGTTTACGAGGATGCTGTTCTGCCGTTGATCAATGAAGACATCGACGAAGTGCAGGCGTTCGAACAAGGCGTAGCACCGTTTAAAGTCTTTATGGGTGCGCATGTTCGCCCGCAAGACCTCAATCTGTTTTTAGAGATGAACGACACGCCGATGCCCGAAAGTGCGGTTGATGCGCCGCTGACTATTCTCGTGCCCGCCTTTATGATTTCGGAATTACGAAGGGCATTTGAAATCGGATTTATGCTGTTCCTGCCGTTCCTGATTATCGACCTTGTGACCGCGTCTATCCTGATGTCGATGGGTATGATGATGTTGCCGCCGATTACGATTTCACTGCCATTCAAAATCATATTTTTCGTGCTGGTCGATGGTTGGTATTTGATTACCGGATCGTTGATTCGAAGCTTCGATATCGTCAACGTTCCCGTCCCCTAAAACACATTTATAAAATTTGCTGCAAAGGCGTGAAAAATGCTTCATGCCGTCAAATGTTGAGCATATTCATGGCGTTAATATTTGTGCCTCGCAATAACATTACGATAAACCCAAAAACATCACTCGCCCGAAACCGTTGATATTTGCGGGATAGCGCTGATACCTGCTATAATGTAAGGGTGAAAAAGTATAAAAACAAAAGTATCTTTTATATATTCGAGATTCTCGGATGCTTTCTCATTTTATCAGCCACATCGGCTTGCAGCTCTTCATCCGGACACGAATATTCAAATCATCTCGTCGCACCGCCGCCTGTTGACCATTCGTCACAGGGAGAGATTTTGCACGCGGCATTGAATGTTTTATC
>CAYGQG010000161.1:0-4354 GCA_964351955.1 uncultured Micavibrio sp. | reverse complement strand
TTGTTTGAATACTCGTGACGACAATTTTTTAAATTGCGTGCGCGAATGAAGATAAGGAAAGAAATTTTGAACAAGCCGTCTGCTGCACAAGCAACAGACGGCCTGTAAGGGAATAGGATAAATCCGTCATCCCAGTTGCAAGGATTTTATATGACGGATTTTCCCTTAATGCAACTTCTCTGGACTGCCCTATGCGCCAGAGCTAACGCTCGAAAGGAAAACTGATGAGCAAATATCTTGTAAATGACAATGCCCAACCGACTGGAGAACATGAGGTTCACGAGGACGGTTGTGTATGGCTTCTGTTAACACACAGCGCAACACCTTTAGGGGAACACTCCTCTTGCCGTACCGCTGTGCAAGCCGCCTCTAGAATCTACTCAAATGTAGACGGATGCGCGACATGCAGCCCGTTTTGTCATCTAAAATAAGAAAACAAACAGCCTGGGCTAGCAAGCCCAGGCTAACCAATGAGGTAAAGAAATGGCACTAAATATGAGCTTAGGTCTAGGATTAAGTCAAAAAGCACCCTCGCCTCCTACAATGAAGGAAGTTCAAAGCGTATCCGATAACTTACAAGAACTTGCAGAGTCGATTTCAGAAGGCGCAGAAATCATTGAGAATTTACTGGGCCATACACAAGATTATATTACAAACGACTTTATGTTTAACAGCGTATCGAACGTACGCTGGCTGCTCGAAAATATTGGTTATTTGAACAGCTAAAACCATCATAACCCCAACTCGGCCTCTTCAAGTTTTTTGACTTCATCACGCAGCTGCGCGGCGTCCTCAAACTCCAAATTCTCCGCATGTTTGAGCATTTTCGCTTTCAGCTCCTCGATCCGCTTACGCAGTGCCTTCGGATCATGCGCGAATTCGGCCATCGTACGCTCATGAAGGGTTACGGCCTTCGGCTCGTCCTGCGTCCAGACAACATTGCTCAAATTCTTACGCACACTTTCGGGGGTGATGCCGTGTTCCTCGTTATACTCGATCTGGCGCGCGCGGCGGCGGTCCGTCTCATCAATCGCGTATTGCATACTGTCGGTAATACGGTCGGCATATAAAATCGCCTTGCCGTCGAGGTTTCGCGCGGCACGGCCAATGGTCTGCACCAGCGAGGTCTTGCTGCGCAAGAACCCTTCCTTATCGGCATCCAGTATCATCACGCGCATACATTCGGGAATGTCCAACCCCTCCCGCAACAGGTTAATCCCGACCAGCACATCAAACTCGCCCTTACGCAAATCATTGAGGATTTCAATGCGCTCCAGCGTATCGACATCCGAATGCAGATAGCGCACGGCTACGCCGTTTTCGTTAAGGTATTCGGTCAAGGCCTCCGCCATTTTCTTGGTCAGCGTGGTGACGAGCAAACGCCCGCGAAGCTTTACGACCTCCTTCGCCTCATGCATCAGGTCATCAACCTGATGCTCGGTCGGGCGGATTTCCACGGGCGGATCGATGAGGCCCGTCGGACGCACGACTTGCTCGGCGAATTCCCCGCCTGTTTGCTCCAGCTCCCAATCACCCGGCGTGGCGGAAACATATATGGTTTGCGGGCGGAATTGCTGCCACTCCTCGAACTGCAACGGACGGTTATCAACGGCGGCGGGAAGGCGGAAACCATGTTCGACCAATGTCGTTTTACGCGCACGGTCGCCCTTATACATCGCGCCGATTTGCGACACCATGACGTGGCTTTCATCCAGAAACATCAACGCATCATCGGGCAGGTATTCTATGAGGGTGGGTGGGGGTTCGCCCGGCGCACGGCCCGTGAGGTAGCGGGAATAATTCTCGATCCCCTTTGTTGACCCTGTCGCCTCCAGCATCTCCAGATCAAACTGCGTGCGTTGGTCGAGGCGCTGCGCCTCCAGCAATTTGTTGTTCTTCTCGAAAAACTCCAGCTGGATTTTAAGGTCGTTTTTGATCTGCTTGATCGCCTGCTGCATCGTCGGGCCGGGCGTAATATGGTGCGAATTCGCGAAGATGCGCACCCCTTCGAGGTCGGTGTATTTCTCCCCCGTTAGCGGGTCGAACTCGGTGATTTTCTCGATCTCATCACCGAACATATCGAACCGCCATGCGCGATCTTCGAAGTGAGCCGGAAACAGCTCCACCACATCACCGCGCACGCGAAACGCGCCGCGCTCGAACGCGAGATCGTTGCGATTATACTGCAACTCGACCAAACGCTGGATCAGCGCTTGCCGGTCGATCGTATCGCCCTGCATGATGTTAAAGCTCATCGCGGCGTAGTCTTCCTTCGACCCGATACCGTAAATGCAGGATACGGATGCGACGATGATCACATCGCGGCGCTCGAACAATGCGCGAGTCGCGGAGTGGCGCATACGGTCGATCTGCTCGTTGATGGAGCTGTCTTTCTCGATAAACGTATCGGTGCGCGGCACATACGCTTCGGGCTGGTAATAATCGTAATAGGAGACGAAATATTCGACCGCGTTATCGGGGAAGAAGCTTTTGAACTCGGCATAAAGCTGCGCGGCCAGCGTCTTGTTCGGCGCGAGGATGAGCGCGGGGCGCTGCATCTCCTGTATCACATGCGCCATGGTGAAGGTCTTCCCCGACCCCGTAACGCCCAGCAACACCTGATCGGTCAGCCCGTCCTTAATCCCCTCCACCAGCTGCTTGATCGCCTTTGGCTGATCACCGGTGGGGGTGAAGTCGGTATCAATGCGGAACGGAACGGTCGGCTCCGTGCCCATTTTCTGCATCTCTACTGCTGTCTGGTTTAATTCGACTACGCCTCGCATCCCTAAGATATAGGGCGGTACTGGCGCAAATTCAAAGCAAAAACGCCCAAAAACAAAAACGCAGAGCTTTTTACGGCCCTGCGTTTTTACTTGATATCAAGCCACACTATTTCTTAGGTGTTGGCTTGCCTTTTGATCCTGGTTTAACGGCCATGACCTTAGTCCTTAAAAAAGGGCCACCTTAAGCGGTGACGGCGATTACCGAACGTTATTCGGTAACGAGGTAAATATACGCCGAGTCGCGATATTTTGGTACAAAAATCATACGGCAGAATAAAAAATCTTTGCTCATTTTTCAGCGGCTTGCTATAAGATAATCCATGCAAAAACAAAACCTTAAGACACTGTCTTTGGCCGCTTTACTGGCCTCCTCTGCGATTGCCGCCACACCCGCGCTCGCACAGAACCCCTTCCCCTCACATGACAGCTCGGTAACGCTGTTCAGCCTTGACGGTCCGGCAGAGCCTGTTTATTACGAGCCGCCCAGAGAACGCGCGGATCCTTATGAGCGCACAATCACGCAAGTTGTCGAAGACACAACCAAAACCGAAGTTGTTGAAGCCGTCCCTGCCATTGATACGGGCATGTGGGGCGCAGTATGGTCAGGCCGCGCAAATATCGGCGCGACACTGCAAACAGGAAACTCTGACGAAGAAACAATCAACGCCGACGCGGAAGTCCAGGCCGAATGGATGGACGGTACCGACCCGAAACACCGCGCTACACTCAAAGCCGATTACAACCGCGAAGAAGATAACAACAATAAAACCGAAGATAATCGTTCCATCGAAGGCATGTATGATTACTTCTTCAGCCCTAAATGGTTCTTGAATACAAATGCAAAATTCGAACAAGACGACATCAACCAAATCGATTGGCGTACCGATGCAGGTATTGGCCTTGGTTATCAACCATACAAACAAGACGATCTGAATTTGCAATTCATCCTCGGCCCCTCATATTTGCGTACGGAATACGAGAACGGTAGATCGGAAGACGCTGTGGCCATCCGCGAAGCCACCGAATACGACCAAAAATTCTGGGATGATATGATCCAGCTCTTCCATGAGCATGAATTCCTTGTGCCTGCCGACGATGCCGACGCGTTCCTGTTCGAAAGCGAAAGCGGCATACGCGTACCATTGCGCAAAGGTTTAGTCGCCACAGCAGAAGTCGAATTCGATTGGGACAACGATCCCGAACCGGGCATTAAAGAAGACGATACGACTTACGGCCTTAAACTCGGGTATGAGTGGTAACCGGCACTGACAAAGAAAAACGCGGGACACATGGCCCCGCGCTCTTGCTCACTTAAAAACTGAATTGCGAATTATTTCTTTTTCTTCGCAGTTGTCTTTTTCTTAGCCGCTGGCTTTTTAGCAACTTTTTTCACCGTTTTCGCAGAACTCGCTGCGCGTTTTACCGGTGTCATTTTGCGATTACTGTTAGCGGCTTTTTTTTTCACCGTAGCTTTGCCGGCTAACTTTTTAGTAACGCTTTTTTTAGCTGCGGGCTTTTTTTAACAACATCCATAATTAGAACATCCATTTTTATTAGATGATGGATAATAA
>CAYGQG010000160.1:0-4367 GCA_964351955.1 uncultured Micavibrio sp. | reverse complement strand
ATCAAACACCATTGAGAACTGCGCACGTCCTGAAGACATGGAGCGCAACGGGTTGATGTAACCAAACATGTTAGCCAGAGGTACAGCCGCTGTAATCACTTTTGCGTTACCGCGATCTTCCATAGAGTTCACCTGACCGCGACGTGAGTTCAAGTCGCCGATGATGTCACCCATGTATTCTTCAGGTGTTACAACTTCGACCTTCATCATCGGTTCAAGAAGTTGAGGACCAGCTGCCTGCATACCTTCTTTGAAAGCTGCTTTAGCAGCGATCTCGAACGCCATAACAGAGGAGTCAACATCATGGTAACCACCATCAGTCAGTGTCACTTTGAAGTCCAAAACTGGGAAGCCGGCGATAATACCTGTTTCCTTAGCCATTTCGAGACCTTTTTGAACACCAGGGATGTATTCTTTAGGAACAGAACCACCAACGATCGTGTCTTCGAAGACAAAGCCTGTACCCTGCTCGCCCGGCTCGAAAGTAAGGTCGATTTTAGCGAACTGACCTGAACCACCGGACTGTTTCTTGTGGGTGTAGCTGATCTCAGCAGTCTTCGTGATCGATTCACGGTAAGCAACCTGCGGTGCACCGATATTCGCTTCAACTTTGAATTCACGCTTCATGCGGTCAACAAGAATGTCAAGGTGCAATTCGCCCATACCCTTCATGATTGTCTGACCGGATTCATGATCAACATGAACGCGGAATGACGGGTCTTCGGCAGACAGGCGCTGTAGCGCTTGTGACATTTTCTCTTGGTCAGCCTTTGTTTTAGGCTCGATCGCGATTTCGATCACAGGCTCAGGGAATTCCATACGCTCAAGTACAACAGGCTTGTCCTGCGCACATAGCGTGTCACCTGTTGTTGTGTCTTTCAAACCAACGAAAGCTACGATGTCACCCGCATGGGCAATGTTCAGCTCTTCACGGTTGTTTGAGTGCATCAACAACATACGACCAACGCGCTCGCGCTTGTCTTTAACTGTGTTTTGTACATAAGAACCGGATTCGATTGTACCGGAGTAGATACGGGCAAATGTCAGAGAGCCAACAAACGGGTCGTTCATGATTTTGAACGCCAGAGCAGAGAATGGTGCGTCATCTTTAGGTTCGCGGTTCTCTTCTTCGTCGCTGTCAATCTTAACGCCCTTTGTCACACCGATATCAGTCGGTGAAGGAAGATATTCAACAACAGCATCAAGCATTGTCTGAACACCTTTGTTCTTAAAGGCCGTACCACACATGATCGGTACGAATGTGTTGCTGATTGTACCTTTACGGATACAAGCTTTCAGCGTCTTCTCGTCAGGTTCTGTACCTTCGAGATATGCTTCCATCGCTGCATCATCCATTTCAACAGCCAGCTCGATAAGCTTTTCACGGTATTCCGCAGCCTTGTCAGCCAGATCAGCAGGAATATCCTGTTCCGAGAAAGAAGCACCAAGAGCTTCACCGTCCCAGATGATCGCCTTCATTCTGATCAGATCAATGTGACCCTGATAGTCATTTTCAGCACCGATAGGCAGCTGGATTACAGCAGGAACAGCACCCAAACGATCAATGATCATTTGCACGCAGTTATAGAAGTCCGCGCCGATTTTATCCATTTTGTTCACGAAACACATACGTGGAACGCGGTATTTGTCGCCTTGACGCCATACTGTTTCAGTCTGTGGCTCAACACCTGCGTTTGCATCAAAAACAGCAATCGCACCATCAAGAACGCGCAATGAACGCTCAACTTCAATTGTGAAGTCCACGTGTCCGGGAGTGTCAATAATGTTCAGACGGAAGCGTTCGCCTTCGAATTGGCCTGTCTTAGGCGCATCCCAGAATGTTGTTGTCGCAGCAGATGTAATCGTAATGCCACGCTCTTGCTCCTGCTCCATCCAGTCCATGGTCGCAGCACCATCGTGCACTTCACCGATTTTGTGAGATTTACCAGAATAGAACAGAACGCGTTCTGTTGTCGTGGTTTTACCGGCATCAATATGCGCCATGATCCCAAAGTTACGGTAGTTCTCGATTGCGTGTTCGCGTGTCATCTTATTTTCAATCTCTCTTCTAAACTGTTCTGTATATTCTTACCAACGGAAGTGGGCGAAGGCTTTGTTCGCTTCGGCCATCTTGTGGGTATCATCGCGTTTTTTAACGGCATTACCGCGCTCATTCGCTGCATCGAGCAGTTCATTCGCTACGCGGTCAACCATTGTGTTCTCGCTGCGCTTACGGGCAGCTTCAATAAGCCAACGCATAGCTAAGGCCACCGCACGCTCGTGACGCACTTCAACAGGCACCTGGTAAGTCGCACCACCAACACGGCGTGAACGAACCTCAAGACGTGGTCTTGCGTTCTTCAATGCATCATGGAAAAGGGCTAGGCCTTTACTCTTTTGAGCCGCTGCCGCAATTGCTGAATCATCAGCATCGCCTTCACCGGACTCATCAGAAGTCTTGTTATCGTTGCCGGCTTTTGTCTCCAGGATATCAATCGCTTTATATACGATTCCTTCAGCAACAGACTTCTTACCGTCTTGCATCAAGTTATTGATGAACTTAGACAGCGTCAGATCCGCAAATTTCGGATCCGGTAGAATTTCTCTTTTTTCAGCTCTATGGCGACGTGACATATGTATGGTTCCTTATTTAGGCTTCTTCGCACCGTAACGGGAGCGTGCTTGTTTACGATCTTTAACGCCTTGTGTATCCAGCGTTCCACGAATGATGGTGTAACGAACACCAGGCAAATCCTTTACACGACCGCCGCGAACCAAACATACAGAGTGTTCCTGCAGGTTGTGGCCTTCACCGGGAATGTAACAAATAACTTCATGACCTGTAGTCAGGCGAACCTTAGCCACTTTACGCAAAGCGGAGTTTGGTTTCTTAGGTGTCGTCGTGTAAACGCGTGTACATACGCCACGACGTTGCGGGTTGCTTTTCAGCGCCCGGTTTTTCTTTGCTTTCACAACTTTTTTCCGTGGTTTACGGACCAATTGTTGAATAGTTGGCATAAGTTCAAGCCTCTTTTTAAAATCTCAAAGTTTTTCAATATCCTGGGGGATGGCTGCATATAGCGTCAGATCGACGCGCAAGTCAAAGACTTTTTATTGCAGAGCATCCCGTTTTGTTCAGGATGTTGCACCTCACATGGCAAATTCCACGGGGCCCAACTGAATCGTGGGCGGAACATACCTAGAATCGCAAGGGCCGTCAAGAAAAAAGGCCCCGAAAACGAGGCCTTTTTGCAATTCTTTCAAAACTGGCGGAATTTAGCCGTTTGCGGCCTCTTTTGCATCGCCTTCAGCGGCTGCTTCGTCAGCTGTCAAAGCAGGTGCATCTGTCAGCTCTTCCTCAATTTCTTCCTGAGGCTGGCTATCGATAATGACCTGATCGCGTTCAGCGGCAACCTGCTTGATGTCAGCCGTGTAAGAACCCGTACCGGCAGGGATCAAACGACCCACGATCACGTTTTCTTTCAGACCGATCAGCTTGTCGACCTTGCCTTGTACAGCCGCTTCGGTCAGGACACGTGTTGTCTCCTGGAATGACGCGGCAGAGATAAAGCTACGAGTCTGCAAGGATGCTTTGGTAATACCCTGAAGAACCGGTTTACCGACAGGTGGACGCTTGCCATCAGCTTCGTACTTGGCAACCAGTTCGTCGAACTCATCACGCTCAGCATGTTCACCGACGAGGTATGTAGAATCACCAACTTCGTTGATCTCGATTTTCTGCATCATCTGGCGAACAATTACCTCGATGTGCTTGTCGTTGATCTTAACCCCTTGGAGACGGTAAACGTCCTGCACTTCTTTCGTCAGGTAGTCGGCCAAGGCCTCAACACCCATAACATCCAGAATATCGTGCGGTACAAGCGCACCATCAAGGATCGGATCACCCTTACGGACGAAGTCACCTTCAACAACAGCCAAGTGACGACCTTTCGGTACGAGGTACTCGCGTACTTCACCGTCATCAGCATTCGCAGGCTTAACCGCGATACGACGCTTGGACTTGTAGTCTTTACCGAATTCAACATAACCGTCGATTTCGGATATAACTGCAAAGTCTTTCGGCATACGGGCTTCGAACAGCTCGGCCACACGTGGCAGACCACCAGTAATATCACGCGTTTTCGAAGTTTCGCGCGGAATACGAGCAACCACGTCACCAGCTTTAACTTCCTGTTCGTTTTCAACAGACAGAACTGTATCCACGGACAAGTAGTAGTTCGCAGGCAGACCGTTAGGCAACTTGATCACTTTACCTTTCTTATCGAGAAGAGAGATACGTGGCTTCAAGTCACCGCCTTTAGGCTGTGATCTCCAGTCAATGATCTTCTTAGAAGCAATACCTGTTG
>CAYGQG010000159.1:0-4527 GCA_964351955.1 uncultured Micavibrio sp. | reverse complement strand
GTTACAGGTATCTGGTCCATAACAATCTCTTGGAGTTCTTAAAAACAAAACCGCCGCTTTGTTTAGCTCTAAAATACAAACAAACCCATACGGGTTTGCTGTGTCGGGCGGGCAACATGCGTAAAATACGATTTTAGCGGGTACGCGTCAAGATGAAGCTCAAAAGCTAGGGAGAGCCTGAAATAACAGGCCCTCCCTTACAAATACATACGTATTACTTGGCTGTAACGCTTCCGTCTACGGATGCGTCTACGCCAGCAGCCGCGTCTGTAGCAGCGTCATGTGCTGCCTCAGCGGCATGCTCAGCGGCGGCTTCGGCGGCGCTATCAACTTCAACTTCAACCTCAGTGTCTATTTCTGTACTAGCTTCAGCTTCAGCCTCGGCCTCAGCCTCAGCCTCAATATTAGCTTTGGTTTCTGTCACCGCTGTTGTTGTGTCGGTGATGGCTGTTGTGGCTTCATTAACGCCTTCTTCTGCAGATACAGCAGTATCAGCACCGACAGTCAGACCGACTTGAGCTTGAGCGCTGTGAACGCCAAAACCCAGAACAGCAACTGTGCTCAAAAGTACGAATTTTTTCAAAGTATTCATTGTGTAGTCCTCTCAATATAAAATACAGATGCCTTACTAACGTGCAGCATCTGCGATTTGTTTAGTTTGATGTTTTTTACGCAGCGTCCTTTTGCTTTGCGAGCTCGGGAAAATAGTTCTGCAGTGCTTCTACCTCTATATCCTTCGACTTGATAGCCCTAATCGCTTGAATGGCTGCGCTAGCCGCTGTCAGCAGCGTGTAGTAAGGGATTTTATTCATCAAGGCCATACGGCGGATATTCGTCCCGTCGGCAACGGCTTGCGCACTTTTATTCGTCGTGTTGATCATCAGGGCGATGTCACCGTTGATAATCGCATCCAGAATATGTGGCTGCCCTTCGAGCACTTTGTTGATGCGCGTTGCTTCAACACCGTTTTCGTTCAGGTAACGGCTTGTACCGCCCGTCGCAATCAGCTCAAAACCCATATCCAGTAAATCACGGGCGAGGGGAAGCATGTCTTCTTTGTCATCGTCTTTAACGGACAAGAACACTTTGCCGGATTTAGGTAGCAACGTACCCGCCGCCAGCTGTGATTTCGCAATCGCATGCGCCAGCTCTTTATCAATACCCATCACTTCGCCCGTAGATTTCATCTCTGGGCCGAGTAGGGGGTCAACACCGGGGAAACGGTTGAACGGGAACACAGGGGCCTTCACCGCGCTGTGATCCGGCGACATGCCGATCAGTTGATCTTTAAATGCGGAAAGCTTTTCACCCGCCATAATGCGCGCTGCAATTTTGGCAACGGGCACACCTGTCGCCTTGGCAACAAATGGCACGGTTCTGGATGCGCGTGGGTTCACCTCGATAATGTAGATATCCAGCTCGCCCGTATTTTCGTTTTTACGCGTAGCAAACTGCACGTTCATCAAGCCTTTGACGTTCAACGCCTTGGCAAGCTGTACGGTTTGTTTTTCAAGTTCACGCACGGTCTTGTACGGCAGGGAGTGCGGCGGCAATACACAGGCACTGTCACCCGAGTGGATACCCGCTTCTTCGATATGCTCCATGATACCGGAAACATAAACGTCTTTGCCGTCGCATAACGCATCGACATCAATCTCGATTGCGCTTTTCAGGTAACGGTCGAGCAGAACAGGCGCGTCACCTGATACCTTCACTGCAACATTGATGTATTTTTTCAATTCTTCCATGGAATGCACAATCTGCATACCCTGACCACCCAGAACGTATGACGGGCGAACCACAATCGGGAAGCCGATTTTCTCTGCTTCTTCGAATGCTTCTTCGGCTGAGGATGCAAGCGCGTTTGGCGGTTGTCTTAATTTCAGCTTTTTGAGCAATTTCTGGAATCGTTCGCGGTCTTCGGCCAGATCAATCGCATCGGGCGATGTGCCGAGGATAGGAATACCGTATTCTTGCAATGCGTCAGCAAGCTTCAACGGTGTTTGTCCGCCGAGCTGCACAATCACGCCTTTAACTTTACCGTCTTTGCTTTCGGCTTCGATCAATTCGATCACGTCTTCTTCGGTCAATGGCTCGAAATACAGGCGATCGGAAGTGTCGTAGTCGGTAGAGACTGTTTCGGGGTTGCAGTTAACCATGATGGTCTCGTAGCCCGCATCACGCAAGGCATACGCGGCGTGAACGCAGCAATAATCAAACTCGATACCTTGGCCGATTCTGTTCGGACCGCCGCCAAGGATGATGATTTTTTCCTTATCACAAGGGTCGATCTCGCTTTCGGGTTCGTACAATCCGTTACCTTCGTAACAGCCGTACATATATGGCGTATCGGATGAAATTTCAGCGGCGCAAGTATCAACGCGTTTGTAAACGGGGCGAATATTATGCGCATGTCGGGCTTTACGAACATCTGTCTCGGCAACGCCGCGAAGGTCGGCAAGCTGTGCATCGGAAAAACCAAGCTTCTTGATCTTGATCCATCCCTCGGCTGTGTTCGGCAATCCGTTTTCGATGATGCCGCGTTCGGCGTTGATGATGTTCTCTATACGCTCAAGGAACCACATATCGACTTTGCACATGCGATAGATTTTGTCTTTTTCAATACCGTGACGAAGCGCATCGGCAATATGCAACAATCGTTGCGGCGTTGGTTTACCAACATTCGACAGGATTTTATCACGCAACGTTTCCTCTTCATCCGAGTCGGTTTCCGAAGGAAGCGGCGCAAGCGGTGCAAGGCCGTTCAGGCCCTTTTCCAAAGAGCGCATCGCTTTTTGCAAAGATTCTTCAAAGCTGCGGCCAATAGACATCGCTTCACCAACAGATTTCATCGCTGTTGTCAGTGTGTTGTCCGCGCCGTTGAATTTCTCGAAGGCAAAACGCGGCACTTTGGTGACAACGTAATCAATTGTCGGCTCGAACGATGCGGGGATCTTGCCGCCTGTAATATCGTTGTCCAACTCATCGAGTGTGTACCCAACCGCGAGCTTCGCTGCGATTTTCGCAATCGGGAAACCTGTTGCCTTGGATGCCAGAGCAGATGAGCGTGATACACGCGGGTTCAT
Organism: uncultured Micavibrio sp.; assembly: GCA_964351955.1. Lineage (GTDB taxonomy): Bacteria > Pseudomonadota > Alphaproteobacteria > Micavibrionales > Micavibrionaceae > TMED27. The sequence goes on along the minus strand of CAYGQG010000159.1, from coordinate 1,441 downwards.
CTCGATCACAACCATACGTCCCGTTTCAGGGTCCATACCGAACTGCACGTTTGATCCGCCTGTCTCGACACCAATGGCGCGCAAAACGTCCAGCGATGCCGTGCGCATCATTTGGTATTCTTTATCCGTCAGGGTCAGAGCAGGGGCGACCGTAATCGAGTCACCTGTATGCACGCCCATCGGGTCAATATTTTCGATGGAGCAGATAATGATACAGTTGTCGTTCTTGTCGCGGACAACTTCCATCTCGTATTCTTTCCAACCCAGCAAGCTTTCATCAATCAACACCTCGGTTGTCGGTGATGCCTCAAGGCCATCCTGAATAATTTGCTCGAACTCGGCTTTGTTGTAAGCCACGCCGCCGCCTGTACCGCCCATGGTAAAGGACGGACGGATAATCGCAGGCAAGCCGATTTCCTTGAGGTACTCACGCGCTTCTTCGAGCGTATGCACAACCGTACTGCGCGGACTTTCAAGGCCAATAGATTCCATGCATTCCTTGAAGCGTTCACGGTTCTCGGCCTTGTCGATCACATCGGCATTCGCACCGATGAGTTCAATGCCAAGGTCTTTCAAAACACCCATTTCATCCAGTGCCAGCGCCGCGTTCAAGGCTGTTTGCCCGCCCATAGTAGGCAGCAAGGCATCAGGCCTTTCTTTCTCTAAAATTTTTGCAACAACCTTCGGCGTGATCGGTTCGATATATGTCGCATCCGCCATGTCGGGGTCGGTCATGATCGTCGCAGGGTTCGAGTTGATCAGAACGATACGGTAGCCTTCTTCCTTCAGGGCTTTACAAGCCTGAGCGCCGGAATAATCGAATTCGCAGGCTTGTCCGATAATGATAGGCCCCGCACCGATGATGGCGATTGATTTTATGTCCGTTCTTTTAGGCACAGCATTTTCCTTGTTGTGTTGGTTTACAGTTCGTTATCGCTTCAAATTTCTTTGTGTCTTTGTGGTATTCTTGTATCTCACCCGCAGACATATCGAATACCCATCCGCGGATTTCCAGCCTGTTTTCTTCCAAGGCCTTGGCAACAGGCGGATAGCTTTTCAAATTCTCCATGCTTTGCAGGACGATTTGCTTTTCCGCCTCGCGTAATAAAGCATCATTAACCGTTTCTTCGCCGTTCGTTTGCTCTTGCGCACGTTTCAATCCCTTTTTCGCTTCTTCAAGGAAGCTTGCAATTTCGGGGTCGTCATTACCTTCGGCTAAAGCCTGTATCGCACCGCATTGCGTATGACCGAGCAAAATAAGCTTCGGTACTTTCATATATTCGAGCGCAAATTGCAGACTGGCAGCCAGCGCCGTACCTTTTTTATACGGCCGCACAATAGCGCCCATCGCCTTAAAAGCAAAGAATGTACCGGGCGCGGGGCGAAAAATGGTGCCGGGATTCGCACGGGAATCAATGCAGGAAATGATGAAGTATTCAGG
>CAYGQG010000158.1:0-4532 GCA_964351955.1 uncultured Micavibrio sp. | reverse complement strand
CGGTATACAAGCTGTTATGCCTGAAATCCTTACTCCTGTCGGGCAGATATCTGCCGGCAAACCCTCTAAACACCATGAGATGGATATTCAACGCGGTTGCGTGTTGCTGGAGGCGCTTGGTGATCAGGATGTCGGACAAAGTGTTGTTGTGCAACAGGGGCATGTGCTGGGTATTGAGGGGGCCGAGGGTACAGACGCGCTTATACGCCGTTGCGGAGATTTACAACGCAAGGGGGACGGGGCAGTTCTGGTTAAGCTTTGCAAGCGTGATCAGGATCAAGACCTTGATCTCCCCACAATAGGACCGCAAACGCTTGAGGAGGCTGCAGCCGCAGGGTTTTCAGGGGTTGCTGTACATGCAGGAAGCAGTATCGTTGATGATCTGGAACGTGTTAAGGTTATCGCGAAGGCTAAAAAGATATTCGTTAAGGGGATTCTTCCCGAAGATTATACGTCCACATAATATTGGAGATTGAAGCAATGGATAAACGCATTTTCATGGTCGCAGGCGAAGCATCAGGTGATGCGCTTGGTGCCAATTTGATGGCCGGTTTGAAGAAGCAAGGTATCCCCGACGAGAATTTTGAGGGCATTGGCGGCGAGTTGATGCAGGAGCAGGGGCTTGAGAGCCTTTTGCCGATGGAGGAGCTTTGCGTTATGGGCGTGTGGGAAGTCGCCGGACACCTGCCGCGGTTGTTAAAGCTTATTCAGGGGGTCGTAGAGGAGATAGAAAAATCCCAGCCGGATTATCTGGTTACGATCGACCTGCCTGATTTTAATTTCCAATTGGGCAAGAAGCTGAAATCTCGCGGCGTTTTTAAGGGAAAAATCATCCATTATGTCGCGCCGAGTGTTTGGGCGTGGCGACCAAAGCGGGCAGAGAACATTGCCAAATTTCTCGATGGTGTAATGTGTCTGTTTCCGTTTGAACCGCCGTTCTTTGAGAAGCATGGGTTGAAGACGAAATACGTCGGTCATCCGTTGATTGAAGTCGATCAAAAGAGCCTTGATCCTGCGAGGTTCCGTAAAGAGCGCAATATTAGCCCCGATGCTACCTGTGTCGGTCTGTTTTTGGGCAGCCGTATGCAAGAAATTAAGGTGCATAAAAATGCGTTTGTGGATACGCTAGAGGTGCTTGCTGAGCAAATCGATGATTTTCATGTGATCGCACCTACTTTGCAAAATCTGGAATATGATCTCAGAAAAGAATTAGAAGATGCGACTTTTGTGACGCATATTGTGCCCACGCCGAGCCATAAATGGGACGCTATTGCCTCGTGTGATATGGCATTGGCAGTTTCAGGGACGATTGGTCTGGAGCTGGCTTATCTCGATATTCCTCATCTTATTGGTTATAAAGCCAACCCGCTTACGGCGATGATTGTGAAATCAATGATCAAGGTGAAGCATGTGCATTTGGCGAATATCTTGCTGGAGGAGGAGGCTGTGTCCGAGTATTTGCAGGGCAAGTGCGGCGTACAACACTTAGCCCGTGCTATGTTGCGGCTCCATAAATATCCTGAAGAAAGAGGCAAGCAGCACGAGGCATTCAGACGGCTGCATGACACATTGCAGCTGGAAAATAACCAGACTCCGTCCGATGCTGCGGCTGAATTCGTTCTAAGCGCTTAAATTCGTCTATTTACGTTTATCTAGCGGTACGTATGGACGTTGTGTTGGGCCGGTGTAAAGCTGGCGAGGGCGGCCGATACGCAAGGCCGGCTCTTCGATCATCTCTTTCCATTGTGAAATCCATCCAACCGTACGTGCAACCGCGAACAGGACCGTGAACATGTCTGTCGGGAAGCCCATGGCTTTGAGGATAATGCCGGAGTAGAAATCGACATTCGGGAAGAGTTTACGGTCAACGAAGTATTCATCTTCAAGCGCGATACGCTCGAGTTCCATAGCGAGTTTAAGGCGTGGGTCATCAATGCCCAAATCTTCCAGCACTTCATCACAGGCCTTTTTCAGAACGCCTGCGCGAGGGTCGAAGTTTTTGTAAACACGGTGACCAAAGCCCATAAGACGGAATGGATCATCCTTATCCTTGGCCCGTTTGATGAATTCAGGAATGTTTTCGATGCTGCCGATTTGATCGAGCATTTCCAGAACGGCTTGGTTAGCACCGCCATGTGCGGGGCCCCATAGTGAGGTGATTCCCGAGGAGATACAGGCGAACGGGTTAGCTTGAGATGAACCTGCGAGGCGTACAGTCGATGTTGATGCGTTTTGCTCGTGGTCAGCATGTAAAATCAGGATCTTGTCCATTGCATTGGCAAGGATCGGGTTGATTTTGTATGGTTCCGGCGGCAGGCCAAAACACATATACAGGAAGTTTTCCGAGAAGCTTAAATCGTTGCGCGGGTACATGAATGGCTGACCCATTGTGTATTTGTAGGTCATGGCAGCCAGTGTTGGTATTTTCGCAATCAGGCGGTGAGCCGATATTTCGCGTTGTTCGGGGTCCCAAATATCCAAAGAGTCATGGTAGAAGGCAGAAAGAGCACCAACGACACCGCACATAATCGCCATTGGGTGCGCGTCACGGCGGAAACCACGGAAGAAATAGTTGATCTGCTCATGCACCATCGTGTGATAGGTGATGTCGTTATCAAATTTAGCCATTTCTTTTTCACTAGGCAGGTCGCCATATAAAAGAATGAATGCGACTTCCAAAAAGCTGCTGTGTTCGGCCAGTTCTTCGATTGTATAGCCACGGTGCATCAAGACACCTTTTTCGCCGTCGATGAACGTTAGGCGCGATTTACAGCTGCCTGTCGCGGTGAAGCTCGGGTCGAAGGTGAAGTGGCCTGTTTGGGCGTAAAGCTTTCTGACATCAATGACGGGCGGGCCCATTGTACCGTCGAGAACCGGAAGGCTCATGCTTTCGCCGGTTTCATCGTTGGTTAGTGTGAAGGTCTTGTGATTTGTTTCGATTGCTTCTTTGGTCATTTTGCCCCCGTCTGAAATTGTGTTGGGAGTATTGTAGACGAGTCTTGAAAGCGATCAAGCACGATTCACAGCTGCATCTATACGTGTGATTACCTCGGATTTTCCAAGGATTTCAGCAGCATGGAATATTGACGGTGAAACGGTTGTGCCGGTGAGGGCGGCACGCAAGGGCATAGCCACTTTGCCCAGTTTTCCGTCTTTGTGCTCTTGTGCGACATCTTTGCATGCGCTTTGAACTGCTTCGTTGTCGAATTGGTCCAAGGCTTCAAATTTTTCTTTTAAGAGCCCGAGTATAGCAATGCCGTCTTGGTCCAGCAGGTGTGATGCTTTTTCATCAAAATCAAAGGGTACGCTTTTGGCTAAAAACACTGATTCATCAGTAAATTGTATTAATGTCTTTGCACGTGACTTTAATTCATCTGCGCATTGTGTGATCCGTTTTTGCGCCTCTGTGTCCGGTGTGACGTTGTGACGCGCCTCGTAAAACGGCATTGCAAGCTCTATCAAGCGTTCATTGCTGGCTTCGCTCATGTAATGTGAGTTGAGATTCTCGAGTTTTTCGAAATCGAAACGTGAGGCCGATTTGCCGATCCCTTTAAGATCAAACCATTCCAGAGCTTGCTCGGTCGAGATGATTTCGTCATCGCCGTGTCCCCAGCCTAGGCGCATCAGGTAATTGCGCATTGCTTCGGGCAGGTAGCCCATATCCTTGTATTCTTCGACACTGGTCGCGCCGTGACGTTTGGAAAATTTGCCGCCGTCAGGGCCGTGGATGAGGGGTAGGTGGGCGAATTCGGGCACATTCCATCCCATTGCATCAAAAATAACTTTTTGGCGGAACGTATTGTTGAGGTGGTCGTCGCCGCGAATGATATGTGTGATTCCCATGTCGTGATCATCAACTACGACGGACAGCATGTATGTCGGGGAGCCATCGGCACGCAGTAAGATAAAGTCATCCAACTCGGCATTTTGTACAGTGACATCACCCTGCACCAGATCATGGATCGTGGTTTCGCCTTCGGTCGGGGCTTCAATGTTGATTGTGTATTCTTCAGTTTGGCTCGGCGGGTAGTTTTTTTCGAGCTGGGCACGGCGCGGCATACGAAAACCACCATTGTCTTGTTTGATCTTTTCACGCTCTTCGGCGGTGTAATATGATTTCCATGCTTTGTCTTTGGCGAGAAGCTCTTCGGCGACCTCCTTATGACGGTTTTGCTGTTCAAACTGGGATGTAATTTCACCGTCCCAATCGAGTTCCAGCCACTCCAATCCGCGAATGATGGCTTCTACGGCTTCTTCGTTATGGCGCTTGCGATCGGTGTCTTCGATGCGAACGACGAATTTGCCGTTATTGGCGCGTGCATATAGCCAGTTAAACAACGCTGTACGTGCATTACCGATATGCATAAAGCCGGTTGGGGAAGGGGGAAAGCGGGTAACAATGGTCATGTTTTACACGTTATCTTGATATGAATGTTGAATCTACAACAGTCGTCTTAATGTGCTATCAAGAGCTATGCAAGGGGTTCGCACATCACAGGGGAAAGCTTTTTTGCCTTTGAACGGCTTTGACG
>CAYGQG010000157.1:0-4652 GCA_964351955.1 uncultured Micavibrio sp. | reverse complement strand
GATAAGGGTTCATATGAAAAAAATGCTTCCTGCAATTGTGCTCTGTCTATTAAGCCTGCCATCGCTTGCCATGAGCGAGAATCCGCAGGACGCGGTATCCTTTACAAAAAACTTTAAAGTCACGGTTGAGGTCGAGACACCGGAAGGTTTGAAGACCGGCTCAGCTGTGCGTCAAATATCAAATTCCAAAAGTAAAAACAGCCTTGGCTGGCCGGATGTCGGTAACCCTGCTGACGTTATTGGTGAGGCCGTTGTTATTGATTTGGGCGAACGTGGCGTTTTGTTCGCGCTTATTTCCGATAATGCGGATAGCGAGTTCTATAATGCTTTTCCAGTGCCAGAAGGGGCTGGAAATACTACGGTGGAAGGCATTGAATTTTACGATTCTCTACCGCTTGGCAAAACAGCCGCCTTGGATCAGCAAGATTGGCCGATGTTTGTGACTTTTACGGATATCGATGACCCCAAATCAGTAACGTTGGTTTGGGGGAGTGTATTTAATCCTGAAACACAAAAATACGAACCAGTAAACCGGATGGAAGAGCTGTATGGCGAGAGCGCAAAGCTGTCGGGCTATAGCTTGGAGATCACAAATGAACCGCTTACATGGGGCAGCTTAAATAGTGCTTTAAATGAGAGTTTTTGGAAAAAGTTTGATGTTTGGTGGGCGACAATTTCTGCGGAAACCAAAATGAAATATGCAAGGCTATTTAAGTTTAGAATGGGAGATCCGCCATGACGCTAAGATCAGATATGGGAAGCCATTTAGAGTAATGTGATAATTTATCTTATGGTAATTAACTTATGTCTCAGAGATATTAAGAGAGCCTTATTAATTTCATAAATAAAGCCCGCAGATCAGGCGGGCTTTTTGCTTCTATTAGCCACCTTCACTGTGCGCTGTAAGGTAATGAGGAGTGATGAACGTTAATGCGTAATTTCCCCTCCTCGTCTTCCATGTAACCAAAAGTAAATTCAACTTTAGTCTCATCATCGCTGCCTACAGGTGTGAAGTAGTAATTACCCATAGCTGTTGCGGAGTCGCTGTCCGTAATTATCTGTTGCTCACCAAAGCGAACCTTTGACCATGGCTTAATTGCAAACCCATTGTCTTCATCGATAACGCCGCCTACAAAATATGATAGAGCTTCCTCAAATGTTTCACGAAACTGATCGTCAGCCGCTAAGGTGGGTTTGAACAATACTTCGCTTTGTTCATATGCGTATAAGTCCTTGATATGTTCAGAAGCACGCTGTTTGTAATCACCCTCATCTACATAAACTTGACTGATTGCAACGATTCCGTCGCCCCATGCTTTTTGGGCATCTAATACATCCTGCTCGGTAATTTGGTCCGTGGCTAATGCCGGCACAAAAAAAGGGGCGGCTTTGTGAAGATAGAAGCCTAGCTTCAATGCTCGCAGCAATCTGTATTTTTTGCTTCTCTTCTGAGGCCGCACCCTAATTAGCGGTTGAACAGGGCTAGGAGAATTACTACTTAAATCGACCCGAATTAAGGCGGGTCATTTTGTGAGCTTTTAATCGTTTGTCCTCCAAAACGGCTAGGGTGTTTAAGTTCTTGGTCATATATAAAGGCTAACCTGGATAAGGACATTTGTATAATTAATTAAACAAATATCAGTCATTAGAAATATCAATAATGAAAAGCGGCCCATAACCGGGCCGCTTCAGCTTAGTTAACTAAAAACGGAGACGTGTCTTGCATCAATCCGGGTGGAGGTTTACGACGTTGTCTGCTTCTTAGTTTACCCCTAAGATTCTGCAGTAAATTGTAGGCAGCACTCTCATGAAATATACCTTTTAGCTCCAGTTCGCGGGGGCCATAGCCATATCTTTTAAGCAGGGCCGCTATTGCAGGGTTAACACTAATTTTAGTCATCTCGTTTTTTCCTTTCTGTAAGAGATGAATAAAAAATAGACTTTTAATGATATTTGTAAAATTAATAAAACTTCTTGTATTAATCGCATTTTACGATATATAAACTAATCATGATTAGAAATATTGATATCGATTTATTACGCGCGTTCTTAACCATATACGAGTCAGGAAGCTTCTCTCAGGCGGCGGAAAGGCTTAGTAGAACACAATCTACGATTAGCCAGCAAATCAAAAAACTAGAAGATATGTTAGGACGCGAAGTGTTTTTAAGAACCAATCGTTCTGTCAGCCTGACGACAGAGGGTGAAGTCTTATTGTCCTATGCTCGAAAGATGATCTCTTTGAACGATGAAGTTTTCGGAAGAGTTTCTCAACCCGACATTTCAGGGTCAGTAAAGTTAGGTGCACCTGAGGCGTTTGCGGCCCAACATTTGCCAGAGATCCTCATTCAGTTTGCAAAATCTCATCCGTCAGTAGGTTTGGAAGTTCACTGCGATTTATCACACCACTTGATAGATGACTTTGAGAAAGGTCATTTTGACTTAATACTGATCAAAAGAGATAGCAAAACTAAAATTTACGGCAATAAAGTCTGGCGAGAAACACTCGTATGGGCCGGGCAAGGCAAGGAGTCTTTCAAGATGGATGACACTATACCGTTAATTGTATCCCCAGCCCCATGCGTTTATCGGTCCAAGATGATCGAAGTTTTGGATAAAAAGAAAATCAAATGGAAGCCTGTTTTTACGAGTTCAAGCATGACTTCAAGAATAGCTGCCGCAAAAGCAGGTTTAGGTGTGACCATTATTCCTAAAGAGATGTTGTCTGAGATTAGAGGCCTGTCTGCTTTAAACGAAAGCTCGGGGTTACCCACCGTTCCTGCGATCGAAATCGATTTGATCATGAATGAAGAAAAAGGCAGCGATGCCGCAAAACGTATGTATGAGCATATTGTATTTGCTCTTGAAAATAATCCATCAGTTGGAAAGGCCGCTTAAAAAACCAATGTCCAGGATCGTTGATTTTTTCAAATCTAAAACTGCACCCGGCATATTGCTATGTCTTGCCGCGGTTTTGGCGATGGTGATCGAAAATTCTCCATTTTATGAATATTACGATCTTTTTAAAAACATCCCGGTTGTCCTTCAGACTGGAACTTTTGTAATAGATAAGCCTCTGCTTTTATGGATCAATGACGGGTTAATGGCAGTATTTTTCCTGTTGATTGGCCTCGAAATCAAAAGAGAAATACTACAAGGCCATCTCTCAACTAAAGAGCAGCTCATTTTACCGACAATTGCTGCTTTAGGCGGTCTATTAGTTCCCGCGCTGATTTACGCCTACCTTAACTGGAACAATGAAATTACACTTAATGGCTGGGCTATTCCGGCGGCCACAGACATCGCATTTGCTTTAGGTATACTCATTCTTTTAGGCGACAGAATACCGTCCTCCTTGAAAGTTTGTTTGGTCGCGATCGCTATCATCGACGACTTGGCGGCAATCGTCATTATTGCCCTATTCTACACGGCAGATACATCATTAATAGCTCTTGGCCTTGCTGCAGCAGGCATCCTTATAGCTTATATAATGAACCGCAAAAGAGTCACATCTCTAGGGCCTTACATCCTCCTAGGTTTATTTATATGGGCCTGCGTTTTAAAGTCAGGTGTTCATGCAACATTGGCTGGCGTTGCATTAGGTCTTCTGATCCCTCTTAGAGCCAAGGACAAATACGGAGACTCCCCCTCCAAAAAGCTCGAGCATACACTCCATCCATTCGTAGCGTTTATGGTCATACCTGTATTTGCTTTTGCCAATGCCGGCGTGCCCTTAAAAGGCATAACGCTCGATACGTTTCTTCAACCCGTAACTCTGGGTATTACTCTTGGTCTTTTCTTTGGCAAACAATTAGGTGTAATGCTGTTCACCTTCATTGCTACAAAAGTAAAGCTTTGTACTCTGCCCAATGGTGTTTCGTGGCCTCAATACTACGGTATGGCTTTGCTTACCGGTATTGGTTTCACCATGAGTCTCTTTATCGGAACGCTCGCATTTGCAGACATCGAATATATTAACGCCGTTCGACTAGGCGTTCTTTGCGGATCGCTATTATCTGCGATAGCAGGCATAACAATACTTTTAATAACAACGTCCAAACCTAACAACTGACAGGCCCTAAAGTTATTTTATTGGGGCAACCTAAAGATAATTTGATTTCTGAAATAACTGACAAAATACAAATTACTCTGCCACACTAAGTTAGATACATTTCCATACTTTTGCTTATCATTCAAAGTTACGGGGATTTTTCGGATATAAAATGATCGCCACTTCCATGCATAATATCCGACGATAGGTCCTGCAGGTAAAAAGAAATACTCGAGTCCTGGTTCAATCTGTTTGAAGTAGAAAATTGCCGAATAAACGCCGCCAAATACAAAACCCGCCAAAATAAAATGCTTAAGGCTATGTTTGTTAAGATTAGTAATTACCCAAAGATATACTGAGGCGGCTATAATCAGAGGGGCTGCATAAAAAAGGGCTCTCGCAGCCCTATTTTCCTAAAGATCGTTATCCGTTTAGGGCGCCACAGGCATAGAATAATTGTTATCTACCGTGCTGCCAACCGCTGCGGATCTATCGGCTTCATTACTAGGTGAATATTCAAATTCGCCACCCTTCGCCTCAATATATTGTCGTAGATCTTGAATACTATCTTCATCCATTTTCATTGTAATCACTTCGACAA
>CAYGQG010000156.1:0-4683 GCA_964351955.1 uncultured Micavibrio sp. | reverse complement strand
CGGCGTGTATGGCGACTGTGAGTTCGACTACGCCCAAACCAGCGCCCAGATGTCCGCCAGTCTTGGAGACGGCCTCTACGGTCGCGTTACGGACTTCATCGGCTAATGTTCGCAGTTCCGCATCGGTGAAATCCTTCATATCCGCAGGGATGTTCACGCGATCGAGCAGTGTTGCGGCATTTTCAGCCGTGTTTTGCGATTTTGGGTGTGCTTGTGCCATTGTCTGGCCTTTTTAGCGCAAAGGCGTAGGCAAAAGCAAAGATTTTATGGGGGGGTTAGCTGTAAGTGTTGCCGCCGAAGGACGGGCCTGTGGCGAATGCGGGGTCTATATCCGTTTTCATAGCCGGAGCCATTTCAGGTGCGGGTTCAACGTCAGGCAGAATTCCAGCCAATCCGCCGCCCATATCGCCTGCAATTTCAAGGGTTTCGTTGAGTGCGCCGAGCTCGAAGCCTTTGCCGACAAAACGGCCAAGCGTCGCCAGTGGATCACTTGCGTCGTTTTCGTCTCTGATTTCGTTTAAAGCGCCCTGGATGAGTTCGCCAACCATTTAATTACCCTTACTCTTTTATCCCTATATAATATTCTAATATACGAAGGTTAAAAAAGCGTCAAAGCGGCGGCAGAAAAGCGATTAAAGCTGGGTCGAGACCATGAGGTGGACCCAATGTGTTTTTACGGGTTTGCGAATGTCATCGTCTTCTACTTCGATCAGTAAGATCTTGCCTTCTTTCTGAACACGCTCGTAAATTTTCTCGTTGATGTTGTCGAGGATGAGGTGTTTTTGCGCGCCGTCTTTATCGAAAACCTGAATTTGCCCCATATCAACATCGATGCTTGCCCATTCAGGGTCTATTTCCAATGGTTGTCCGTAGAAGAACCCCATTTGATTTTTTCTGTTTAAAACAAGCGTCGCTTTCATAGATTTGATTATAAACAAGGGTTTAGTGTTGTTACAGCCTTATTTACGTTTACATATTTTTAATCCATGCCCGCTAGAATAATGACAAAAGAACAAGAGGGTTTCATGGGTGACAATGTTTTTGCTTCGCGAGAAAGTCGGGAAGCTTATCCTATAATCGATAAATTACCCGAGATATTGGGAGATGACGTGACTGAAAATGTCATTTTTGTCACGCCTAATGACTTTATAGCGGCATTAGAGGCGCTTGGAACTACGGATGCGACATATCAAGCGCTTATGCTGAAAGAGTATGAAAACGGCTCTGTTACGGACTTAACGTATAATTCAGGGCGTTTAGTTGCGGATGCGTCGCACCATGAGCAAGCCTTTTTGCAGCTTATTGCCAATATACAACCGGGATTAAGCGGGCGATTTAGTGAAGATGCGATCAAGGAAATAATCAGAAATCTGGAGAAAAACGAGGGGTACGGCGCATTCAGGACTGATGCCGACATTACCGATGTACAAAACACGGATGTGCTTGTTGTTATGCCGTCCGAGCCGCGTGCCAAAGAAGAGATTGCCGCGATCCAGACAGGTTTCCCAAAAGAGGTTTTTACTAATTTATCCGGTAATGATCATGATTGGGCGGCATCCGTTATTTTTCATGAGATAGGGCACAAGGACCTTAATCCGGATGTTGGATCGCATTTGCGCGCGGAGGTCGTTGCGGATCTGGAGCGACGAGGAAGGCTTGTTGCTGGTTTTAATGATGCATCACTGTCTGAGAAATATAACGTCGATTTGTGGCCTCAAATTTTCGTGGAGGAACAACATTTACGCGCTATTGCTTCGTTTTCTGAATCTGCACCATCACATGTTACGAATGCTGCGATTCAGATTGAGGGCGAGCCAGAGGCTCCATCCGGGATTTCAGAAGACTTTATTGATGGGCTCATGAAAGCGCGAGAAGAGGTTTACAAAGATTTGGCTGAAAACGTGATGTCTCGTGACGAAAGGATTTATGCGCTTGTGAGGTTTAGAAGATCAGTCAACGACATAAGTGATAAGGATGCGCAGGTTATTAACCGTATTTTGGAAGACCCTGAGAATGCATCTACGCTCTCCGGCGAGTTGTCGGAAGACGTAAAAGAGGAATATGACGAGTTCATGGAGAAAAGACTGTCGCAGTTGGGGTACATCAAAGCGTCGGAAAATCCATCCGAACTATATAAGACAACGCGCCGTATGTATCTCGAAGGTGCTTTTGATGATAATCCGTATGGCAAACAATATGCGTTTGAGTTTTTGCGCGGGGTTCAGGCCTTGGCACCTACGGTAATTCCTGAAGGTTTGGATCGGGAAGAGACTTTTGAACCGCCATCATTCGACGATAAGCCTGCGGAAGCTACGCCAGCACCAAGCGGAAACAGCGTTCCGATAATCGAACGCGTAGCCCCACCACAATAAGTTTAAGCGCGGCGTTCCATGACGTAATCGGCTAATTCTGCCAATGTTTTTTCGCGACCTTCGAAAATTTTCAAATGGCGCTTGGCTTGCGCGATGATCATTTCGGCGCGTGCACGGGCCGCATCTTTACCGAGCGTTGAAACGAAGGTGGCTTTTCCAGCTTCTTCGTCTTTGCCTGTGTCTTTACCTGTATCTTGCGGGTCGGCTTCAACGTCGAGAATATCGTCAGTTACCTGGAAGGCGAGGCCGAGGTCATGCGCGAAGTTACACAATGCTTTGCGCTGTGTGTCGCCCGCTTTACCCAGAATTGCGCCGGATTCACAAGCGAAGGCCATGAGCTTTCCTGTTTTCATGCGTTGCAGGCGTGAAATCTCACCCACATCGAATTCTACATCATCACGTTCAGCGATCAGGTCGAGCATTTGTCCGCCCACCATGCCGTGTCCGCCGGATGCTTGCGCCAGTGTTGCTACAAGTTCGCAACGAACATGCGGGTCGGGGTGTGTTTCAGGGTCGACAAGAATTTCGAAAGCAAGTGTGAGGAGGGCATCCCCCGCCAAGATTGCAGTCGCTTCGTCATATTGTTTGTGAACGGTCGGTTGACCACGACGTAAAGATGCATCATCCATAGCCGGTAAGTCATCATGGATCAGCGAGTAACAGTGTACGAATTCCAAAGCAGCAGCCACGCGGCGCGCACGGGAAGAGGGTACATTGAACAGAAAAGCGGATTGCATACATAAGAATGGACGAAGGCGTTTACCGCCGCCCAGTGTGCCGTGGCGCATGGCTTCGTAGAGTTCGGCTTCTGCCAGATCAGTGGCGGGGAGTAGGCGTTCGATTGTGCGGTTTACCGCATCGGCAACCTCATCCATTGCATTTTGTAACTCGGGTGATGCACTACGTGGTGATGGCATGTTTTTCTTTCTCTTTCGTTCTCTGTCTTTGTTATTTGTCGCTTACGTAGTTTTTCTACGCTTCGCTCCTTTTGCCTAGCCAGAAAACGAAATGGTTCGAAAACTCTTTCTGATTAAGCATGTTATTCACTATCCAATGGCTCAGATGAGGCGTTGCCGTCCTTATCTACTGTAATTTTTTCGATTTTGGCCTGTGCCTCGCGAAGCTTTGTCTCGCAATGTTTTTTCAATGCGATGCCGCGTTCATATGCGCCGATGGATTGCTCAAGCGGTGTTCCGCCTTGCTCCAAATCGCGCACAATCGTTTCAAGCTCGACCAGAGCATCTTCGAAGTTGAGCTGATCAATTGGTTTAGGCTGTGGCTGTGTCATGACGCAGGATTGTATGTGAGAGAGGCGATTTTAACAAGACCCTTAAACAAGTCCGAGCTTTTTTTCCAACGCGCCGCAAAGCATTTGCCCGAGTGTGATGTGCATTTCCTGAATGCGGGCGGTGGTTTGGGAGGGAATGGTTAGCAAAATATCGCAGGTTTCCTGCATTTTTCCGCCGTCCTTGCCGGTGAAGCCGATGGTCGCGATGCCTGCTTTTCGGGCGGCGGTGAGGCCGTTAAGCACGTTCTGGCTGTTGCCGGAGGTGCTGATGCCGATCGCCACATCTCCTGTGCGGCCCAAAGCCTCGATCTGGCGGGAGAAAAGATCATCAAAGCCGTAATCATTGCCGATAGCGGTGAGGGTTGAAGTGTCTGTGGTCAGCGCGATGGCCGCGATCGGTTTGCGGTTCTGGCTGTAGCGTACCGTGAACTCGGTGGCGAGGTGCTGTGCGTCTGATGCGCTGCCGCCATTGCCGAAAAAGAGGAGCTTGCCGCCGTTGTTAATGCTTTTGGTACAGGCTTCGAGCATTTCATCGAAGGGCGCTTGCAAAGCATCGAATGTCGCGTTGGCGACATCCAGATGTTCGGCGGTTTCGGAAAGCCAGAAGCTATCGGGGTCAAATGCGCTCATGCGTAGTTTTCATCTTATGGTGTGATCGGGATAGGGCGGTTGGCGCTGACGCTTTCTTGCACTGCTTGTTTTTGTGCCGTTTGGGCGGTGGCTTCGAATTGTGTTGGCTGTAGCTCGCGGGCTTGTTCGATCAGCTTGTCTTCACGGATTTGCTGGCGGTTATAAGCCAGTTGATCAGGTGTAAGCTGGAAGCCGACCAATACGCGGTAATCGCCGCCGCGCTCACCCGGTTCAACGGGGATGATCTGGCGAAGTTTTTCGGTATAAGTTTGGGTATCACTACCCGGATTGTAAGTCAGTGATGCTGCGAATACTTCTTTGGCAAGGATGGTGCCGTTGGAGGATGTAACCGCGACGAAGAACGGGTATGAGAAGAATGGACGGTCGGAGGAC
>CAYGQG010000155.1:0-4728 GCA_964351955.1 uncultured Micavibrio sp. | reverse complement strand
CACTTGGGGCGAGCAACGCGATACTGACGACAGTGAGGGCGATGTTATAAAAACATCCGAAACGCGCCCCGAGAAAGCCGCTATAGAAGCCTTGCTCCCTGATTTCACGGGGCATATCCAACAAACCCCGCCACGATATTCCGCCATTAAGGTTGACGGGGAACGGGCCTATGATCTGGCGCGTGACGGCGAGGAATTCGAGCTGAAATCCCGCGAAGTCTATATTGAAAACCTTGAATTGCTATCAGTTGACGCAGATACGGCAAAATTACGTATGGTCTGCGGCAAAGGGACATATGTACGCTCTCTGGCCCGTGATATGGCGTTGAAACTCGGGACTTTCGGCTATATTTCTATGCTCAGACGGACGGCGGTCGGCTCGTTTACCGATAATGATGCGATTTCTCTTGAAAAACTCGAGAAATTGGTCAATAGTGCGGCCTCTGGCGCTGATGTGCTGGAAGAAGTGTTGTTGCCACTTGAGGCACCGCTGGACGACATCCCGGCTTTAAACCTCAAGTCTAATGAATGCGCAATGCTTCGAAACGGACAGGTTGTCTCGTTTGTTGCCAAACCCGATTTTGAACGGATTAAATCCATCGGGCTTGATAATGACCAAACCGCGATTGCCCTTTTTGAGGATAAAGCTTTCGCATTGGTAGAACGGGACGGACCGAATATTAAGCCTGTTCGTGTTTTTAACCTATAGAAGAAGGAGAAACCGATGTCGATTAGTCCAAACGTTGCCGCAAAAAAGGCAGAAACGATTGAAGAATACGCCACTACAAAAGGCGATACAGGATCACCTGAAGTTCAGGTTGCTATCCTGACCACTCGTATCAACGAGTTGTCCAACCACATGCAAGAGCACAAAAAAGACCTGCACAGCCGTCACGGTCTGTTGGCCATGGTTGCCAAGCGTCGTAAGTTGCTCGATTACCTGAAGCGTAAAGACGAAGCACGTTACCAAGACATTATTAAGCGTCTTGGCATCCGTCGTTAATCAGGCGATTACAATTAGAATTCTAAAAGCCGCTGTTTTAAGCGGCTTTTTTTTATGCGGAACTAAAAGGCGACAACATGCGTATGAGTGGGCAGAACTGACTTAGGAAAGGACAGACAAATGGCTAATGAAAATAAATCACTTACATACGGAATTCTTGTCGTACTTGTCGCTGTTGTAGGCGTTGGTGCTTATGCATTGCTTACACAACCGGACACACGCGGTCCAGGCGAACATATCGGCGACGCAATCAGCAGTCTTGATGAAGGCGTTGATGATGCCGCACGCGAATTGGAAAACCGTACACCGGCTGAGCGCATCTCTGATGAATACGAAGATGCTACAGACGGTAGCCCTGAATAATTACTAATCAGTAGATTAGAGGAAATAGCGCTGTTTAACGGCGCTGTTTTCGATTTCGAATACCAAAGGCTGGCCCGTCGGGATTTCCGCCTGATTGATGCTGTCAGGTGTTTCAACACCCAGAATGATCAGCATTGCGCGCAATGAATTGCCATGTGCGGCGATCAGCACGTTTTTACCATCATCAACCAAGGCTTTGATATTGCCCTCGTAATACGGGCGTACGCGTTTTTCAACGACATCTTGCAAACATTCACCGCCCGGAGGTGGTGTATCGTATGAACGCCGCCAGATATGCACTTGATCCTCGCCATATTTTGCGCGGGTTTCATCCTTGTCGAGGCCTGTCAGATCACCGTAGTCACGCTCGCGCAGGTCATCGTGATAAATCATAGTTTCGATTAAATCGGCCTGCCCTGCATTTTCGAGCGCCAGTTTCGCGGTTTTATTCGCCCGCTTGAGCGTGCTCGTAAACGCTTGATCGAATTCAATTCCTGCCGTTTTGAGCTTAACACCTGCGCTTTTCGCTTCTTCCACACCGTTATCAGTAAGGTCAACGTCTTTAAAGCCCGTGAAGCGGTTTTGCAGGTTCCATTCGGATTGGCCGTGGCGCAATAAAACTAGATAATTCATTAATCGTCCCTCTGTTGAGTTTCTGGCACAAGCAAACTCTAAGGATTCCCGCCTTAAGTCAATATGCAAAAACTTGCATTTTCTATAATCACAGGCTATAACCCCTCTACTGAGTAAACGGGGAAACCGATGAGAGACTGGCTTGCCAGAAAAAACAAGAATGGACAAGGGAGCACCCTCCTTTGTCAGACTACGAGCCTGGCCAGCTTGTAAAGATTACGACGGGTGGCACATATCAAGGCCGCACCGCGCAGGTCGCACCGCACAGCAAAGAAGGTGAAATCGACCTTCTTGATCCCTTTACACTCAAACCACTCGCCAGATTTATCTCAGCACAATGTATTAGCCCCGCGCTTGAACACGAGCGCGAAGAAATCGAAAACAAAACGGCCAATGAAGTCTATTTCATGACGCAGGCGGTTGTTTTAAGAAAAGATACCGAAAACCGTGATTTTTTGACGTTTCCGCCCGTTTATCAAATTGCTTCCGTTGTAACGGCAGAAGGCGGCGTTAAGCTCAAAAACATTCAAACCGAAGAATTATTGCTGGGAGAAGACGCAGAGCCGCTGATCGTTAAAAATGCGCTTGAGCTACGCCCGCCGACAGATGATGAGAGCCGCCACGCCCGCAGCAAGCCTAGCAGCGCCCCCAGTGTAAAGATATCCGGCCCGACAGGTGGAGAGGTTGAAAGCGTTATTGTACCACCGGAAAAAGCCAGTGCGACCACAGGCCCCAAACCAGCCAATAGCGGTAAACAGCCCTTCAATTTACGTGAGACACTCAACGAGCTTAGTGACGGCCACAAATTGCTCGCTCGCCGTATTGGTAACCTCAAAATACGAAAACCCTTTAAACAGGCTCTGGCTGCGGAAAAAGCCGGAAGAGAACTGGCGGCAGATCAAAAATCAGCTGTTGAGCTTATACACGCTATGGAGGGTGCTTTGAGCCGTGCACGCAAAGCAGAACGTACGCTGTTTAGGAATAAACCCTCACTCGCAGCAGGCTTACCACCACAAGAGCATGATGATATCTAATCCTGAACCTATACAATCATCGCTAACGAACGTCGAGTAACGATTTCAGCCATTTTCCTTACCCTTCACAAACCGTGGAAACCTTTTGACTTTTTACCTTGATCGTGTATGAATGTGCTCGGTAGTTGGAATCGCCTGTGAGGTTGACTGTAAAGCACAGAAATTTTTGTTTTTTACTGTCCACCCCACATCTTTTCCAAAATTTTAGAGGCTTGTGACACTCGCAGTGTATCTGCACGTGTGTCCTTGCCATTTTACACACCTAAGAAAGGTAAACTCTATGTTTAACGTATTCCGCAAAGAAATTGATTTTGCAGGGAAAACCCTAACCCTGGAAACAGGAAAAATCGCCCGTCAAGCTGACGGTTGTGTTATCGCCACTGTCGGCGAAACAAGCGTACTTTGTGCCGTAACAGGCGCAAAAAGCATTCGTGAAGGTCAGGATTTCTTCCCGCTTTCCGTTCACTATCAAGAAAAGACATATGCGGCCGGTAAGATCCCCGGTGGTTTCTTCAAACGTGAGGCCCGTCCTTCCGAGAAAGAAACACTGACAAGTCGTCTAATTGACCGCCCTATTCGTCCATTGTTCCCGAAAGGCTTCCTGAACGAAGTACAGGTTGTTTTGACGGTTATTTCCCATGACCTTGAAAACGATCCTGACATGATCGCGATGATCGGTGCATCTGCTGCACTGACAATCTCCGGCATTCCGTTCATGGGCCCGATTGGTGGCGCACGTGTTTGTTACAAAGACGGCGAATACCTGATCAACCCGCCAATGAGCGAAGTTGCCGATACGGACCTTGATCTGGTCGTTGCCGGTACACAAGAAGGCGTTTTGATGGTTGAATCCGAAGCTCAAGAGCTTTCCGAAGAAATCATGCTTGGTGCTGTTGCTGCTGGTCACAAGGCTTACCAGCCTGTTATCGACGGTATTATCGCACTGGCTGAAATGGCTGCTAAAGATATGTGGGATGTTCCTGAAACTCCTGACCATATCAAAAAGCTGGAAGCGGACATCAAGGCGAAATACGCCGCTGATGTTGAGAAAGCATACGGCATTACTGACAAGCTTGAGCGTCAAACAGCCGTTGGTGCGGTTCGTGATGCTGCGACTGATGCTTTCCTTGATGAAGAGAACGGCATTGATGCCAATCTGATCAAGTCCAAGTTCAAGTCACTCGAAGCCGACGTTGTTCGCGGCTCGATCCTGAAAACAGGTAAACGTATTGATGAGCGTGACACGAAGACAGTTCGTCCGATTGTGGCGGAAGTTGGCGTGTTGCCACGTACGCACGGCTCTGCTCTGTTCACACGTGGTGAGACGCAGGCTTTGGTCGTATCTACTTTGGGTACAGGCCAAGACGAGCAAATCATGGACACGCTGGAAGGCGAATACCGTGAGCGCTTCTTGCTACACTATAACTTCCCTCCATATTCTGTTGGTGAAGCCGGTCGTATGGGCCCTCCGGGTCGTCGTGAGATTGGTCACGGTAAACTGGCATGGCGTTCAATCCGTCCATTGCTACCGACAGCCGAGGACTTCCCTTACACAATGCGTACAGTGTCCGAGATCACTGAATCTAACGGTTCATCATCTATGGCGACTGTTTGCGGTACATCACTCGCTCTTATGGATGCCGGTGTACCATTGAAAGCGCCTGTTGCGGGTATCGCGATGGGCTTGATCAAAGA
>CAYGQG010000154.1:0-4777 GCA_964351955.1 uncultured Micavibrio sp. | reverse complement strand
TCAACATTGAGGGCTTCGGCGATCGATTTGATCGCACGAACAGAGCCGTCTTTCTTCTCTGTTTCGATTTCCGCAAGATAAGGGCGGGAGATCGCGGCGGCTTGCGCGAGGTCTTTTTGCGTCATGCCACGATGCTTGCGCAAAATCTTCACTGGGTTTTCCTCCCGCGCGACAAGCGCATTCAGGATGTCGTTCGGCAAACTATGCTTCTTACCGCCGCTGACCATTTCGCGGTAATCGTGCAGCGGCATCAGGACGTAGGGTTTACCTTGGATATGAAGAAGATCGTATTTCATGCCTAAAGCATACAATCAGCGCGGCATGATGTCACGCCCTTCGACAATGTTGCTAAAATTTTGTGGAGAGGGTGAGTGCACCGAACTCGCTGACGCGGCCTTGCCCGTCAAATTCCTTTGATCGCATGGTGTAGGTATAGGTCAGGCGATAGTCATCAAATGTCAGGGCTGCACCTGCATTCAAATCACCGACAAAGTGTTTCTTGTCGACGCTGTTGCTGTTTTTATACGTATTCCCGTCGAGGAAGATGTTGCGCGCAACTGCGCGGCCTTCGACCCCTGCAAAAACCAGCCAGCTCCATCCGTCTTCCGGTGTTTCGAAATAACCGTTCCCCGGCATGGCTGGGCGAACGCGCACGGGCGTATCCTGAAAACGGTCATCATTCGGTCCAAGGCTGAACGTAATGCCCGCCCCCGCATAGGTATACACGTTGCCGATTGACGCGTTGATGTTCGGTTCGCCACGTAAATTGAGTGGGCCGAAATCTTCACGAATGGCACGTGGCCAACGCCGACCAGCTGAGACAATCAATCCCGGCTCGAACTCAAGCTGGTTGTCCCAACCTTCGGCAATCTCTGAATTTGTAATATCTTTGTGCACGAAATCTTGCAATTGCTCGCCCAATGCTTCCGGTCCGACAATCCCCAAAGTAATCTCGATATCGTCAATGTGATTGTTTTCCAGCGTAGAGATACCGCCCGAGCCATAGAGAAATCCTGCATAAGGACGATCATCGGGCTGGTTCTGGCGTAGGCGAATGTTTTCCGGCGTGTAGATATTCTGTCCGAGTGTAAAGAATGTGCTGGTCGTTTTGTTGATGTCGAATGTCGGAATAAAATCGGCAACCTCATCCATCGCTTTGGGCACGGGGGTGCTGACGTTGAAATAGGTCAACCGAACGCCGCTGGTGTAATAACGGTCTGTCCCCCCGCCAATCAGGTCGTTTTCATAGGATGCGGTGATGTAGTGTTTGTCCTCGGCGTGTTTTACGCGTTTTACGACTTCATCCTCTCTGGTCGGCTCATTCGTCTGGGCATGCGAAATCGCTGGAAAAACCAGACATATGGCAAAGAGGTATATGACGATCCGTCTAAACATGGTAAGCGATATAGCATGAACGACGATGGAATACAGAACTTTTATACGCAAGGTCCCGACGCTCCGAAAAGCATAGTGATCTTTTTGCACGGCCTCGGATCAAACGGGCAGGACCTGATCGCGCTAGCCAATGCCATGGGGCATATCATGCCGGATACGGTGTTTGTCTCTCCTGATGCGCCATTCGCATGTGACATGGCACCGCCAGGTTACCCGAACAGCTATCAATGGTTCTCGCTGCAGGATCGTGACCCCGCCGTAATGGAGGTGGGCATCAAAAATGCTGCACCTATTCTAGAAGATTTTATCAATAAGCAATTGGCGCATTATGGGTTAGGCCATTCCAGTCTCGCATTGTGCGGTTTCTCGCAAGGGACGATGATGTCGCTATATAAAGGCACGCGTCTTGAAAAACCGATAGCCGGTGTGCTCGGATATTCTGGTGCGTTCATTGGTGAGGTCGGCCCGAACAAAACGCCGGTCTGTTTAATCCATGGTGAAGCGGATGATGTTGTGCCCGTTGATGCGTTCTTCCATGCCCGTCAGGAGCTGGAAAAAGCAGGCTTCACAGTGACAGGTCATACGACACCCGAACTAACCCACTCGATTGATGAGCGTGGACTGCGCGAAGGCTCTTTATTCCTACAGTCGGTTTTATACGCTGAAAGCCCCTGACAGTAACGTTTTCGGCACATGAAATGCTGCGGCGCACATTCTTGTGTGCCGCGCAATATGGAAACAATCAACACTCTGAATTTACACACAAATCGTTCATTATGAAAAATGCTGCAGCACAATATTTGATTTGGTGCAGCATAAATACTTTGCGGAAATCTTCGGTATACCTTGGATTTATGATATACTCTAAGTATCAGATTCGCGAGGTCTGACGGGGGCTACGACCCACTTTAACGCTCCTATTCATACAGGCCTCCAGCCGTAGTCAACGGATGAGCAAAGGAGTGCTGGGTTATGGATAGTGTGATGCCATTAGAAAAATGTCCTGCGTTAATATTGAATGCCGATTATAGGCCATTGAGTTATTTTCCGTTATCAATTTGGCCTTGGCAGGAAGCTGTGAAGGCCATTTTTAGAGACAGCGTTACGGTGATTTCGGAATACGATAGAACAGTGAGATCACCAAATTTTGAGATTAAACTGCCGAGCGTATTGGCTTTAAAAGAATACGTCCCGATGGCCAGAAGCCCGGCATTTACGAGATTTAATGTGTTTTTACGGGACAGATGGGAATGTCAGTATTGCCAGACAAAGTATAAGACACATGAACTGACATTTGACCATGTAATACCACGATCGCGAGGCGGTCGTACGAATTGGGAGAATATCGTCGCGGCATGTCAGAAATGTAATACGGTTAAAGGAAACCGCATGCCGCACGAAGTAAGTATGTATCCGATCCACGAGCCAAGGCAGCCTAGTCTGCACGAACTTCAGGATCACGGACGAAAGTTCCCCCCGAACTTTCTACACAGAAGCTGGGGTGACTTTTTATACTGGGATACGGAACTGGAAGATTTATAAGAAGGCTCTTTGCTAGGAGAGTTTGTTTATAAGACTTCAATGCTTTGGGAAGCATAGTAAGTTTCGGCTTTGCCATGGAGAACGGTTTAGAAATTTAGCTCCTTTGGTATCGCCGTTAAGACGCGGAAACTGTTTTCCGCACCACAACGTGCAACGAAAGGAGTGTATTATGTTTAATCATCTTACAAATCTTGCACATACTCGGTCAATCACAGGTGCAATGGGATTTTTCCTGTTCCACGTAATACTGTTGGTTGGCTTATCAACCTTCCTCGGTCACTACTTGGTGACACTTGGTGTGATTGATGGGACTGTCGGTAGTTTCTTTGAAGGCGGCGACATTCACACAATGATAGGTGCGGGTTGGACACTCATTTTGTCCAGCATGATCCTGTCCGGGAAGAAACTTACGAACGACATCATGTCCGTAATCATCGCTCTTGTTGGCGTGTATCTCGCATACACAGTTAACGTGATGGTCGGTATGGTTGTTGTTGCTTACCTGACAACATTGGGTGAGTAAGTAACCTAATTAGCTCCCGCTTTCAGGGGGTATAAATCTCAAAGCCGGGCGATACATCGTTGCCCGGCTTTTAATTTTCAATCCAAACATCACTAAAACCTTGACGGACCGCGGGTTTGCGGCTATCAAACCATGTATCTGCACATTTTTGAGTAAAGGTTTTGAGACGATGTTTGATGATTTATTTAATTTTTCCAAGAAGCGCACACTGAAACAGTCTGTCGGTTTCTTTATTTTTCACAGCACCTTGGTGCTCGGCTTTATGGCTGGGATGAACTTGTTTGGCGTTTCTTAAGGCTCAGCACTAAGCTGACGGCACATAAGACAAACAACCCGAAACACATCATCGCGTTATAATTCGCCATGGACAGGCCCAGCAATGGGTCTTGCCATGGGATCTCCGCGCAGTTGCCCGTTGGCGCGCTCATGATGTTCTCCAGAATACTTTGCGGCTCTGTATCTCCGAAGCTCGGTATGGTGCAACCCTCGACTTTTGACATCCACCATTTTTGCTCAACGCCTGTGTGGTATGTCGCAATGACCGAGTTGATCAGCATGCTAAGGCCGCTTAACCCCACCATGATTTGCGGAACAGGCCCTTTGTTGCGCAGGAATAACCCGATTACACCCAACCCGATCACAGCCGCGAATGGCCAGCGTTGATAAACGCATAATATGCATGGCTCCAGCCCTAAAAAGGCTTCGGACACGAATGCCGCAGTCAGGGCAAAAACCGAAATTGCGGTAAGCAGCAGCAGGACACTCGGAGCGCAGGATAAGAGCTTAACGATCTTGGACATACAAATACGACTTTACGGTTTCGGTGATAAATTCAACGCCTTCCATACCCAGAAATATGATGCCATAGGTGATAAAGGCAACCCATAGCAACCCGATAATCGCGCCGGCGATCACGGCCAGCCCGTCATTCATGATCGTGCCAATAGCCATTAACGCGATGCCAAAGCTGGGGACTGTGTTGGTGAGGGGCAGGGGGACTAAAACCGACAACGCCATAATCAGCCCCGCAATCCCTATGATGATCGAAAACGCGCCATGGGTTATGAAGTTCAAGCGCGGGTGAGACAGCTTCTCGATCTTCTTCACATGCGGCATGGCTTTCTCAATGATTTTGTTGAAAGTATCTTTGGAAAACAGCTTCTTATCGCCCAACCATGCCGGAAACCAGAGGGTTTGCCGACCGATGGCTTGCTGAAAAGTAAGGAAAAGCAACGGCGCGGCAATAATAAAATTAACACCGAACCCCCGTAACGGCAGCGCCGCTGGCAACGCGAACAGGAAGAGCATACACCCGAA
>CAYGQG010000153.1:2011-4890 GCA_964351955.1 uncultured Micavibrio sp. | reverse complement strand
TAGCTCGATCGACATCATGGTCTATTGCTTCACACGCACCGTCGTTTGGGGCGAGTATCTGGAAGCCAAGGAAAAATTCGCCTTTGCTGTCAAGAAAGTGGTCGAAGAAGACGCAGGAACGGGCTTCGCTTTCCCATCACAAAGTGTATACCTCGAAAGCATGCCCGATAACGCAGCGGAAATTTTTAATCCTCCAAGCGATAAATCTGCTAAAAAGGTTGCATGATTCCAGAGCAGCAACCCGCCCCGTCTCATAAAATTAGCCTGCCCGACATTCCGGCCTTATGCCTGAATGCAAAACAGGCATTTGTGATGACCGGCGATGGCGAGTTAAAAACGCTTTCACATGACCAAGCCTCATCCCTGCTCCACAAAAAATCGGTACTGGTCTGCCATGCTCCCTATATACGCGGCCGCCTCGGCAATGACGCGGACTTCTTTGCCTTCGATATTCTGGAGCTTTTCGCCTTCGTCCATCCGGGACAATTCGCCACTCCGACTGTCCACGGCATTTGTAACGCTATTGGTGTCGCCCCACCCGAAAGCCATGACGACGCACCGATGACATTAATGGAGCTTGCGCGCGCGCTCCTCTCCGACCTTCGCAACGATCCGCATAAAGCCAAAGCCAACCCACTGATCATCGCGCAGGTCATGGGCTTACAAGGCAAAGGCTGGCCATGGACACCCTACATCTTCGAAGCTTTGGGCGAAAAATATGACACCGCCGTTCCGGTCAACAGCAAAACAGGTCTAAACGTCTGGAAGAACCTACCCGAATGGGCGGAAGAAGCACCGGAGCCGCCACACTCTCACCACCCCGTAACGGGCGATGAAGCACGGGAACGCCTACAAAAACTACTCGGGCATGGCGCGGAACAACGCGAACCACAGGTCGAATACGCCACCCAAATCACTGCCGCCTTCGCCCCGTTAAACCAAGCCGAAGAACCGCAAGTCGTACTCGCCGAAGCCGGAACAGGCGTAGGAAAAACGCTCGGCTACCTCGCCCCCGCTTCCGTCTGGGCAGAAAAAAATCACGGCACAGTCTGGATTTCCACCTACACCAAAAACCTGCAACGACAGATCGATCAAGAACTCGACCGCCTGTACCCTGACGAACAACTCAAAGATACGCACGTCGCCACACGTAAAGGACGGGAGAACTATCTCTGCCTGCTCAACCTCGAAGAAGCTTCCGTCGGCGCGGGCCTCGCCAAAGACATGCGCGCAGTCATCGGCGCGGGGATCATGGCACGCTGGACCGTCGCCACCAAAGACGGTGATTTAACCGGCGGACAATACCCCGGTTGGCTTACCACCATTCTGGGATACAGATACAGCGCCGCACTTTCCGACACACGCGGCGAATGCGTGTATTCCGCATGCGATCATTACCACACATGTTTTGTTGAACATGCGGTGCGCAAATCCGAACGTGCCCGCCTCGTCGTTGCCAACCACGCACTGGTCATGATCAACGCGGCAATCGCCGGACCGGGTGAAAACATGCCCAGCCGTTATATCTTTGATGAAGGGCACCATTTGTTCGATGCCGCAGATAGCGCATTCGCCGCCCATTTAACGGGACGCGAAACCCGCGACTTACGCCGCTGGATTTTGGGCAATGAAGGCGGCCGCAGACAATCCCGCGCCAGAGGGCTAACCCGCCGCGCCGAAGACCTCGCCGAGGGCATGCACGATGCCGAAGAGGCTTTGCGAAAAATCATCAGCGCTGCGGAAGCCCTGCCGATGGAAAGCTGGACCCGCCGCCTTCGTGATGGCACAACCAGCGGACCGACAGAAAAATTCCTCGCCGAAGTCTATAAACAAGCTTACGCCCGAGCCGATGGACGCGACGGGCCATACTCACTCGAAACACAAGCCTACCCTGTTGATGAGGGCGTACTGGAAACAGGACGCAAACTTAAATCCGCGCTCAAGGCCCTGCAAAAACCAATGCAGGAATTATCCAAGATCTTCGCCAAAAAACTGGAAGAAGATGAAGGCTATCTCGATTCCGACACCCGTAAACGCCTCGAAGCCGTCGCGGGCAGTCTGGAACGTCGCAGCATGCTCACCCTGCAAGCATGGATATTAATGCTCGAAAACCTCGATAAGGGCGAAACCCCTCCGCAATTTGTCGACTGGATGGAGATCGAGCGTATTGATGGACGTGCATACGATGTCGGCCTGTACCGTCACCATATCGACCCGATGAAACCCTTCGCGACATCCGTCAAACCACATCTCCACGGCATGGCTGTCACCTCCGCCACGCTACGCGACAAAAGTGGCGATGAAGAAGCCGACTGGCAAAGTGCTAAGGCCAGAAGCGGCGCGCTATATCTGACACCACAAAGCCACGATGTCAGTTTTTCATCTCCGTTCAACTACGCCGAGCAGACCAAAGTCTTCATCATCAATGACGTGCGCAAAGATGATTTAAAACTCGTCGCCGCTGCTTATAAAGCTCTGTTCAAAGCCAGTGGAGGTTCCGCGCTCGGCCTCTTCACCGCCATCTCACGCTTACGCGCCGTCCATGAACATATCGCCGAAGACCTCGAAGAACACGGCATACCTTTATATTCACAGCACGTAGACGAAATTGATACAGGCACATTGGTCGATATGTTCCGCGAAGACACCAAAGCCTGCTTGCTCGGCACAGATGCAATCCGCGATGGGGTGGACGTACCCGGCGACTCCTTACGCTTAATCGCATTCGATCGCGTACCGTGGCCCCGCCCGACAATTTTACACAAAGCCCGTCGAGAGGCCTTCGGCGGTCGCAGCTATGACGAAATGATCACCCGCCTGAAACTGAAACAAGCCTTTGGGCGGCTGATCCGTCGCGCCAATGACAAAGGCGTGTTCGT
>CAYGQG010000153.1:0-2001 GCA_964351955.1 uncultured Micavibrio sp. | reverse complement strand
ATGGATTCCATGCTCCCCTCCCGCCTGCAAACCGCTTTTCCGCCCGAAGTCGAGATCGTTAAAACCGGCCTCGCAGATGTCGTAGCGGCAATAAATGACTTCCTCAAAGATTAGCGACCGCTAACATACTGATTTTAAACGCATAATATATGCTGTTGAAAAAGGTTTTTAGGGGGTTGCGGCGGCTCTTCATCAACTTTATTGTTTGATTTAATAGCAATATTAGAAATTACTAAGAATCTAAATGGGGAGATAGCCGCTTTGAAACCGTTTATCCGGGAATTGCCATTCAAAGACCCGATAGCCGTGTTTAGCGCGCTACAACACCTGCCCTATTCCCTGATTTTCGACAGCGCCGACCGCGACCACCCCAATGCGCGTTATTCCTTTATTGTCTCCCATCCAATCGAAACTTTGGAATACAAAGACGGCGAAATGCTGGTCACCAATTGGGAAGATCAACAGGTTATTAAGGGCGAACCGTTCAAAATTATTCAGGACCGTTTGAAGCACTGGATTCCCGAAAGCGAACCCGCCAAGGGCATGCCCCCATTCCAAGGCGGCGCAGCTGGTTACTTTGGCTACGACATTGGACGCGCACTCGAAAAATTACCCGAACAAACCAAAGACAGCCCCGATCTACCCGATCTCGCGCTAGGCATCTACGATCAAGTCATGGCCTTTGACCATGAAAAAGATCAGGCATGGATCATCACCCACGCGCCAAGCTATCACGATGCCCGCAAGAAACAGGACTACCTGCTGTATCTCGTTTCCCGCCCTGCCGAGATGGAAGCCTTTAAAGGCGCAGACCTCGACTGGCAATCAAACTTCGACGCGCCCGATTACGTCGACATGGTTGACAGAGTTATCGACTACATCAAAGACGGCGACATCTTCCAAGCCTGCGTCGCGCAACGCTTTGATGCGAAACTACCCAAGGATTTCGACCGCTTCGCTCATTACTGCTACATGCGCGAAGTCAACGCCGCCCCATTCGCCGCATACATGAATTGCGGTGAAGTCGCGATCTCATCCGCATCGCCCGAACGATTCCTGACCGTTAAAGACAGCAAAGTCGAAACCCGCCCGATCAAGGGCACACGCCCCCATATCGCGAATGAAACCCTCGACCGTCGTTACCGCAAGGAACTGATCGACAGTGAAAAAGAACGTGCCGAAAACACGATGATCGTCGATCTGCTGCGCAACGACCTTTCTAAATCCTGCCTCGCCAAAAGCGTAGAAGTGACGGAGCTGTGCAAGCTGGAAACTTTCGCCAGCGTTCACCACCTCGTCTCTACCGTGCGCGGCACATTGAAAAAGAACAAGACCGCCCTCGACCTGCTCAAAGGGTGCTTCCCTGGCGGATCGATTTCCGGCGCACCGAAGATACGCGCAATGGAAATCATCGAAGAACTCGAACCCACGCGTCGCGGCCCTTATTGCGGCGCGTTTTCTTATGTCGGATTTAACGGCAACATGGATTCCAGCATCATGATCCGCACACTGGTCTATGAACGCGACAAGGTCAGCTTCTCTGTCGGTGGCGGCATCACCGCCGATTCCGATGCCGATGCGGAATATCAGGAAACATTTGATAAAGCCGAAGGCATCTTCCGCAGCTTCGATGTCGACACCTATGAAAGCTACGAAGACCACCCGTTAACGGGCCTTGAGCCTGCTAATGATATCAAAATGACCGGCTAACCGCTTGATCACGCTGTTAATATAAATCTTCCCATAAAGCCCCGTTTTCCGTATGATCGCGCTTATGTTTTTGGTCATCGATAATTACGACAGCTTTGTTCACAACCTCGCCCGTTACTTCGAAATCGCAGGTGTAGAGGTCAAAGTTGTGCGCAATGATGCCATTACACTGGACGAAATCGAAGCGCTCACCCCCGAAGCCATCATCCTCTCCCCCGGTCCATGCACACCGCAAGATGCAGGAATTTGCATCGATACGGTTAAGCGCTTTGGCGCATCCACCCCTATTCT
>CAYGQG010000152.1:0-4891 GCA_964351955.1 uncultured Micavibrio sp. | reverse complement strand
TTCATTTTCTGGAGGTTGGTGCGCTTGCGTGTAAGGGGTATGCGCAGGTGGTGTGCGATATTATCAGAGACTTGTCGTACGCCTTTCATGAGTTCTTCAACGCGATCAAGCAGTATGTTCAGGACAGCCGCCATATTGCCAAGGTCATCCCAACGCGACCCCATATTGACACGGCGCGACAGGTCGCCTGTCTCCATGATTTCACGGGCGGTGTCGGCGATTTTATTAGTGCCGCTTACGACAAACACACTAATAATATAGGCTACGAACACAACCATCATCACAAAGAAAATACTGGCGATACCAATCCATTGCATGAATTTGAAGTCTTGCGAAATCATCGTGATATCCGTGCCCACAAGCATCTTACGACCATCACCCAATGAGTGGATTTTAGCCGCATAGCGTTTTTGATTTGGGGGGTAATCAAAAACCAGAATACCTTCGGCAAGGCGTGATATATCGGAAGGGATATCATCAGGCAGGCTGCCGTCTTGCTTGAAGAAAAGGTATAGCTGTCCTGTATCCTTGATATTATCTGTTCCAACGGCTTCGATATATCGTATTTCTGCATCCAGTACGGCTTCCGTACTATGGACGAAATGACCTTTGGTGAAATAATTGATGAAGTAACCGATGCTTAATGCGGCCAAGCCGCACAGGATTGTGAACAGCAATGCCATGACAAAGCTTGAACTTTTGATGTAGCGTCTGCTCTCAGTCTTCAATGATGTATCCAGCGCCACGTACAGTCCTTATAATTTTTGTATCAAAGCCTTTATCAATTTTGCTGCGTAGGCGGCTAATATGTACATCAATTACATTCGTTTGCGGATCAAAATGATAATCCCAGACATGCTCAAGAAGCATGGTACGCGTAACAATTTGCCCTTTATGCCGTAGCATGTATTCAAGCAATTGAAATTCACGTGATTGAAGGTCAATATTTTTGCTGTCTCGTGTGACTTTGCGAGACAGGAGATTAAGGTTGAGATCGCTCGTGTTTAATGTTGTTTCTTCACCGCCTGTATTGTTATCTTGTCTGCGGCTGAGTATTTCAATTCTTGCGAGCAATTCTGCAAAGGCAAAAGGTTTAACCAGATAATCATCCCCCCCTGACCGAAGGCCTTTTACCCGATCGTCCACCTCACCCAAGGCACTAAGGATTAGTGCAGGTGTAGTATTTCCTGCCCCGCGAATGGTTTTGATGATTGTAAGGCCATCCAATTCAGGCAGCATACGATCCACGATCATCGCGTCGTAATCTTCTGTCGTAGCCAGAAACAGACCGTCTTTACCGTTGTTTGCTGCATCAATAGCATGTCCTGCTTCTTTCATCCCTTTGGAGATATAAGCAGAAACTTCAAGATCATCTTCGATAACAAGAATGCGCATGTATCGGTTATATATGATTTTCTGAATTATTTCTTGAGAAAAGTTAGCGGCAGACTGCAAGCACTGCCATTTTTATAACCCGCATCATATAAATTTACGAACAACATCATTATCTTTGTCTGGGCTCTGTAGAGGCCGGTTGAACTGGCCTGCGGTTTGTGTCTCTTATATGGGAGCCTCCCTCACCTCTTAATGCGCTTACGCCTCGCTCTATAGATGCACGGTTTTGGCTTTGGTGTTTTGGCTTGCTCAGCGTTGTTACGATGGGCGGAGTTATTAAATTGATTATAGGGATCTAAATCATACTATTATGCGCAAACCAAAAATATTAACAACGATCAGAGGCTATAATAAGCCGTTGTTCTTTGCCGATTTGATCGCTGGCATAACGGTGGCCATGGTTGCCCTGCCGCTTAGCCTCGCGATTGCGATTGCGTCCGGTGCACCGCCGGAAACAGGATTGGTCACAGCGATTGTTGCGGGATTTCTCATTTCTTTTTTGGGCGGCAGTAGAGTACAAATCGGTGGTCCCACCGGCGCTTTTATCGTTGTGGTTTTCAGCATTATTGCAGATCATGGATATGATGGACTTGTTCTTGCGACTTTTATGGCCGGAATTATCTTGCTTGTTGCCGGGTATTTTCGTGCGGGGCGTTTAATCTCTTATGTGCCCGAAGCCATGGTCAGCGGTTTTACCATTGGTATTGCGATTGTTATCGCCATAAGTCAGTTTCCCGATTTTTTGGGTCTTTCCATAGAGCGTATTCCCGCAGAGTTTCTGGAAAAGATACTCGTGCTCTGGGAGGGGCGGGAAAACTTCCGGCTCCCCGCATTTTCGGTAGCCGTTTTAACGCTCGGGTTAATTGTCGCTTTAAGGCGTTTCTTCCCGCGCTTTCCCGGCTTAATTGTTGCTGTCGGTATGGGCTCGGCTCTTGTCTATTTAGGGGGCTTATCTGTCGATACATTGGACTCACGTTTTGGCGCATTACCAAGCCAGCTTCCATGGCCCGAGCTTCCCTATATGTCGGTTTCCCGTGTGATAGAATTGCTCCCCTCCGCTTTTGTTATTGCCTTTCTTGCAGGGGTTGAGTCTCTTCTATCGGAGATGGTTGCGGACAGAATGACAGAGGGACGGCATCGTCCGAATGCGGAGCTTCTAGCACAAGGCATTGCCAATATTGGTTCTTCCTTATTTGGAGGATTGCCGGCAACAGGCGCGATTGCGCGAACGGCAACCAATGTCAGAGCAGGTGGAAAAACACCCGTGGCGGGCATTGTGCACGCCTTCGTGATTTTGTTGGTCATGCTGATTGCGGCACCGCTGGCGGGCTATTTGGCCATGCCTGCTCTCGCTGCTTTGTTGATTATAACAGCGTGGAATATGAGCGAGCCTCATAAATGGACTGAATATGCCCGCGGATCAAATCGAGATAAATTTTTACTTTTGCTGACAATGACGTTAACGGTTGTCGTGGACTTAACTGTAGCTATAGGTGTTGGCGTCGGCTTGGGGCTTGCTTTCGAGCTGAGTAAACAAGCCACGGTTAAAAATGATTAAACATTATTCTTTCAGTGGTTTTTCATCAATTTGGCGGAGAATAGTTAGTAGCAGACGGGAAGTGCAGCCACGGGTCATATTGTTTTTATGATTATTCTTTGTGATGCCATCTAAAAAACACGTATGATCGAGTAATGAAAGAGTCACTTCTTACAGATTTTTTTTGGAATGCTGGGCTTTTTTTAGCGCTTTCTGCGCTTATTATTCCGTTGCTGCGGTATTTGAAAGTTCCTATTGCTCTTGGCTATCTATTAGCTGGAATAGTGCTTGGCCCCTTTGCTTTGGGCGCACTTGGGGGGGAGTACCCGTTTTTAGAGGCCGTCAGCCTTAAAGATACCGAGCACGTTAAAGTTTTGGCTGAACTAGGGATTGTTTTGCTACTCTTTGTCTTCGGTTTGGAAATGACTGGCAGACGTCTTTGGCAAATGCGCCACCTTGTTTTTGGGCTTGGCAGCGCGCAGGTTCTGCTGACCTCCATTGTTGTGGGTTTGTTTGCATATTTTTGGGGGAACACAATACAGGTTTCTGTGTTGCTTGGGCTTGGCTTGGCCTTATCGTCCACGGCTATTGTTATTCAATGGCTTCATGAAAAAAAATTATTTGTTACAGATGTTGGTCGGGTCGGTTTTTCTATCTTATTGCTTCAGGATCTTGCGGTTATTCCCATTCTTCTCCTGCTAACAATTCTCAGCGCTGATATGGGCGATAATGTTGTAGGTTTTGTTTCTGTTTCCTTAACCAAAATGGTGATTACATCCTTAGCGATTTACATCATTGGCAAAGTGACGCTGAAGCCAATATTTCTTTTCGCAAACAAGCATGGAGGCTCTGAAGTCTTTATGGCTTTAAGTTTGTTAGTGATTATCGTCAGTGCGTCTGTTGCCGATGCTGCTGGGCTTTCGATGGCATTAGGCGCCTTCATTGCAGGATTATTGTTGGCCGATACGGAGTACCGCCATGAAATATCCTCTCTGGTGACACCGTTCAAAAGTATGCTCATCGGTATATTCTTTTTATCTTTTGGTATGAGTATTAATCTATCTTTCATTGCAGAAAAGCCGCTTTGGTTATTCGCCTCTACCCTTGGTCTGATGGCGATAAAGGCCGTTATTATTTTTAGTCTTTGCAAATTATGGAAGCAGACAACAGCTGTATCCGCTGAAAGTGCGCTTTTGCTTTCACAAGCAGGGGAATTTGGACTTTTGGTCGTTGGTGGTGCCTTGAGTGTTGGGCTTATGGAACAAGACGTTGGGCAGTTTATGATGCTAACCGTTGGTTTAACGATTCTTTTAGCGCCTAT
Source organism: uncultured Micavibrio sp. (assembly GCA_964351955.1). Classification (GTDB taxonomy): domain Bacteria; phylum Pseudomonadota; class Alphaproteobacteria; order Micavibrionales; family Micavibrionaceae; genus TMED27. Next base: position 638 of record CAYGQG010000152.1, on the reverse strand, counting down.
TATGGCACCTGTGGCGAGAAAATTGGGTCAAGTTATTGAACGCCAAAGCCATGGCGATCAGCCATACCACGTCAATCAAATTGAAGAGATAACTGAACAAATTGTGATTTTTGGTTACGGGCGTGTTGGCCAGGATATTGGTAATTTTCTATGCCAAGAAGGGTACAAAATTCTAGGATTTGATAAAAATTTAGATCATGTGAATCAAGCGCGGGTTAAAGCGGCACCGATTTATTTAGGAGATGCATCGCGTCTATCAACATTAAGGGCCGCGAATTTAGATAAAGCGATATGTGTCGTCATTACTTTGGATGATGCGCAAGCGACACACATGATTATTAATGGCGTTAGGAAGATCAATGCATCTGTCCCGATTGTAGTCAGAGCGCATAGTGCTGATGAAGAGGATATGTTTAATAATTTTAAGAACGTTGATGCTATTGCTGAAAATACCTTAATTAGCGGACGACTGGCTGAAAAGGTCTTAAATCAATGCGAACTCAACTCGTATGAAAATACCCGTCAGCTGGAGAAAAGTTAGCGACAGACTGTAAGCACTGCCATTTTAAACAGTCATCGATAACTTTTCTCTAAGTGTGTTTAAAACGGTTCTGCGTTCTGTTTGCAATATAAACCAA
>CAYGQG010000151.1:0-4931 GCA_964351955.1 uncultured Micavibrio sp. | reverse complement strand
ATGGCTGCGGGCCTTACCGGTAACGACGAAGCGTTCCCATGTCGGGGATGGTTGCTGGGTTTTGGAGGTAATGATGTCGACCTGATCTCCATTGGCCAGCTTGGTATTTAACGGTGCGATACGGCCATTGATCTTTGCGCCGACGCAGCGATCACCGACATCGGAGTGAATGGCATAGGCAAAGTCGATCGGTGTTGCGCCCGAGGGCAGCTCGATCAGATCGCCTTTGGGCGTAAAGGCAAAGACCTGATCCTGAAACAGTTCCAGTTTGGTATTTTCCCAGAAATCTTCGGGTTGTTGTTCCTGCTCCAGAATTTCGAGCAATTCACGCAGCCAGCGATATTTTTTCACGTCCTTCAACGTCGGCAACTCGCCTTCTTTATACGCCCAGTGCGCGGCGACACCCATATCGGCCTGATAATGCATTTCGGCGGTACGGATTTGAATTTCAACACGTTGGCGGGCGGGGCCCATGACAGTGGTGTGAATGGAGCGATAGCCATTGGGCTTAGGCGTAGAGATATAATCTTTAAATCGGCCCGGAACACTGGGGTATCGGCTATGGATCAGCCCGAGTGTGCCGTAGCACGCCTCAACGTCCTTTACCACAATGCGGAACGCCATGATGTCCGAGAGCTGTTCGAAAGCAACGTTCTTGCGCTGCATTTTCTTCCAGATGGAATAGCCCGTTTTCTCACGGCCTGAAATACTGGCTTCAATATCCGCCTTGGTCAGCATGGTGCTCAGCTCTTTGATAATATCCTGAACAACGTCGATACCTTCGGTCCGTAGAAACGAAAGACGGTTGGTAATGCTTTCCCGCGCTTCGGGATTCAAAACGGAAAACGCCAGATCCTCGAGCTCGGTTTTAATAGAATGTACGCCGATACGTTCCGCAAGCGGGACGTAGATTTCCAACGTTTCAAGCGCGATACGACGGCGCTTTTCCGGTTTTGATATGCCATCAATCGTGCGCATATTATGCAAGCGGTCAGCCAACTTCACCAGAAGCACACGAATATCTTCGGACATTGCCAAAAGCAGCTTACGGAAGTTTTCGGCCTGCTTGCCCTCGACCGTTTTGCTTTCAATCCGTGTCAGCTTGCTTACGCCGTCAACCAGATCCGCGACTTCTTTGCCGAATTTATCGGATAGCTCGTCATAGGTTGCTTCGGTGTCTTCGAGGGTATCGTGCAGAATGGCGGTGACGATGCTGCCCATATCGAGGCGCATATCAGCCAGAATGCTCGCGACCTCAACAGGGTGCGTATAATACGGCTCGCCAGACGAACGTGTCTGCCCTTCATGCATCACTTTCGCATATTCTATAGCGTTTTCAATTACTTGCGGATTGAAATCGGGATTATACGCCTTGACTTGGTCCACCAATGCGGGGGAATTCTTCATATATTTTTAAAAAACTTTGTTTGTGTCTGTCTTATAAAATACCATGTGCAGTGCAAAAAATCACTGTATTTGAAAGACTTGAGACGTAAAAAAAGCCGGACAAACCGGCTTCTTTTAAATTTTGTCAGTGATCTGATTATTCAGCAGGTGTTCCGCCGGCCATATCTTCCAATGAAGGCTCGCCATCATCTTCGGCAACTTCTTCATCGCTGTATATGCCATCAGTTTTATTCTGATTGCCTGCGATCGTGCCCCACTCTTCTTCGCCATCCATGAGGTCGATTGTCTCGTCTTCCTCTTCGAAGGCCACCATGCGTTGGTGTGAACGGATCAGTTCTTCTTTTAAATCTTCAACTTCGACGTTTTCACCGGCGATTTCGCGAAGAGCAATAACTGGGTTTTTGTCATTGTCACGTTCTATCGTCAAAGGCGCGCCTGAACCGATTTTGCGCGCACGCTGTGCGGCTACCATCACGAGTTCAAAACGGTTTATGACTTTATCAATACAATCTTCTACGGTTACGCGTGCCATTCATGCCTCTTAATAATCTTAAGTAATGTTGGAATTCTGACCCCTTATAGTGCGTTCGCAGGGGAAATGCAAGCATCACAAACTTCAGAATAGCTACCGTATCGGCAGGGACTTGGATATTTTAGCTTTTTGTAAATTAGCACTTGATTTTGATCAGCAATATACAATATTAACTTTCTCTAATTTAAAATTTTATTTCGCATTAGGACATTATGAGTAAGACACCAAATAACACCCTTCCTTCCGGCTTTTTCTATGATCACGAGCGTATTGCTCTGTTTATTGACGGTGCCAATCTGTATGCCGCCTCTAAAGCTTTGGATTTCGATATTGATTATAAGTCCTTGTTGCGTTGGTTCGCCGATCAGAGCCGTCTTGTACGCGCATTCTATTACACTGCGCTTGTCGAAGATCAGGATTATTCCCCTATTCGTCCGCTTGTAGACTGGCTGGATTACAACGGTTTTACCATGGTCACCAAGCCTGCCCGCGAATACACCGACAATCAGGGCCGCAAGAAGGTCAAAAGCGGAATTGATGTTGAGTTGGCAATCGACATGATGGATATGGCCGATAAGGTTGATCATATTGTGCTGTTCTCGGGTGATGGCGATTTGCGCCGTTTGGTTGAAACCGTGCAAGCTAAAGGCGTTCGCGTCAGTGTTGTCGGCAGTATCGAAACCAACCCCGTTATGATTTCCGATGATCTACGCCGTCAGGCTGATCACTTCATCGAGTTGAATGAGCTTGCGGAACACATCATGCGTAACAACAACGCCAGAGATGAAGAGCAATACGCTGCGGCTGAATAGGCTTGACGGTTAATTAGAGCCATGCGTTCATAAGGCATGTCGTTTACCCCGCCAGCGCATGATTGTCAGCTTTGCCCGCGTCTTGTCGAATTCAGGCAAGACAACGTTGCTAAATTTCCCGATAAACACAATGCACCCGTCGATCCGTTCGGCCCGTTGAGCGCGTCCTTGCTCATTGTCGGGCTTGCGCCGGGCTTAAAAGGTGCGAATTTTTCGGGCCGTCCGTTTACCGGTGATTATGCGGGTGATTTGCTCTACGCCACGTTGAAAAAAGCGGGATTGGCCAAGGGTGAATACGCCAAACATAAAGGCGATGGGCTGGAGCTTATCGATTGCCGTATCACCAATGCCGTGCGCTGCGTCCCGCCAGAAAACAAGCCAACAACCGAGGAAGCCAATACGTGCCGCCCGTTCTTGATTGATGAAATCAACGCGATGCCGAATTTGCATACGATCCTGTCGCTCGGGTTAATCTCCCACAATGCGGTTTTGAAAACATTTGGCATCAAGCAAAGCGCATTTAAATTTGCGCATGGGGCAAAGCATCAAATTACAGACAAGCTGACGCTGCTCGATTCCTATCACTGTTCACGTTACAACACGCAGACAGGAAGACTGACCGAAGAGATGTTCGAAGATATTTTCAAGATGCTGTAAGAACTGTTTAAGACAAACCATCGCGAATATCGTGCTCATTTTCAGCATAGATATCCAAAAGCTGATCAAAACTCATACCGTCTTCCTGTAGCTCAACCAAGGGATGGCTTTCTTCGGTATCGAAGACGACGAACGGTCTTTGACCATCATCTTGCAGAACGAGCGATGATTTCAGGCCAAATGTCTCAGGGAAGCCTTTGAGTGAATTCGAAAACCAGCTGAACCAAGGGCCGAGTGCGGATTGCTCACCGCTATCAAAACTCTCTATATAGGTTTTAAAATTCTCTGCAGACAAGCTCGACCATGTGCCATAGCAAAAATATTCATCATCCGTACCTTGAATATAAATCGGCAAAATCGTGCGTATGAAAAATTGTTCGCCATCAACAATACAGAAATCTTCGCTGAGGAAATCGGACTTACCATGAATATCCTTATTGGGAAGAATTTCTATATCCGCGCATGCATCGGGTTTGTACGACCCGAGGTCAAAAACGCCTTGGTGTTCCTGATCACAATTTGAGCATTGGACACTTTGTTTATTCAATTTGATCCAGCGCGGGTCTTTATATAAAAAATGCTCTTCACTCATAACAAGGCTACGGCGTTGCCGCTTCCTGCATACGTTGCGGGTTTTGGCTCTGGCGTTTATGCACCAGCTTATTCAGCGCATGGATATACGCACGGGCGGAAGCGACAAGCGTATCCGCATCTGCACCCTGCCCGTTTACGAACTTACCGTTTTCGCTTAGACGCACAGTCACTTCGGCTTGCGCATCCGTACCGCCTGTCACTGCGTGCACCTGATAGAGCTGCAATTTGGCATCAGGATGCGGTTCAATTTCGCGGATCGCCTTAAAGATCGCATCGACAGGGCCATTGCCCTCGACCTTGACGCATTTTTCTTCGCCGTCAATCATAACGCAGAGATCGGCGGTTTGCGGGCCGGTTGTCCCAGCAACAATTTGCAGAGAGACAAAGCGCATATGCTCATTGTCGCGAATGACTTCATCCTCGATCAGGGCAATGAGGTCATCCTCGAAGATCTCTTTCTTCTTATCTGCGAGTTTCTTGAAGCGGGTAAACGCATCCTGAAACGCGTTATCACCAAGGTCATAGCCCATTTCTGCGAGCTTGCTTTTGAATGCCGCACGGCCTGAATGTTTGGCCATGACCAGCTTTGACTCGGTCAGGCCGACGCTTTCGGGGGTCATGATTTCGTAAGTCTGGGTGTTTTTGAGCATCCCGTCCTGATGAATACCGCTGGCATGAGCAAACGCATTTGCACCGACAATGGCTTTGTTCGGCTGCACGCCAAACCCCGTGATCGTCGAGAGCGTTTTTGACGCTCGGGTGATTTTGGTCGTCTCGATATTCGTATTATACGGCAATGAATCATTCCGTGTACGCAGGCTCATGACGATTTCTTCGAGCGCCGCATTCCCTGCACGCTCGCCAATGCCGTTGATTGTACATTCGACCTGACGTGCGCCGTTCTGCACACCCGCCAGCGAGTTCGCCAC
>CAYGQG010000150.1:0-4988 GCA_964351955.1 uncultured Micavibrio sp. | reverse complement strand
CTGACAGCGCGAAAGCACGGTAATCGGTACTTTGCGGATTTCGGTGGTCGCGAAGATAAACTTCACATGTTCCGGCGGCTCTTCCAGCGTTTTAAGCAACGCGTTAAACGCGTTTTTAGACAACATGTGAACTTCATCAATCACATAAACTTTGTAACGCGCTTCGGTCGGGGCGTAACGCACACCATCCAGAATTTCGCGAATATCATCAACGCCCGTACGGGTCGCGGCATCCATCTCGATCACATCAGGGTGACGGTCTTCGGAAATCGCCTTACAAAGCTGACAATCATCGGTCGGCCCGGTTGTCGGGCCCGCTTGCCCATCCGCGCCACGATAATTCAGCGCCTTAGCGATAATGCGTGCTGTCGTCGTTTTCCCCACGCCGCGCACACCGGTCAGCATAAAGGCATGGGCAATCCGCCCACTCTCGATGGCGTTGGTCAATGTGCGAACCAGCGCATCCTGACCAATCAGTTCATCAAAATTCTGCGGACGATATTTACGCGCGAGAACGCGGTACGGTACTTGAGTATCAGACATACTCTATAGATAAGACGATTCCTGCATGAGGGCAAATGCTTGCGCACTTTTTTTAGAGACTTCTATACAAGTTCTCTGGCCGGAACCGTTGCCGCCACCGTCTCCGGGAACGGATCATCTTGATCCGCGATAACATGCTGGCTGGGTTCCGCTTGCGCATATGCGTTCAGCTTTCTTTCGAGATGCGCGCTCCATAGCGTCTGTAGCATATCCATACTACGTGGGCGAAACTCTGCATATGGGTTTTCATCCGACAAAATAGAGCGCGTCTCATCCGGAATATGCTTCGGCGATTGTAAAAACCAATCATCATCGCGAGAACCGCCGGTATGCACAACAGAGGTCCCGTGCGTTAAACCATCACCGCAGTTAATATAGAGCGCGCCTTCGTTACGAATGCCGGGCCGCAACGTGTAACGCACCCGGTCTGTAAACGCCTGCTTATGGATATGCCCACAAATGATGCCATCTGCACCTTCGCTTTTGGCTCTTTCCATTGCCCTATCGACAAATCCATTCACGTAGATTTTACCGATTTTTTTCAAATTATTACTGATGTGAAACTCATATTTCAGCGGCGGAATGAGATCTCCGAGCTTATGATCGGCCCATAATCCAGTATCAAGAATAGCATTCCCGACCTTATACATGCCCTTATAATCCTGAAGAAATCCGGGATCTAGCATATGTCCGTGCTCAACCACAAAACGCCGCCCTGCTCCATCAACAAAACTAGTAGAATTACAAATTCCCAACCCACCTAAATTTTCGCCGTCCAGCAAATCAAGTGCGATATCATGGTTACCAGTAATAAGCCTCACCTTATCACCCGCCTCGGCACGGGCCATCATCGTATCAACAACCCGCAAATGCGTTTCCAAATCAGGAAATTCAATAAGCCTAAGAACATCTTCGATTTTCGTGGGAAATTGATCATCTTCATAATCCAGCCTGTACAAAGCCGCATCGACGGCTTCGAGATCGAAAGTATCCCCGACCGCATAAACCGAATGCCCTTTTGCACCGAAGACAGATCGTAAATGAATGGAGGCTGCACCGTTGCGAGGATGCAACAGATGTGTGTCAGATATAAAAATAGCGCTCAACGTTTTGCGTCCGTTGGCGCTTGGTTCAGTCCGTTCTGTGTACATGGCTTTTTTAAGCTCATTGTCCGTTCCCTGTTACTGCTTAATGCTAAGCTGAATTCGATAAAAATATCAAACTTCTTCTTCGCATTGCAGCAAAAGGTTGTGGAAGACGGACACGACCCGAAAAAATTACGTACGGCTGCTGGCTTTCGCCCCTGACCGGGTTAGGCAATGTCTCGCCCGCGCCGCCTTCCAGCACTGATATAGTGCACCTGACCCCTTTAATGCAACCCTTAAAGCCAAACTGATTGAAACAGCGCTAGCTTTGGTTTACATCATCATTCATGGGAAAAGCGCAAAACTCTCCACGCAAAATACTCAACAAACTGGTCGACGCGGATATGGTGTTCTGGCTAATGCCGCCGCTTATGGCCTTGTTAATCGCCGGTACGCTTGCGCAGCGCTGGCTGGGTTTATGGCCTGCAATCGACCAGTATTTCTCGACCTTTATTATATGGGTCGGTCCAATGCCCTTACCGGGCGCATATACATTGCTCGGCATTTTTAGCCTTAATCTAATTCTAAAATTTTTGCTGAAAAGCGAATGGAAATGGGGGAAAAGCGGCATCATCCTCTCCCATCTTGGCGCGATCATCTTGCTGTTCGGGGGCTTGCTCACCGCCATAACCGCGCAAGAAACCTATATGCTGATCCGTGAAGGGCAAGCCACATCAAATACATTCAGCTACAGCCAGCGCGAATTACTGATCTTCGATGGTGAAGACATCATCGCCCGCCGACACTTTGATGACCGCAAAAACTGGCTGTTCGAAGATTTACCATTCGATTTAAAACTGACCAATTCTTGTGAAAATTGCGAGATTTTAAAACGTCAGGAAACTGATCAATACGATCAAAATGCCACGTACCAATCAATGGCCCAATTTATGGCGTTCGTTGATAAACCACTCGACCCGCAACCTGAAACCAACCTCCCGGGTGTGGAACTGGTGATCACAGGCACGAACGAAGACGGTGTCTATGTCGCGTTTGACGGCATGCCCCAACCCATAACATTAACCGCCAATGACAAAACCTATCGTATTTTACTAAGCAAAGCCCTGCACACATTGCCATTCGAAATACAGCTTAATGACTTCGCCGAGGAACGTTACGGCGGCACAGACAAAGCCAAAAGCTTTCATTCAGACATTGTAGTACGTGATGACAGCCTTGAATGGCCATACCGTATCGCCATGAACGAGCCATTGACCTATCGCGGATACACGTTCTTCCAGTCTTCTTTTGAAAAAGGCCCTGATTACGAAGCAACCGTCCTCGCTGTTGTACAAAACAAAGGCCGCTTGTTCCCCTATATCGGCACAATCATTATGAGCATCGGCTTGCTGCTACATTGTTTTCTGGTCGCTTATCCGAAAAACAGGAGTAAGCCATGATCCGACTCTTACAAATTTTAGCATTGCTGATCTGTTTCATGCCAAACACAGTTTTGGCGCAAAATGAAACGCCCGACACAACACTTCTTCGCAACATCCCGATACAGCATGAAGGTCGTCTAAAATCACTCGACAGCTTCGCGCGCATAACCCTGCACAAACTTTCCGCACAAGACAGCTTGAGCAAGCTTTCAGCGCTCGACTGGTTAACACTGACACTCTTCGATCCGCAAAATGCTGCGCTTGTGAAGGTCGTAAAAATCGACAACGATCAGGTGCGCCACAAACTATCTTTACCTGATAATGACGAACTTCTGAGCCTCACGGATTTGAGCATCGGCATTCAAAAAACACAGCCCGACATCGTCGCCTTATTACAAAAAGACCCTGCCACCCTGACACGCGATGAAGCAGCACTGATCGAAACCCATGAAAAGGCAGCGACAATAATTACATTGATGCGCAGCTTCTCTGGAATCCTGCCATTAGACGTACAAATACCATCACAATATGCTGCAGAATTAGATACACAACCCAGCTTCATAAACTTGCTGCAAGTCGAACAAAAACTGCAACAAGAAGTCAAAAATATTGTCACACAAAAAGGCAACGACCCCTCGAAGTTTACAACCCAAGAAGGGCTGACCGCACAGCTCGGCTTTAACCTACACGCGCTGAGAACAGGTGGTCAAAACAACACACTACTCAGAATAATTCCGACAACATGGGATGACGCTGGCGAACAATATGTCTCCCCATGGGCCACTATATTAGGCGGTCAAGGCTCTCCTGCTTCGTCGTTTTTACTCTCACAATGGAATGATCTGGCACAAAGCTATCGCAACAACGACCGCGAACTTTGGGCACAAATTGCTACAGAACTGGTTGATGAAACATACGCGCAAGCAGAAACCACCGAACCATCAACCCGCTTTGCGGTTGAGCGAATTTACCGCGCCGCATCACCCTATTTTTGGATCACCTGCCTATACGCTGCCATTCTCACCACCCTTATCGCGAATATTTTCCGCAGCAATACTGCAATATTTTCAAAAATTGCCGCGCCCTTGACCGCGCTAACACTGCTTTTGCACGGCTCTGCCTTGGCATCACGCATATATATTCTCGACCGCCCGCCCGTCGGCACGTTGTATGAATCGATTTTATTCGTATCCTTCATCGCGGCGTTCGCAGGACTATTTATGTTTATCAAAAAACGCAACACACTGGTGCTCGGTGCGGGCGTATTCTCCGCACTGATATTGCTGCTAAGCGCACCTGTTTTTGAACCGGCTGGTGACAACCTCGAAGTACTGGTCGCCGTTTTAAATACCGGGTTTTGGCTATCAACCCATGTCTTGATGATCACCGCCGGATACGCATTTTGCATCGTAACCGCAACGCTCGCGCATATCGCCTTGGGCTTAGGCAACAAACACACAGCCCTGCGCATGACGCTACAGAACAATGTCTATTATCTGTCACTGATAGCTCTCTTTCTCACCGCGGTCGGCACGGTTCTGGGCGGCATCTGGGCCGACCAATCTTGGGGACGTTTCTGGGGCTGGGACCCGAAAGAAAACGGCGCATTGCTCATCGTATTATGGCTGATCTGGGTGCAGCATGGGCGCTTATCCAACCGCTTTAAACCCCCTGTGTTCCTTGCGCTAATGGCATTACTCAATGTGGTCGTCGCCATATCATGGTTCGGCGTAAATCTACTCAATGTCGGTCTGCATTCTTACGGCTTTACCACCGGAATGGCCGAAGGATTAATCGCATTTTGTACCGCTGAAGGCCTGCTGATAACGGCGCTGTTTTGGCGGAATAGACAACAAAGGAACACCGCATGAAATCTGCGCTTTCAACCAACGCTTTGATACTGGTCTGCATCGCGCTG
>CAYGQG010000149.1:0-4994 GCA_964351955.1 uncultured Micavibrio sp. | reverse complement strand
AGGAAGGGATGACAAGAATCTTCGATGAAGATGGTCGCCATGTCCCTGTGACAGTCTTGAAGCTTGATGAATGTCAGGTTGTTGGCGTACGCACGGATGAAACAGACGGTTACACGGCTGTTCAGCTGGGCGCAGGTAAAGCCAAAATCAAACGCACAAGCAAAGCCAATCGCGGCAATTTCGCGAAAGCTAAGGTTGAGCCTAAGAAAAAGGTTGTTGAATTCCGCGTAGCGAATGAAAACCTCCTCGAAGTTGGTGCCGAACTCGGCGTAAACCACTTCTTGCCGGGTCAGTTCGTTGATGTGACAGCGACATCCAAAGGTAAAGGTTTTGCCGGTGCGATGAAGCGTCACAACTTTGGCGGTTTGCGCGCGACACACGGTGTTTCGATCTCTCACCGTTCACATGGTTCTACTGGTCAGTGTCAGGAACCGGGTCGCGTTTTCAAAGGTAAGAAAATGGCCGGTCAAATGGGTAACGAGCGCGTAACAACGCAAAACCTGCAGGTCGTAGCTGTTGATCTTGAAGATAACTTGATTTTGGTAAAGGGCGCTGTCCCTGGTGCAAGATCAGGTTGGGTTTTGATCAATGATGCTGTGAAAAAGCCAATGCCTGAAGATCTGCCTTTGCCGGCTGGTTTGAAAGTCCGCAAGAAGGACATAGAAGCCGAGCAGGAAAAACTGGATGAGGCGCAAGCCGAAGTCGAAGCACAAGCCGAAGCAGAAAGAAGAGCTGCTCAAGAGGAAGTCTTGAAGGCCGCTGAAGCTAAAGCAGAAGAGAATGCTGAAGAAGCTAAAGCAGACGATAATGCTGCTGAAGAGAAGAAGGACGACTAATCATGAAAATGGCAGTCAAAACACTTGAAGGTAAAGCATCGGGCGATATTACGCTTGATAAAGACATTTTCGGCGCAGAAGTCCGTCAGGACATTCTACACCGCATGGTCAATTACCAATTGGCAAAACGCCGTGGCGGAAACCACAAGACCAAACAGCGTCATGAGATTTCCGGTACAGGTAAAAAGCCTTGGGCTCAAAAAGGCACAGGCCGCGCACGTGCGGGTGACCTTAAGCGTAACATCGACCGCGGTGGCGCAGTTGTCCACGGCCCTGTTGTTCGCTCACACGCGACCGTATTGCCTAAGAAAGTTCGTCAACTGGCGATGAAATCTGCCCTGTCTGCGAAAGCAGCCGAAGGCAAGTTGATCATCCTTGATGACGCAAAAGCCAAAGACCACAAGACAAAGCCAATGGCTGAAGCAATGAAAAAGCTTGAGTTGAGCAATGCTTTGATCGTCGGCGGTGCTGAAATTGATGTGAACTTTGCTCGCGCTACTGCGAACCTGCCACGTATCGACGTGTTGCCGTCACAGGGTGCGAATGTCTATGACATTCTGCGTCGTGATGTTTTGGTTCTGACTAAAGATGCAGTCAAAGACATTACTGAGAAATTGAAAGGTTAAGACGATGGCTAAGGCAAAAAAAGCAGAAGCTACAGAACGCGACTATAACGTTATCCTTGCGCCGCATATCACGGAAAAAGGAACACTTGGTTCAGAACATGGACAGGTAACGTTTCAGGTTGCTAAAGACGCGACAAAGCCGGAGATCAAGAAAGCCGTTGAAGCTTTGTTCGATGTGAAGGTTAAAGCCGTGAACACAATGGTTCAAAAAGGCAAAACCAAGCGTTTCAAAGGTATTGTTGGCCGCCGTAACGATTTCAAAAAAGCGATCGTTACTTTGGAAGAAGGCCAAACGATTGATACAGGAACTGGTGTCTAGAATTTAAAACTATGGCGGCTTCGCCGAGAATGAGCAAAAAGGAAGAAAAAAATGGCATTAAAGAAGTTTAACCCGACAACTCCAGGTCAGCGCCAATTGGTGCAAATTGATCGTAAGGATTTGTACAAAGGCAAGCCTGAGAAGACCTTGACTGAGGGTCTGACCAAAACAGGCGGTCGTAACAACCATGGTCGTATGACAGCCCGTCATATCGGTGGTGGTCACAAGCGTCGTTACCGCATCATCGACTGGAAGCGTAATAAGTTCGATGTCGAAGGTACAGTATTGCGCCTTGAATATGACCCGAACCGTACAGCGTTCATCGCCTTGATCGAATACAAAGATGGCGAGAAGCGTTATATCGTGGCCCCTCAGCGTTTGAACGTCGGTGACAAAATCATCGCAGGCGACAAGGTTGATGTGAAGCCGGGTAACGCAATGCCGTTGAAAAACATGCCTGTCGGTACAATCATCCACAATGTGGAGATGAAGCCGGGTAAAGGCGCACAGATGATCCGCGCAGCCGGAACATTCGGTCAGCTTGTTGGTCGTGACCAAGGTTACGCGCAGATCAAACTGACATCCGGTGAGCTTCGCATTGTCCGCGGTGAGTGCATCGCGACTGTTGGTGCGGTATCAAACCCGGATCACATGAACACGAACGACGGTAAAGCCGGTCGTACACGTTGGAAGGGTAAGCGCCCATCTGTACGTGGTGTAGCCATGAACCCGGTTGATCACCCACTTGGTGGTGGTGAAGGTAAATCTGCCGGTGGTCGTCACCCATGTACTCCATGGGGTAAGCCGACTATGGGTTACCGCACACGTAAGAATAAAGCGACAGACAAATACATTATTAGAAGAAGGAAGAAATAATGGCACGTAGTGTTTGGAAAGGTCCGTTTGTAGAAAAAAGCCTTCTGAAGAAGGTTGAAGAGGCTCGTAACGCAGGCAAGAACACTGTGATCAAAACATGGTCACGCCGTTCAACAATTTTGCCTAACTTCATCGGTCTTACATTCGGTGTTCATAACGGTAAGAAGTTCATCCCTCTCGTTGTAAACGACCAGATGATCGGTCATAAACTCGGCGAATTCGCTCCGACTCGTACATATCACGGTCACGGCGCGGATAAGAAAGCCAAAAAAGGTTAAAGCATAAGGAATTAGAACCATGGGACAGTCAAAAAACCCAAGACCTGTAAAAGATAACGAAGCGTTGGCGTATGGAAAATACTTCCAGACATCACCGCAGAAGCTGAATTTGCTCGCGCAGACAATCCGCGGCAAAAGTGCAGGCCGTGCATTGGTGGATCTTGAATTCTCCAAGCGCCGTGCAGCGCAGGATGTACGCAAGCTGTTGCAATCCGCGATCGCGAATGCGGAAAACAACCATGGTCTGGACGTTGACCGTCTGGTGGTTGCACAAGCAACAGTCGGCAAGACACTAAAAATGAAGCGTTTCCGCGCACGTGCCCGTGGCCGTGCCGCACGCATTGAAAAGAAATTCTCGAACATGACGATCATCGTCAGAGAAACAGAAGAAGCATAAAGGAGCTTTTGAGATATGGGTCAGAAAGTTAATCCAATTGGTTTGCGCGTAGGCATTAACCGCACGTGGGACTCCCGCTGGTATGCCAACCGTGATTACGCCGAGAAGCTTGTCGAAGATTTGAAACTTCGCGAGTACATTACCGAGCACCTTAAAGCTGCTGGTATTTCCAAAGTAATCATCGAACGTGCCGCGAAAAACACAAAAGTGACGGTGCACACTGCACGTCCTGGCGTGATCATCGGTAAAAAAGGTGCTGACATCGAAAAACTGCGCAACCAACTGGCCCGCCGCGCAGGTAACGAAGTCTCCCTGAACATCGTTGAAGTTCGTAAGCCTGAGCTTGATGCTCAACTGGCTGCTGAAAACGTCGCACAACAGCTTGAGCGTCGCGTATCTTTCCGTCGTGCCATGAAGCGCGCGGTACAAAGCGCAATGCGTCTGGGTGCCGGCGGTATTCGTATTAACGTATCAGGTCGTTTGGGTGGTGCTGACATCGCCCGTACGGAATGGTATCGCGAAGGCCGTGTGCCTTTGCACACACTTCGTGCTGATCTGGACTACGGTTTTTCCGAAGCCCTGACTACATACGGTATTATCGGTGTGAAAATCTGGATCTACAAAGGCGATATCATGGAGCATGATCCTATGGCTCGTGATAAGCGTTTGCAGGCTCAGAGTGGCGGCGCACCACGCAATTAAGGTCAAATCCTAGAAATTTGTGAAAATAGCCAAAAAAGTCTGGTATTTCACAAATCTATAGGGTATAAAGCGCCAAATTACTGAAAACGTTTGAGTAACGTAACCATATGGGAACTCTCTTCAAAGGAAGAAAAGTCCATGTGATTGAAACTTTTTGTATTTGAGGAATTGAGCAATGCTCGCACCAAAGAAGTTTAAACATCGTAAGCAACACAAAGGCCGCATCCATGGTAATGCCAAGGGTGGAGCAACTTTGGCGTTTGGCGCTTACGGATTAAAAGCCCTTACACCGGACCGCGTGACAGCCCGCCAGATCGAGGCAGCTCGTCGTGCCATTACCCGCCACCTACGTCGTCAGGGTAAAGTATGGATCCGCATTTTCCCTGATGTCCCTGTAACATCCAAGCCTTTGGAAGTTCGTCAGGGTAAAGGTAAAGGTTCACCTGAATATTGGGCAGCCCGCGTTAAGCCAGGCCGCATCATGTTCGAATTGGATGGTGTTTCACCGGCCATGGCGCGTGAAGCGCTTGCTCTGGCTGCGATGAAATTGCCGGTAAAAACAAGATTTGTATCCCGCGTGGGAATGGATCAGGAGGCCGCATAAGATGAACGCTGAAGACCTGAAAACAAAAACACCAGACGAGCTGAAGAAGTTGCTTCTTGAACAAAAGAAAGAGCAATTTAATCAGCGTTTCCAACGCGTGAACGGCGCTTTGGAAAACACATCTGAAATTCGTAAGACGCGTCGCAACATTGCGCGCATCAAGACATTTTTGACTGCTAAGCCTGAAGAAAAGCCAGCCCCTAAAAAGGCCGCTAAGAAAACAGACAAGGCGACAAAGAAAAAAGCCGCATAAGGACTGATTGATATGCCAAAACGTATACTTGAAGGTGAAGTTGTAAGCGACAAGATGGACAAGACCATTACGGTTCTTGTTGAGCGTCGTGTGCGTCATCCGG
>CAYGQG010000148.1:0-5001 GCA_964351955.1 uncultured Micavibrio sp. | reverse complement strand
TCAGACGCAGGAGTTAGACAATGCGTTAGAAGGGTTTTACAATCAGTAAAAAGGCGTTATAACGCATCTCAGAATTTTAACTTAAAACCGAAAAACGACCATGGCCAAAAACATCGAATACACCACCACCGGAAAGCCGCACCCTTATCACCTCGTCAGACCGAATATCTGGCCTCTGATCAGCGCTTGTGCGGGTGGTTTCTTTTGCGCAATGATGCTCCTATATTTCCCGTCATACCGCGAAGCACTGGCGGCGGGCGGCACAGACCTGCCATTCCCGACAGGCCCGCTTCTGGGTGCTCTATCCATCATGGTCTGCATGTTTTTCTGGTGGAAAGACGTAATATACGAATCCGTCGTTGAAAAAGCCCATACAAAAATCGCCGAAATCGGCTTACGCTTCGGCATGGCGCTGTTTATCGGCTCCGAAGTTATGTTCTTCGTTGCCTTCTTCTGGGCATTCTTCAGCGCATCCCTATTCCCGGTCGAAAGCATCGGCTTCGTATGGCCGCCCGTGAACATTCACACAATTCCGGCATTTGACCTCCCCTTCATGATGACGATGATCCTGCTGCTTTCGGGCTGCACAGTAACATGGGCACACCATTCGATCATGCATGGCGACCAGGATGGTCTTGTAAAAGGGCTAGGCCTGTCTGTACTTTTGGGTACAGCCTTCCTCGGCTTTCAGGTTTATGAATACGCCAATGCTCATTTCGGCTTCACCGAAGGCATCTTCGCGTCAACATTCTTCATGGCTACCGGTTTCCACGGTTTCCACGTCTTTGTCGGAACGGTCTTTCTCTATGTATGCTACCGCCGTGCGCAACTTGGCCATTTCACGGAAGACCGCCATTTCGGCTTCGAAGCTGCCGCTTGGTACTGGCACTTCGTTGATGTGGTCTGGTTGTTCCTCTTCGTCGCCGTTTACTGGTGGGGTAGCGAAATCGGCATGGACCATTCCGCACTCCACGGTGTTGAAGCACCCGTAGCAGGCACAGCAGCCGCGCATTAAAAGCATTCACATGAACCCGTTAAGCCCAGATTTGGAAATGATCAAGCTGGGCTTGTCGTGCAAATGTCCCAAGTGCCATAAAGGTTCTGTCTATAAACAGGGCCTGACACTGGAACTTCGTGAGCAATGCCCCGAATGCGGCTTGGACCTGAGCAAAAACGACAATGCTGACGGCCCTGCCGTATTCCTCATCTTCATCCTCGGCTTTATCGTCGTGCCACTGGCACTCATCGTTGATGCCGCGTTTGACTGGCCGCTATGGCTGCATGCCACTATATGGACCACACTGATCCTCGTCTTAACTGTCGGCTCCCTGCGCCCGATCAAAGCCTATATCATGGCGCTTCAATACAAACACAGACCAACGGATTGGGAATGACAAACCTGCGTAAACCACCATTCTGGGCAACCACCCTGACCATCATGGGCATAAGCATTTTAGGCACGCTCGGCACATGGCAACTTCACCGTCTGGAATGGAAAGAAGATTTGCTGACCCGCATCAATGAACAAGATCAAACACCACTTGCCCCATTATCCGCCGCCGACCTCACACCCGAGAATGAATTTCTAAAAGGTCGCCTGAACGGACAATATGCATTTGAAAAAGAAATCGCAGTACAGCCCAGAACCAACGAAGGCACACCCGGTGTTCATGTCATCACGCCTTATATCCTGAATGACGGAAACACAGTCCTTATCAACCGTGGCTGGGCTCCTTTAGGGTACGATTTAAAAACACCCGCCGCCCGATCATCCATTGATGTCATTATCCGAAAACCCGCCAAACCGAATATATTCGTACCCAAAAATACACCGGAAAAGGATCAATGGTACGCGCTTGATATCGACGCAATCGCCGCCACTAAAAACATCGCAAACCCTTTGCCTGTTCTGGGCTATGTTTTAAATGATACCGACGCAGAAAATACGTCATATCCCGACGCAACCGCGCTGAAAATCCATATCAATAACAACCACCTGCAATACGCGTTCTTCTGGTATGCGATGGCAATCGTTATGCTGATTGTATATGGGATCAGGTTTATAAAACCCGTTAAAAAAACCGCTTAGGATTCATCATCCTTTTTGCCACTCAGGGCCGCGAACTTAAGTCCATCGCTCAAAGATGCATATTGCTGGTATACATTCCCGACCAACAATTTAAAGCGGTCCATGTTCTTACCGACCAGTTGCTCACCTGTAGGCAAATTAACGCTTCTCGGATTAACCTGCTTATTCGCTAACAACACTTCATAATGTAAATGCGGGCCTGTCGAACGACCTGTCGTACCGACTTTACCGATAATCTGCCCCTGCTTCACACGCGCACCCGGCTTAACGCGTGAGCTGATTCTGTGAAGGTGCGCATACGCTGTCTTCAGCTTCGAATTATGGCGGATACGAATGTAGTTACCGTAACCACCATTACGGCCCGCTTTTTCAACAACACCATCACCCGCGGCATAAATCGGCGTACCTGTTGGCGCGGCAAAATCCATACCTTTATGCATTTTGTTATAACCAAGCACAGGGTGGTGACGCATACCGAAACCCGAAGAAATACGTGCACCGTCAATCGGTGTTTTCATCAAAGTCTTACGAATGCTGATACCGCTAGGCTCGAAATAATCAACATCGCCGTTATCCATTTCGAAACGGTAAATCGGATACTCACGACCACCAACGGTCAAATTGGCGTAAAGAACGTTACCATAGCGCGCAAATTCACCATCCTCGGTCTCGAACGCCTCATACAAAACTTCGATCTCGTCGCCCTTACGGATGTCACGCTGGAAGTCGATGTTCCAGGAATAAATCTTGATCATATTGGCAATAACCGACGAAGGAATGCTCGCGCGCGCCGCAGAACCATATAAAGATGTCTGGATTTTGGCTTTCCGCGCATATTTGCGGGCAAACAGTTCTTTCTCGTCGATCTTGGCGCTATAACCATCTTCGCTTGGTACAACGATGATCTCCTTAACAGGGTCGATCTTCATCGTCATTTTCGCAAATTCCAAAGCTTCGTCATCTGCGTTCTTGAAATAAACATCAATCTTCTGACCGGACTTAACTTTACGAACATCGTAATACTCGCCCAGAGCTTTCACAGCCTTGTAAGCCTCTTTCCCGTCCAGACCCGCATTCTGTAACAAGCCTGCGACTGTATCACCGGATTGAACTTCCAACTCTTTGAAAAGAGGACGGTCTGCTTTTTTAATAGCCAAAGATGCCTTGCGAATCCCGCTTGAAACAATTGTGTTCACAGTATCGGATGCACTTGCTAATGGCTCATCAAGTTCACCAAACGCCGCAACACCTATCGGGTCATGCGCAGCAGGTTCAATATTAGCCAACATTGTTTGGCCACTATTTCTAACAGCAAAAGAAGAGGACGGCGCACCGACGAGACTCACAATAGAAACCAGAGCAATCACCGCGATGCCTGTAACATAACGGAACCGCAAACGGTTATCGCGCGTTACCCAATAACGCTGACGCAACGGAGCAATTTTATGAAGAGCAAGTTGTTGCTTTATTGCAGTGTAGAAGTGCACGCGGGCTTTCTCCAAAGATTCTATCACTGAGCCAACCAGAAAACGTGAATCTTCCAGTCGTGCGACTCTTTTAAATTTTGATTTCAATTGTGTGATTAGCATAGTCTTTTGTGAAAACCAATATCCGTTGAACTGTTGCGTAACAAAGACTTCTGGATAAAAACTGTCAAGAGCAAATTCTGAAGGCGGGACGAAAATCCGTACCTTCTAATATTATAAATTTGAATGCCCTTACTTTGCAAGAAAGCGTCTTCACCTATCCCCTACTCAGATAAATATCGTTAAAAAACAACAGGTTACTATCTGCATTCTTGAGACATACGCTCATACGCCTTGCTTGAACCCGTTAAACTAAAGGTATCTGTCGTCAACGTACCGCGCGAAGACGTACCTTTAACAACCATTTTGCTACCATTTTTAATGGCCTGAACCAATTTCGCGTCCGTTTCTGAATCCGGTGCCCATGCGGTTTCATCCTGCGTAAACAGGTTAAAATCCTTACCATCAATAGTTACAACAGCCTCACTCCCCGGCTTGTACGTATATCCTGTGATATAACTAAACACATCCCGGGTGTTATCCGCGGGTCTATTGGTGATCAACGTAAATGTCTCGCCACGACGGGAATAATTCCCTTCACGGCCCTTTGGCTGTGACGCGATATAACAGACTTTATTGTCATCTTCGGTAAACCAATAGACTTCCCAATCACCATATTCCGCGATCATACGCGGCTCACCCGCAGATGCCGGAGAAGAAACAGACAAAAATACAAATAAAATCAATGCTATAGTAAGTTTTTTCATGCGTATGTCCTGAGGGATATGGTTATTCATGATTTTGCTTTTACTGTCATAGCATACTGGACTAGAAAAAAAACATAAATCCCCTATGAAAAATCAATCCAAAACCTTCTTTCCCCCGTACTAAAGGTTAGGATGCTGAGCAAGGGCTGGAATTTACTTTACGGGTTTTCTGTAATGCTCTTTAATGACCGCTATGGCTCAAAAGCATTCCACAAAAAATCTTGAAGGCAGCATAAACTCTGCCGAAGAGAACAAAATCGACTACGGCAGCGAAAATTTTAGCGCAATGATCCGTGCCATAGCCGAAAACAAGGTTAAAGAAGCGTTTATCGCGCTTTTCGAGCATTTCGCACCGCGCGTAAAATCGTTTTTGATGAAGGGCGGAGCAAGCCCGGAATTGGCAGACGAACTGGCACAGGAAACCATGTTGACGATTTGGAACAAGGCTGAGAGTTATAACCCCAAGCAGGCAGCAGCCAGCACATGGATATTCACGATCGCGCGGAATAAGCGGATCGATGCTATCCGCAAAACAAAACGCCATGACCCCAACCCCGCCGATCCTATACTTTTGGAAGACACGAAACCAAGCCCGCGCCAAAATGCCCTACATAAAGAA